>JAAXQE010000034.1 GCA_012974425.1 Geopsychrobacter sp.
CCAAGGATCTGATCCGCTACCTGAGTTCGATGAGTCACTACGGATATCGTATCCTTGGTTGTCTCGAAACCGATGATAGTCGTTATGAAGAAGATGTCGCCGAAGGGGTCAAAATCATCGGCGCGATGGCTGATTTCAAGACCCTGCTGCTTAACTTTGCGGTTGACGAGATTGTCTTTGCCATGCCGTTACGCAAGATTGACGGGGTGATGGAGTATATCTCCTTCGCCGAGGAACTCGGCATCAATATCCGCATCCTGCCTGATTGGCAGATTCACAAATTGAAATTTCAACCCTCGGTCGCCTCGCTGAATATCGAGGATTTTGTCGGCATGCCGACCATGTCACTCTCTTCGGGGCCGCGTCGCGTCTTTGAACTGACCCTGAAAGATATGGTCGATCGCTGTAGCGCTTTTTTAGGTCTGCTGCTGTTATCGCCACTCTTTGCCTGTATTGCGCTGACGATCAAGTTGACCAGTAAGGGCCCGGTATTTTTCAGGCAGGAACGGAGCGGCTTGAATGGACGAACCTTTGGCCTCTATAAGTTTCGTTCGATGGTGGTCAACGCTGAAGAGCTGCGTAAGGGGCTTGAGGATCAGAACGAGCAGGAGGGGCCGGTCTTCAAGATTACCCATGATCCGCGCGTGACCCGGATTGGCAACCTGCTGCGTAAAACCAGTCTCGATGAACTGCCTCAGTTAATCAACGTTGTGCGCGGCGAGATGAGCCTGGTCGGCCCACGGCCGCCGCTTCCCGCCGAGGTTGAGCAGTACGATCCCTGGCAACGGCGCCGCTTGTCGATGAAGCCGGGTATCACCTGTATCTGGCAGGTCAGTGGGCGCAACAGCATCGCTTTCGAGCAGTGGATGCGTATGGATCTGGAATATATCGATAAGTGGACCCTGATGCTCGATTTGAAATTGTTGTTAAAAACTGTCCCTGCCGTGGTGTTTGGGACGGGACGCTGAAGACTGAATGAATTTCGGGAGATGAGAATCATGAAGATTTTTAGAATCATGCAGATTTTGATGTTGCTGTTGATGGCCATGCTTATGGCGGCCGCCTCTGTCTCTGCCGCAGAAAAACAGGCGACCGACAAGCTGGCTGCTGATAAGTTACTCCTGGACTCAGTGATTACCCGGGTCGATTCCGGCGAGCTCACCGACGTCCAGGGGCTGCAACTGGCCATCGACCAGGAGGTTTCATTCGAGCTTATTCTGAATGCCGTGATGACTGCCGATCTGAGTTGCGATGTGGTCCCGAGCAAACTCTTTGAAACCGAAGCGACCGCTCTGCAACTCTTCATGGCGCGAGAATTCTGCGCCGTTGAACAGGGGCTTGGCTACACCAGTTTGACCGGAAAGGTCGAGCCTGTGCCAACTCCGGATCCCCGGCCGAAACCGGTTAGCCCGAGTCGGCTCTGATTCCGGATCCCTTATTGCCAACGGGAGCCGCGGCATTTCGCTGCTATGCAGGCTGGCGGTCCGGCCCCTTTGAGCATGCAATTTAATGATTAAGTCCTGGGCGCTTTAGCCAATGCGCCCAACTTATGGAGGTTTCTATGCGTTGTTTGTTGCTGACAACGATCATGTTGTTGACTTTTGTTGTTGCCGCGTCTGGCGCAACGGATCCGAACGATATCCCCCTGGGACAGTCGCAGACGGCCGACGAGCTCTTCGATACCCAGCGCGGATATATCAACCCCTCTTTCGGCGTGACGCAGACATTTACCGACAACCTGTTCAATACGCGAGATAGTCGGGAAAACGAACTCATCACCACCCTGACTCCGGCCATCTGGCTCTCTTTCCCCGGCGGGCTCCAGCCGAGCCAGAAGACCGTGACCGAAACGACCGCTGCGGGGGGCGTTTCCCTGGGCACCTTCGGCGAGGATGATGAGCGACCCTTCAACGCCTATTTGAGTTATGAGGCTGACATTCGACGCCTGCAGAAATTCAACAGTGAAAATCTCACCAACCATTATCTGCAGAGTCTGTTGCGCTGGACCACCACCGGCGGACTGATCTTCGAACTGCAGGACGTCTATACGCGGAGTTTCGAAGGCTATGCGGTCGGAGTCTCGCAGGTTAAGAACGATTACGACTCAAACCTGGTCAGCCTGCAAGTTGAAACCCCGGTTGCCGATGAGCGTTTCGGTCTGCGGCTTAAACTGAGTAATTATTTTGTCGACTTCGCCGATGCCGCGAATAGTTTTCTTGATCGGAGCGATAACAAGCTCTCTGCTTTTGTCTTTTATAGCTGGTCACAAAAATCCGAGTTTTTTACCGAGTACAGTTTTCTCGATATCAATTATGACAGCTCAACCGTCAGCGATAGCCAGCAACAGCTGATCTATCTTGGCATTGAATACCATGCCACGCAAAAAATGCAGCTACTGGCCAAATTCGGTTTGAACAACAGGGAAAGCAGCAGTGGCCTAAGCGACCGCGAGCTGTTTGAATACGAACTGCAACTCGATCACCAGTTTACCGAGAAGAACAACCTGAACCTGCAGGTTTGGCGCAAGCTCAAGGAGGGCGGTTTCGCCGGCAACAGCGGCGTGCTGAACTCAGAGATCAATGCAACCTTCAGTCAGATGCTCGGTCGAAAGACGGTGGTTACGGCGCGCGCCGGCTTGTCGCGGGATGAATATGACGGCCTGATTACCTTAGGCAGCCAGACCGCCGAGCTTGTCGACGACTACCTGGAGTTAGGCCTGTCGCTCGGTTACGTGATGAAGAAATGGTTTGAGGTGAACTGTGGCTACAGCTATGTGGACCGGGAGTCGAACTTCAGTAGTCTGGATTATTCTTCGAACCAAGTCTTTCTGAGCCTGACCGGGACCTTTTGATGCAGCGTCTCGCTCCCCTTCAAGACCTGGCGCTATCTGGCCAGTTATTTTATCTTTTATCAGGAAATGTAGTCAGTAATGAATAGGTTTTTAGCGCTCAGTCTCTTTGTCTTACTCTTGTTGCAGGCCGTGACTGCCCTTGGTGGCACGATGTCGTACCGGGTCGGGGAGGGGGATCTGCTGCTGATCAAGGTCTACGACATGGATGACTTGACGACCACGGTGCGGGTTGACGCCGACGGTCAGATCGGCTTCCCTTTAATCGGCCAAGTGAATGTCGACGGTCAGACGATTCAGCAGGTGCGCGACAGTATCTCAGCGGAACTGGCCGATGGTTATCTGATCAACCCGCAGGTCTCGGTGCTGGTGAAGGAGTATCGCAGCAACAAGATTGTGATCATCGGCGAGGTGGTGCGACCCGGTCTCTATGAGCTTCAGGGTGAAATGAGTCTGCTTGAGCTGATCTCGCGCGCCGGTGGCCTGACCGCCAACGCTGGTACCCTGGTCACGATTCGCCATGAGAAGTCGCCAGAGGGGAGCAGCGAGATTCAGGTTGACCTGACCGAGCTGATGGGAAAGCAGTCCTTCAGCGTCGATGAGCTGTTGGCTAATAATGACAGCGTCTTTGTCGAGAAGGCCGGACTGGTCTACGTGACCGGGGAGGTGCGTAAGCCGGATGCCTACAAGCTCAAGGAGGGGACTACGGTGATCAAGGCGATCACCATGGCGGGCGGTTTCTCGAAACTCGCGGCCAAGAATAAGATCAAACTGGTCCGGATTGTCGATGGCCAGGAGCAGACCTTCGAGCGTGTTTCGATGAACCAAATCGTGCAGACCGATGATGTTTTGGTTGTACCGGAGTCATTCTTTTAATCTAGAAATGCGAGATGCGAGACGCGAAGCGAGAAAATCTGTTTTTTCTCACCTCTCACCTCTCACCTCCCGCCTCATCCCTGAATTTTACCCATGAACGAAGAAATCCATTTAAGAGACTATCTGCGCGTCATCAACAAGCGGCGCGCCCTGGTGTTGAGTTTTCTGGTTGTGACCCTGGCCCTGGTGATCCTTGCCACGCTCTCGGCCAGGCCGCAGTATCGGGGCAACACCCAGGTCATGATCGAGAAGGTGGCGAATAATAACCTGACCGGTGGCAACCGATATCCGACCTATGATCCCGAGTTTTATGAAACCCAGTTTGAGCTGATCAAGAGCCAGGCGGTCGCCCGGCGGGTGGTTGAGATCCTCGGGCTGGATTCCGCAAAGAGTGCCTTTCCTGGCCTGGCTGAGCGGCGCAAAAAGTTGGAGACCGCGTCGGCGCAGGAGCAGGCTGGGGCGGGGGCTGAGTCGCAGGTTGATCTTATCGCCGGCATGCTGAGGAGCGGAATCAATGTCGCACCGGTTAGCGGGACCCGTCTGGTCAATATCAGTTACCGCTCAACCCATCCGGAGTTTGCCGCACTCATCGCCAACACCCTGGCCAAGGCCTATATCGAGCAGTCGCTGAATATGAAGATGGACGCGACGCGTCGCACCATGGAATGGATGACACGCAAGGCAGACCTGGAGCGCCAGCGGCTGAACGAGAAGGAGGTCGAGGTGCAGGCCTATATGCGCGCCAACGATCTGGTATCGGTTGAAAACCGCAAGGCGGTCCTGCCACAACGTCTGGCCGAGATCAGTACTGCTCTGGTTCGGGTTGAAGCCAAGCGCAAGGAGAAGCAGGAGATCTACCAACGCGTCACCCGGGTCGCAAACGACCTTGATGCCGCCGAAGGGGTCCTGGCTCTGACCGCCAATACTACCCTGCAGCTGTTGCGTAACGATATTTTACAGGCCGAGAAGAAGATTCGTGAGTTCTCGACAAAATATGGGGTAAAGCACCCGACGATGGTCAAGGCCAGGGGCGAGCTGGATATCCTGCAGAGCAAGAAGACTGAAGAGATCATCCGGCAGATTGAGCGGGCGCGCAACGAGTACGAGTTTGCCCGTGCTGCGGAAGACAACCTGCGTGTCCAGATGGATAAAACCAAGGCCGAGGCGCATAATCTGAATGAAAAATCGATCCAGTACGATCAGCTGAATCGGGAGATGCAGACCAATCGACAGCTCTATGATGCGCTGTTGCTGCAGATGAAGGAACAGAGCATTACCGGTGAGTCCGACACGGTCAATCTGTGGATTGTCGAGAATGCCCGGGTTCCGGTCAGCGCGGTATCGCCGAATAAGAAGAAGAATCTGTTGCTTGGGATCATAGTCGGTCTGTTCGGTGGCATCGGCCTGGCCTTTTTCGTGGAGTATCTGGATAATACCATCAAGTACCCGGAGGAGGCCGAGAAGCTTCTGGATCTGCCAACCCTGGGCCTGGTCTCCCTGTGGCAGGAGAAGGAGGGCGATATCGATCGGGCGCTGCTGGATAAACCGCGCAGTGCCTTTGCCGAGGGCTACAAGGTTCTCCGCACCTCGGTTTCGCTCTCTTCGGTGGATGGCATCCCGAGGAAAATTCTGGTCACCAGCCCTGCGGCCGGAGCGGGAAAAACGACCACCGCCCTCAACCTGGCGGTGACCCTGGCCCAGGCCGGGAAAAGGGTCCTCTTGGTCGACGCCGACCTGCGTAAACCGCGCCTGCACAAGGTGCTGAAACTCTCCAATACCCTCGGTCTGTCCAACTGGCTGGCCGGTGGCCAGGGCGGCGGCCTGATTCAGGCTGGTCCGCTGGAGAACCTGGCGGTCATCACCTCGGGACCTGTCCCGCCGAACCCGTCTGAGTTGCTGGCCGGGCCACGGCTGGAGAAACTGCTCGAAAAGCTCGAGCAGACCTATGATGTCATCATCTGCGATTCACCGCCTTTGCTGTCGGTGGCCGATGGACGAATTTTGAGCAGGGTGGTTGATGGGACTGTCCTGGTTTTGCGCGCCAAGCTGACCACCTACGAGCTGGCGACCAAGGCAGTCAAGATGCTGCAGGGGGTCAACGCCCCGATCCTGGGGACCGTGATTAACGCCCTCGATTTGAAAAAGACCGATTATTATTATCAGTACTATTATGGCTCATACGGGACCTATGGGGAGGAGACGCCGGGGGCCTAATAAACCGAGGTGGAAAAGCCTGAGACGGGACTATTTTTTCTCACGTCTTGAACTTTCTCAATTTAGCTCCGGGTCCCTGTGGTGAATTGAAGACCCATATTTAGATTGAGATCGAATAAATCCCTGAGGGTTTAGCTAAGACATGGATAATCGAAGTCAATGCCATTGCCGGCATAATCGGATCGCGGATGAAGCGAAAACGCACCCAAGTTCGCGTAAGTTCGCTTTGAGATTCTTCTCAGTTCTTGCTGCTCTCTTCTCGTCTCCCGTTGGTCTTCGCCCATGATCGATCTCCACTGCCATCTCCTTTTTGGAGTCGATGACGGACCCCAGCGCCTGGAGGATTCCCTGGCTCTGGCGGAGGCCCTGGTCGCGGATGGAGTGACTCAGGTGGTGGCGACCCCGCATATCCTTGAACCGCTGTTCGCGGCCTCTGCTCTCAGGGACAGGGTCGAAGATTTAGCGAGAGAATTCACCGCCCGCGATATCCCCTTACAGCTGCTCTCCGGTGGTGAGAATCATTACAGCCTTTCTCTGGACGAGCTGCGCACCCATACCATCAATGCAGGTCGCTATCTGCTCCTCGAGTTCCCTCATGACCGCTTACCGGCCTCGGCCGCTGAGCTCATATTTGCCCTGCGCCGCCTCGGGTTGATTCCGATTATTGCCCATCCTGAACGCAACGCCAGCCTGTTGCGAAACCCTGAGCTCTTGCAACCCTTGCTTGACCAGGGTGCGCTGGCGCAGTTGACAGCTGCCAGCCTTGTCGGTGACTTTGGCTCGCCGGTCCGCCAATGTGCCCGTTATCTGCTGAAAAAGCGGATGGTCCATTTTATCGCGTCCGATGCGCATGCTGCCGATTGGCGAAGACCAAGGATGCAGGCGGGCTTCGAGCAGGCCTGTAAACTGATTGGCACCGGACCTGCGCGTAAACTGGTGACTGACAACCCTGCCCTGGTGATTGCCGATCGGGAATGGGATCATGGCTAGCGCCCAACCGCTCAGCCTCAACCGGCAGCAGCTGGCCCAGCTCTGGTTACTTCTGCTTATCATGCTTATGCCGTTATGGATGGGCGGGACAGGAGACGCGGCGCGCTTTGTCCTGGCGTTTTCAGGGATCTGCCTGCCGCTGTTGCTGTTAGCAGCGGGGGAGAAGCTGCGTATGCCCCCCGGGATGATCCCCTTAAGCCTGTTTTGCGGGTGGCTCTTGATTCAGCTTCTGCCGCTGCCGCCGTTTGTTCTGCAGCTGCTTTCACCCGGCTATTCGGCCTATCTGGAGCAGGGACTCTGGGTTCTGGATCCGGGTGCATGGCGACCGCTCAGCCTGAATCCTGCCGCCAGCCTTAACGAGTTTTTTCGCTTTGCTGCTTATAGCGGATTTTATCTGGCTGCGACCAATCTCTGCAGCGATTCGCGCTTTCTGCGCCGTCTCCTTAAGTATCTGGTCTGGTTTGTCGGGGCTTACGCCTTTTTGGGCCTGGTGCAGTTTTTCCTGCCGTCTGAACAGGTTTTCTGGTTCTTTGCCGACTGGCCAGCCAGAACCTCCCACCATTTTGCAAGTTTCGTCAACGGGAACCATTACGCCAGCTTGATCGGTATGGTTTTCCCCCTGCTGGTCGTTAGCACATTGCTCACCTTTCCCGCTAGCGGCTACGGCAGTTTACGCGATCGTTTCACTGAACTGTTCACCGACCCTCAGTTGAGTCAGGGGCTGCTCTACGGCCTGTTTACCATTCTCGCCATGGTTTCGGTCTTCTTCAGTCTTTCGCGCGGTGGCACCCTGAGCCTGTTTGGTGCCAGTTTTGTGCTGCTGATTCTGCTGCTGGCGGAAGGCAATCTGCACGGCAAGATGTTGTTTTTTGTGCTGGTCTTAATCGGCGCCGTCGGCCTCTGTGGGTTTTTCGGGTGGGAACCGCTGCTGGCACGTTTTTCCAACACCTTTTATGAAACCGGCGGGCTGAAAGATCAACGTCTGGTATATTGGGCAGATAGCCTGCAGCTTTTGCTGGCCGCACCCTGGACCGGGAGCGGCGCCGGAACCTTTATTGATGCCTATCCAGCCTGGCAGACGGCCAAGGCGCCTGGGCTTACCGTCGACCATGCGCACAATGATTACATCGAATTAGTCACCGATCTTGGCCTGCTGGGGGTCGGGCTGGTGGTTTGGTTTTGGGCCAGTCTGCTTGGCTCTGTTGTTCCTGCGCTTAAGAGACGGCGCAATAAGCGCACAAAACTGACCTCGCTCGGGGTCCTCGCCGGGCTGGTGGCCATCCTCCTGCACAGTATTACCGATTTCAACCTGGCCATCCCGGCAAACGGTCTCTACCTGTTTCTGCTCTTTTCTGTATTGGTCGCAGCGAGCCACAGCAGTTCTCGGCGCAACAACTGTGAATTACCGGAACTCAGCCTCAACTGGAGAAAGGTTTTGCGTATTTCTCTGGGTCTCAGCCTGTTTCTGCTCGGGGCAATTTCGATGGGTGAATATGTTGCGGCCCAGAAATTTTCTGAGGTCGCTTCATTGGATCTGGCAAGGGCCAGCGCTGATGAGCTGAGCAGGATCGAGCGCCTCGGCGCGGATGCGGAAGCTTTTGCGCCCTTGAATGCAGTCTATCCCATGGCCCGTGGCACTGCCGCTGCGCTGCGCGGCGATCTTAAGAGCTCATTGCTTGCCCAGGTGCGCAGCCTCGCGCTGAAACCCTTGGACAATGAAAGTTTACGCCAGGCAGCAAGGATCTTGTTTGCCCAGGGAGAATTGGTCAAAGCCGAGACCGTCTTGCGCGGCGCTCTCGCTTCTGCGGGCATGAATTGGGAGGCATGGCGTGAACTGGCGGGTTTTTTAATCGCGCAAGGGCGCCTGGATGAGGGCTTTCAGGTTTTGCGCGCGGGACTTGCGCAGCGACCCGAACAGACTTCCAAGGCCATTGAAGAGCTGGTGTTGCGTGGGGTTGAGCGTAAGCTGATGGTGCGGATGTTACCCGAGCTTAGCTTTCCCTGGTCGGTTTATGGCGATGTCATGACAGCGATGGGCGATTTGGACGCGGCTGAGCAAGCCTATCGGCGCGGGGTTGAGTACGCAAGCAGCGAAGAGCGGCCTGATTCGCGGATCTTCTGGAGATACCTCGAGCTTCTCGAGCGGGCCAAGCGCTATGCCGAAGCCCTTGAACTCACGCGTCATGGTCTGGTGCTCTTTCCGCAAAACCAGCATCTGCTCGCCCGCCAGGGCATTCTGTATGAGCGCGAAGGGTTGCGCGATCGCGCCATCGAAGCCTATCGTGCCGCGATCCTGATCGATCCGCGTCCGGATTGGGTGCGGAAGAGATTAGAAAAGCTGGAGCGGGGAAAAGGCTGAAGCGGGACAAGGCTGAACCCGAAAAGGCGAAGCCGAAGGCGGAAAAATCGCGAATTCAACCTGTCAGTGCAGAATCTCGCCTGGTCGCGTCTCTGGCTCTTCTCGCCCCTGTTGTTTCGCGCTTCGCGCTCACAACTGTTTCTCCACATACTGCGCAAGCAGCTCATGGATCTTGACCGGTGGGGCCTTGTCGAAGTAGCGGTCGATGACGGCGTGGGCGATTTCGTGGGCGATGACGGCTCTTTGCAGGCGGTTGGCGGCCAGATAGACGGTTTCACTGCGTGGCGAATAGTAGGCGATAAAGTCGACCTTGCGCCTGTATTCCTTGAGGTAGACGGCCTGGACCTCTTTTGTGCTGGCCAGGATCTCGATGCCGAAATGCAGGCCCTTGGGGCGCATGTCAAGGATCTCCTGAACGCGCCCAATCAGCATATCCGCCTGCTTAATCGCTGTTTCCTCGGCTGTGCCCGATCCTTTTGCACCGAACCCTAAGCCGTAGCGACTGCTTACAACCTTTTTATTGAAGGTCTTAAGCAGCTTGACGTCGGCATATTTAATCAGCGCAAAAGCCGATTTAAGCTCTGTTGCGCTGGCTTGTCCTGCCATGAGCCCGAGTATGACGAGCAGGAGCAGCAGAGGGCGTTGGTATCTCATGCGTTAGCCATGTCAGTCGGGTTGAATTGTCTCGTCGGCCAGTTGGTAGCACTCCAGAAAATCGAGGATCTGCTGTTTTGCATCCCCATCCTCCAGCTTGCTGGCGAGCGCCTTCAGCGTGCGGATATCGTTTGAGAGCAACAGGTTGCAATTATTGATCAGGCTGCCGAGTTCTTTCCCTTCGTCACCCTTGCGCAGGTAGATCTGATGGTCGTACTTGCGTTCGCACATCGCCGTCAGGGTCTGTTCGAAGCGGTAGAGCGGTCCGGCGATCTTGTGGGTCAGGACAATCGTGATGAGGATGATCAGTACTCCGCCGATGAGCAGGAAGAGCGCACCGCTCTGCAGAATTTCGCTGAACAGAATGCTGGGCGTGTTGCCAACCTCGACCCTGCTGTCGTCGTAGCGGATCGTTATATGATCGGAGGAAGCTGCAGCAAAGAAGAGTCCCAGCAGTATGCTGCCGCAGACGGTGAGTAGCAGGTACTTCAGGACCATTTTCCCTTGCAGGTCTTTGTTGATCAGGTAATTGCGCTTGCGGCGTTTAAATTTTTCAGCCATTGTCCGCCTCCTTCAATTCTGCCGGGATCTCTATGGTCGATTTACGGTAGAGACCCTCAATCCATGTTTGAATCGATTGCCGCTTCATCTCGCCGCGACAGAGTTCTTCTTGTTCTATCTGAGAGGGGAGGCTTGCCTCGGGTAAGGGAGTGATATCGATCAGCTGCAGCCGGAACCAGCCACTGTCAGCGTGCAGGGGCTCAGACAGCTCAGTCCCTGTGAGGGTCAGCAGGGCGGAGCGGGTATCTTCGGGGAGATCGAGATAGGGGAGATCGAACTTATCGCTGCCGGTGGCGCTATTGGCCCGCGCCGCTGCATAGTTGGGATAATCGAAACGCTGCAACTCGAAATTGCGGCCTATGAAGGGTTGGCAGGCAGCGATCTGAACCTGGTTAGGGTCGTGTTTCTCCGAGAGATACTCCCGGTCGATCAGCGCCTTGATCATCGATTGCTCATAGAAGTCACGCATTGAGCGCAGGAAATCAGCCTCGCGATCAATCTTCTGCTGCTTGGCTTCCTGCAGCAGCAGTTCGCGGTAGATCAGATCGTTAACCTGTTCCCCTCTACTGGCAAAATGGTAGGGGGTAGCCAGCAAGCGTTCCGCCAGCTCCTGGGGCTGATAAATCCGCTGGTTGATAACCAGGGATCCCTCAAGTGCTTTTGGGCGTGGTGTCAAAACAGGTGCAATCAGTAATCCCAGACACAGGGCCGCAAGGATAGTCACTGCACTAAGGAGATATTTCATTACATCCCTCCGGGATTGCAGAAGTGAGAAGCAAGAACAGGCATTTTCTGACTTCTAACTTTTCTCGCTTCCCGTTTCTATTTTTTCTCGAATTTAACTATGCGACAGAAATCTTCGGCTGTGAGGCTGGCGCCGCCGACCAGGGCACCGTCGATATCGTCCTGTGCCATCAGGCCATCGACGTTGTCGGGCTTGACGCTGCCACCGTAGAGGATACGGCAGCTCTGTGCGGTGGCAGGATCGAAGAGTCCTTGGACCAGACCGCGGATGAAGGAGTGGGCTTCCTGGGCTTGCTCGTCAGTGGCGGTTTTGCCGGTGCCGATGGCCCAAACCGGTTCGTAGGCGATAACCAGGTTGGCCATCTGTTCTGCGCTGAGGTCCGCCAGGCCGCCCTTGATCTGAGCGCTGAGGACTTCAAGCATCTCATCGCATTCGCGCTCTGCGAGGGTTTCACCGACACAGAGGATGGCCAATAGACCACTTTCGAGGGTCTTTTTGACCTTGGCGTTGATCAGCTGATCGTCTTCTGCCAGCAACTGGCGCCGTTCTGAGTGGCCGATAATAACCGCACCACAGCCGGCATCCTTGAGCATCAGTGGAGAAAGTTCACCGGTAAAGGCGCCGCTCTCTTGTGGGTAACAGTTTTGTGCGGCCAGCTGAATCGGCGCGTCGCCGATAATGGCGGCAACCCGATTAAGAGCGGTAAAAGTAGGTGCAATAATAATCTCGGTCGCACTGACATCTTTCAGGCCTGCAACCAACGCCGCTGCAAGTTCCTCGGCCTGAGTGATAGTTTTGTTCAACTTCCAGTTGCCAGCAATTAATGGTTTGCGCATGTTGTTTTCTCCTGAAAACTAAGAAGTGAGAAGTCGGAGGTTGGAAGTGAGGAAACGCTTAATCTCGCCTCTCATCTCTCGCTGCGATTATTTGTCTGTTAACGCCACTACGCCCGGGAGCTCTTTTCCTTCGAGAAACTCGAGGGAGGCGCCGCCGCCGGTTGAGATGTGGGTCATTTCGGCTTCGAGGCCAGCCTTGTTGACCGCTGCGACCGAGTCACCGCCGCCGATTATCGACAGGCAGTCTGAGGCCGCCAGGGATTCGGCAATGGCGAAGGTCCCCTTGGCATAGGCGTCAAATTCGAAGACGCCCATCGGACCGTTCCAGACCACAGTCTTGGCCGCTGAGATGGTCGCCTTGTAGCGCTCGATGGTCGCCGGGCCGATATCGAGGCCCATCTGATCCGTCGGGAAGTTACTGTTGTCACACCCCAGCGCCGGGCTGTCGGCCTTGAATTCGCTGGTAACCAGATGGTCTTGCGGCAGCAGAAACTGAACCCCTTTGGCCTTGGCCTCGGCCAGCAGTTCTCCGGCCAGTTCAACGCGATCGACTTCGAGTAGCGAGCTGCCGGTGTCGATGCCTTGCGCCTTGAGGAAGGTGTAGGCCATGCCGCCGCCGATCAGGATGCTGTCGACCTTATTCAGCAGTTGTTCGATAACCAGGATCTTGTCGCTGACCTTGGCTCCGCCCAGAATGGCGACGAAGGGGCGTTCCGGTGCGGCCAGGGCGCCACCCAGGTATTTGAGTTCTTTCTGCATCAGGTAGCCTGCAACCGCGGGCTGCAGAATTTTTGCGACCCCTTCGGTTGAGGCATGGGCCCGATGGGCCGTACCGAAGGCATCGTTGACGTAGAGCTCGGCCAGTTCGGCGAGTTGCGCGGCAAACTTGGGATCGTTGTCGGTCTCCCCGGCATGAAAGCGGACGTTTTCGAGGAGCAGGACTTCGCCGTCGTTGAGTGCGTCAACCTGTTGCCTGACGTCGGGACCGATAGAATCGCTCGCCATGGATACCGGCTTACCGAGGAGTTGACTCAGATGAGCGGCGGCAGGCGAGAGACTGTAGATCGGGTTAACCGTCCCCTTGGGACGCCCGAGGTGCGAAGCCAGAATCAGGCGGGCACCTTTTTCGAGCAGGCATTTGATAGTCGGCAGGGCGGCACGGATTCTGGTGTCGTCTGTGATGTTCTGATTTGCATCAAGCGGCACATTGAAATCGACCCGGCACAGAACGCGTTTTCCTGCGACCTCGATGTCATCGATTGTAAGTTTGTTAAACAAAACATCCCTCCACCAGGTATTTTGGCCGTCTGAGGCGGCCGGTCACGATAGAAAGCCGACCAGAGACTGGTCGGCTGAATAATCTAATTGGATTGAGCGCCATGTGACTCAGGTTTCCTGAGCAACAACGTGGGCTACCATATCATAAACCCGGCAGGAATAACCCCATTCATTGTCGTACCAGGCGAGTACCTTGACCATGTGACCGTCAAGCACCGTAGTGAATTCCGCATCGTAGGTCGAAGAGACCGTAGTGCCGTTGAAATCGCGTGATACCAGGGGGAGGTTGCTGTAGGCCAGGATGTTCTTCAGTTCGCCGTTCGCGGCTTCTTGCATCGCGGCGTTAACCGCCGCAACGCTGGTCTCTTTCTCTGTTTCGACAACCAGGTCGACGAGAGACACGTTGGGGGTTGGCACCCGCACCGCCATACCGAAGAGTTTGCCCTGGAGTTGCGGCAGGACCAGCCCGACCGCCTTGGCCGCGCCGGTGGTGGTCGGGATCATCGACATGGCCGCCGCCCGACCGCGGCGCAGGTCGCTATGAGGCAGATCGAGAATCTTCTGATCGTTGGTGTAGGCGTGAACGGTGGTCATCATGCCGCGTTTAATGCCGAAGGAGTCATCGAGCACCTTGGCGATCGGGGCCAGGCAGTTGGTGGTACAGGAGGCATTGGAGATGATGAAGTGTTTGGTCGGATCGTAGCGCTGTTCGTTGATCCCCATACAGAAGGTGCCGTCGATGTCCCCTTTGCCGGGTGCACTGATCAGGACGCGTTTGGCTCCGGCGCTGAGGTGCTTGGCGGCCGCATCACGCTTGGTGAAGTGTCCGGTCGACTCGACGACAACCTGGATAGCCAGTTCTTTCCAGGGAAGATTGGCCGGATCGGGCTCGGAGTAAACCCGAATCCGTCTGCCGTTGACAATCAGGTCACCGTCGTCGACTGCAACCTCACCGGCAAAGGTACCATGGACCGAGTCGTATTTCAGCAGGTGAGCGAGGGTGTTGGCGTCGGTCAAGTCGTTGATGGCCACTACTTCGAGAAGATCTGTTTGGGTGGTGATACGCAGCAGGTTACGGCCGATTCGTCCAAAACCATTGATTGCAATTTTTTGAGCCATGATATTGTCTGCTCCTTCGCTCGGTTGGTCTGCAGGGAACTAGTTAGAAATACACTCATTTAAGGAGGATTTCATTGCCGGTGATTGACAAGGTTATACAAAAATATCCAAATTGCAAACTGGATTTCATGAAAAATGCCAGACATTTTTTTTAACATCGCGGCCGGGACCCTAGCGCGGAGCTCCAGGCGTCTGAGTCTTAGTGCCTTACGGACCCCTAACCCCCTTTTCTGCTTGCCCTGGTTCGCTATATCGGGTATAAGGGCAGCGCCTATGGGGGGTCGAAAGGGACAGTATTTTTCGTGCGTGTTTGTCTGCTAGCCAGTGGAAGTCGCGGCAATGCGACACTGATCGAAGCGGACGGCTGTCGCCTGCTGATCGATGCAGGCCTTTCGGCACGTGAAATCGATCGTCGCTTACGGGAAATTGATCTCTGTGCAGATGATCTTGATGCGCTGCTGATAACCCATGAACACCATGATCATGTCAGTGGTGCCGGCCCACTAGCTCGACGTCATAAAATTCCTGTCTATATTGTTCCAGAAACAGCAGCGGCGATTAAGCGCCTTGGCTCGATAGCAGATCTACGCTACTTTTCCGCTGGCGACAGCTTTACCCTGGGCACGCTTGAGGTTAGCAGTTTTTCGACGACCCATGATGCTGTCGACCCGGTTGGCTTTGTCATCGATTCTGCCGAAGGCCGCATCGGCTTCGCAACAGATCTGGGGCTGCCGACGCGCCTGGTCGCCAACTGCCTCGAGGGCTCGCGCATCCTGGTATTGGAGACGAACCACGACGAGCAGATGTTGCTTGATGGACCCTATCCCTGGCCGCTTAAACAGCGTATTCAGGGGCGGCTTGGCCATCTCTCGAATCGGGATGCCGCCGGTCTGTTGCAGCAGTTGGCCTGGGAAGGACTGGAAGCGGTCTTTTTGGCCCACTTGAGTGATGAGAACAACCATCCGGAGTTGGCCCGGCTCGAGATCAGCAAGTGTCTGGGCGGTTTTGTCGGATCTGCGCCACAGATATTCCTCGGTCTGCAGACCGCGGTCAGCCACAACTTTTTTGCAACAACACCTGAGCCAGTCACAAACGTTTTTTTGGGAGAATAGGGCAGGAGATCGGCGTTAGGCGTTAGACATTGGGGATAGGCTTTTGACTAAAACCCAGTGCCCAGAGCCAGGTGCCCAGAGCCAGAATTTACTAAAAGGGACTTTTTATGCCTTGTAGAATCGTAGTTGGTCTAAAAGATGGAGTGCGCGACGCGCGTGGTGAGCGGGTTAAAAACGAGATCCGTCAGCATCTTGGTCTGGACTTGGATAGGGTACGGACCCTGGATGTCTATACCCTGGATGCTGAGTTGAGCCCGGCTGAGATCGATGCCGCGGCTAAGGGACCCTTGAGCGACCCGGTGATTCAGAATGTCGCGGTTGACCGTCCTCTGGCAGAGGATTTCGACGTGCTTATCGAGGTTGGCTTCCGTCCCGGTGTCACCGATAACATCGGGCGTACCGCACGTGAGGCGATCCAGTATCTGACCGGGCGTCCCTTTGCCGCTGGCGAAGCGGTCTATACCTCGGTGCAGTATCTCTTGACCGGAGCCATCGACAAGGCGGCCGCCGAGCAGCTGGTCAGTGGTTTTCTGGCAAACGGCTTGATCCAGCGTTGGACGATCCTGACCAGGGACGAGCTTGATCCGGCCAAAGGGGTACCGGTGTGCATACCGCGGGTCGATGCCACGGCCGAACCGCGCGTGCAGAAGATGGATCTGAATGTCACTGATGATGCCTTGCTGCAGATCAGCCGCGACGGCATGCTGGCTCTCAATCTGGAAGAGATGAAGACCCTGCAGTCTTATTCCAACGATCCACAGGTGCAGGCCAAGCGACGTGAGAATGGCTTGGGCGCGGAGCTGACCGATGTCGAGCTTGAGGCGTTGGCGCAAACCTGGAGTGAGCACTGCAAGCACAAGATCTTCGCCGCCAAGATTGATTATGAGGACGAGTCGGGCAATAAAGAGACCATCGATTCGCTCTTCAAGACCTACATCGTCGGCGCCACCCGCGATATCCGTCAAGGCCTGGGTAAGGATGACTTCTGCCTCTCGGTCTTCAAGGATAACGCCGGGGTCATCCGCTTCAATGATGACTGGAGCATGGTCTTCAAGGTCGAAACCCACAACTCACCCTCGGCTCTCGATCCCTACGGCGGCGCACTGACCGGCATCGTCGGCTGCAATCGTGACGGCTACGGCACCGGTATGGGTGCACGCCTGATCTTCAATACCGACGTCTTCTGTTTTGCTTCCCCCTTCTATGATAAGCCGTTGCCACCGCGTCTGCTCCATCCGCGCCGCATCTTCGAGGGGGTTGTCGAAGGGGTCGAGCATGGCGGCAACAAGAGTGGCATCCCGACCATTAACGGTTCGATTCAGTTCGACGAGCGTTTCGCGGGTAAGCCCCTCGTTTATTGCGGGACCGCTTCGATCATGCCGGCCACGCTGAACGGGCAGCCCTGTCATGAGAAGCAGGTTCAGGTCGGTGATCACATCATCATGACCGGAGGGCGCATCGGCAAGGATGGTATCCACGGCGCGACCTTCTCATCCGAGGAGTTGCACGAGGGCTCACCGGTGACCGCGGTGCAGATCGGCGACCCGATCACTCAGCGGCGCATGTTCGACTTCCTGATTATCGCGCGGGATCGTGGCCTGTATAACTCGATCACCGATAACGGGGCGGGCGGGCTCTCCTCTTCGGTCGGCGAGATGGCCGAGGATACCGGCGGTCTCGAGATGCACCTCGATCGCGCACCCCTCAAGTATCCGGGTCTGCAGCCCTGGGAGATTCTGATCTCCGAGGCGCAGGAGCGCATGACCCTGGCGGTCCCCGATGAGTCGCTCGCTGCCTTCATGCAGCTGGCTGCAGAGATGGGTGTGGAGGCGACCGATCTGGGTCTGTTTACCGATTCCGGCTACTACCATTGTCTCTACGCGGGTGAAACCGTCTGTTATCTCGATATGGAATTTCTGCACGAGGGTGTGCCGCAGATGCAGATTCCCGCCAAGTGGGAGCTCAAGGGACATCAGGAGCCGAGCCTCTCGGGTCGCGATCTGCAGGCTGATCTGCTCGGTCTGCTGGGTCGTTTGAATATCTGTTCCAAGGAATCGGTGGTGCGGCGCTACGACCATGAGGTTCAGGCCGCGACTATCGTCAAGCCCTTGACCGGGGTTGTGAATGACGGCCCGAGCGATGCGGCGGTCTACCGCCCGCTCTTCGACAGCTTCGAGGGGATTGTCACCGCGCACGGCATCTGCCCGAGTTACAGTGACATCGATACCTATCACATGATGGCCTGTGCGATCGATGAGGCGTTGCGGAACTATGTCTCGGTCGGGGGGAATATCGAGCATGTCGCCGGTCTCGATAACTTCTGCTGGTGTGACCCGGTCGAGAGTGAGCGGACACCTGACGGCGCCTACAAGGCGGCCCAGCTGGTGCGCGCCAACAAGGCCCTCTACGATTACTGTGTCGCCTTCGGGGTGCCGCTGATCAGTGGTAAGGACTCGATGAAGAATGACTATCAGATCGGCGAGACCAAGATCTCGATCCCGCCGACGGTGCTCTTCTCGGTGATCGGCAAGATCGAAGATGTGCGCAAGGCGGTGACCATGGACGTTAAGACTCCGGGTGATCTGGTCTATCTGCTCGGCGCGACAGCCGATGAACTGGGTGGTTCCGAATATTACCGGATGTGTGGTGAGTTGGGGGCCAATGTACCGCAGGTCGATGCCAAAAAGGCGTTCAAGCTGTATCAGACGCTCAATCGGGCGCAAGAGCAGGGCTTGCTGCGCAGTTGTCACGATCTGTCAGACGGTGGCCTGGCGGTTTCGCTGGCAGAGAAGGCCTTTGCCGGTGGTTTCGGTATTCGCGCCGATCTGGATAACATTGTTGCAGAGGCCGGGCTGTCAGATGAGGCTCTGCTCTTCTCCGAATCACAGAGTCGCCTGGCGGTTACGCTTAAGCCCGAGAACCGGTCGGCCTTTGAGGTCCTGTTTGCCGACTGTGATTCTGCTTTGATCGGTGTGGTCACCGCAGAGACGAGTCTGGTTCTCAGTCGTGGTGATCGCCAGTTGATCGCTGCATCGAATGATCAGAATAAAGAGGCGTGGCAGGCGCCGTTGCGGGAGCTTTAAGCATGTCAAAACAAGTCAGATCGCTGGTCATCGCCGGCAATGGAACCAACTGTGAGCGTGAGGTAGCCGAGGCCTGTCGTTTGGCCGGTTCAGAGGTGGCCGAGGCGGTCCATGTCGCCGAATTGCTGGCCGGACGGGTCAAGCTTGAGGATTACCATTTCCTCAACCTGGCGGGCGGTTTTCTGGATGGAGACGACCTGGGCAGTGCCAAGGCCGGAGCCAATCGTCTGCTCCACGCGCCGGTGGCCGGTGGCGGAGCCTCACTCGCCGAGCAGATTGGCCAGTTTATCGCAGATGGTAAGCTGATCATGGGGGTTTGCAACGGTTTTCAATTGATGGTCAAGATGGGCCTCTTGCCTGCCGCTGAGCAGAACTATCAGCAGCAGAGCTGTACCCTGACCCATAATGATTGCGGTCGCTTTGTCGATCGCTGGACCTACCTGCAGACCGACAGTGCCTCGCCCTGTATCTATACTAAGGGCCTTGAGGGGATCTACCTGCCGGTGCGTCATGGTGAAGGGAAGTTCGTCGTCGAGAGCGCTGCGACCCTGCAGGCTATTGAGGATGCGCATCTGGTCCCGCTGCGCTACGCCGATGCCGGGTTTAACCCGACCATGGATTATCCGGCCAATCCGAACGGCAGTATCGCGGCTATCGCCGGTGTTTGTGATCCGACCGGGCGTCTGTTCGGCCTGATGCCACACCCCGAAGCCTATGTCCATTATACCCAGCATCCGCGTTGGACTCGTGAGGAGCTGGCGGAAGAAGGGATGGGGCTCTGGCTCTACCAGAACGCGATCAACTACATTCGTGCTAATCTGCTTTAGGCAGGAGGCGGAAACGCTGAGACGAGAGGCGAGAAAAGACTTTTCCAGCTTCCAGCTTCTCACTTCCAGCTTCTAGATTCTAATAACAAGGAATAACATGTTCGATAAACTGCACGAAGAATGTGGCGTATTCGGCGTTTTCGGTCACCCGGAAGCGGCCAACCTGACCTACCTCGGTCTTTATTCTCTGCAGCATCGTGGCCAGGAAGGCTGCGGGATTGTCGCCTCTGATGGCTATCGCCTGCGGGCCCACAAGGGGCTGGGGCTGGTCTCCGACGTGTTCAAGAAGGGCCAGGTCTTCGATCATCTGCCGGGTCATTCGGCGATCGGTCATGTGCGCTACTCGACTGCCGGGGGTAACGACGTCAAGAACTGCCAGCCGATCATGGTTGACTACTCACGTGGCAGTATCGCCGTATCGCACAACGGTAACCTGGTCAATGCCGAAGAGGTGCGTAGGCATCTGGAGCAGACCGGCTCGATTTTTTCTACCACGGCCGACACCGAAACGATTATCCATCTGCTGGCGCGGGCCCAGTCCGATTCGCTGATCGATCGTATCAGTGAAGCACTGCATACGGTCAAGGGTGCCTACAGCCTGCTGTTTCTGACCGAAACCCGGATGGTCGCGGTGCGTGATCCCAACGGTTTCCGGCCACTCTGCCTGGGCCGTTTGGAAGGTGGTTATGTCGTCGCCTCAGAATCCTGTGCCTTCGATCTGGTCGATGCCGAATTTATTCGTGAGATCGAGCCGGGCGAGATGATCGTGATCGACAAGACCGGCATGAAGTCGATCATGCCTTTCAAGGAAGTTAATCCGACCCCCTGTATCTTTGAATATGTCTACTTCGCCCGTCCGGATAGCCGGATCTTCGGCCGCACGGTCTACAGCGTGCGCAAGGAATCCGGGCGACATCTGGCGCGGGAACATCCGGTGAAGGCCGATCTGGTCATCGCGGTGCCCGACTCTGGGGTTCCAGCGGCGATGGGCTATGCCGAGGAGTCTGGCATCCCCTTTGAGCTCGGCCTGATTCGCAACCACTATATTGGCCGCACCTTCATTGAGCCACAGCAATCGATTCGTCACTTCGGAGTTAAGCTCAAGCTCAACCCGGTGCGTGATCTGCTCGTAGGCAAGCGGGTTGTCGTGGTCGATGACTCGATCGTGCGCGGTACGACCTCGCGCAAAATCGTCAAGATGCTGCGCAATGCCGGAGCGACAGAGGTCCATCTGCGGATCTCAAGTCCACCGACCAGTTATCCCTGCTTTTACGGGATCGATACCCCGTCACGTAAGGAGTTGATCTCGGCTTCGCACAGCGTCGATGAGATCGCCCGTTACGTCACCGCTGACAGTCTCGGTTATCTGTCTGAAGAGGGTCTGCGCAAGGCGGTCGGCAGTGAAGGGGAGGCCTGTGCGACCTTTTGCGACGCCTGTTTCAACGGCGAGTATCCGGTCCATTTCCCGCGCCTCAAGTCGGACAAGCAGTTGGGATTATTCTGCGACGAGAAGCGAGAGCCGGGAAGCTGAAAAAAGCACAGTTATTCTCGTCTCGCGCCGCGCGATTCTTTTGCTATGGAGAGATAAATGAGTATTAAAGACGAATTAAAACCGATAATTCTGGAGATGTCTTACGAGCAGCGTGAAGTGACGCTGGCTTCGGGGCGTAAGAGCAATTTTTACTTCGACGGCAAACAGACCACCCTGCATGCCAAGGGCGGCCTGCTGGTCGGCAAGGCTTTCTGGGAAGAGGTCAAGAAATTTGAAGGTCCGATCGATGGGGTTGGTGGCCTGACCCTGGGCGCCGACCCCATCGCTACGGCAACCTCGATTGCCGCAGATCTCGCCGGTGAGTCGGTGCATGCCTTTATTATCCGCAAGGAACCCAAGGGGCATGGGACCGGACAATGGCTGGAAGGGCGCAAGAACCTCCCGCCCGGCTCGCGGGTTGTAATTGTCGAAGATGTGACCACCACCGGTGGATCATCGATCCAGGCGGTTGAGCGTGCCGAAGAAGAGGGCCTCGTCGTCCTCGGTATCGTCACCCTGGTCGACCGCGAAGAGGGTGCCCGTGAGAACATCGAAGCCAAGGGTCAGGTATTGCGCTCGGTCTTTACCCGGACGGAGATCGTCGGGTAAGGGGAAGCGCGAAGAAGCTTAAAGAAAAGGCCCGCCAATCGGCGGGCCTTTTCTTATTAAATACATTAACTATTGGCCTGTAGGTAACTGTTGTATGGCCATTTCTAGCCCCTGATGTTTCTCGCTCCTGGCTTCTAGCCTTTTCTCACTTCTCGCCTCTAACCTCTAGTTCCTGCTTGTTCTAACCTCTCGCCTCCGATCCTAATCCTCCACCGGTATCCGAAAAACCTCTAGTACTCCCGGTTGGGCGCGAAC
>JAAXQE010000035.1 GCA_012974425.1 Geopsychrobacter sp.
CCTAATCCTCCACCGGTATCCGAAAAACCTCTAGTACTCCCGGTTGGGCGCGAACCTGTTCGTCGGAGATCGACTGGGTATCGCCAACCACGCCTAAGATAACCCGGTCGCTGCCGGTCGACTGGTGAAAGTCACAGTCGAGTTCGACCAGAAATTCCTTGATCCGTTCCAGCTCTTTATCTGTTGCGCTCTTCTTCATAACAACCAGCATCTCTTTATCCCTTCTTGCTTTTTGCACGTTCCAGGCTACGACTCTCATCGATGACACGTTCGAACAGACGGACAACCGCAGCGTTATCTAGGGGACCTGGGTTCTCCTGGCGCATCTTTTCGAAAATCAATTTCTCCCGGCGTGGATCGTAGATCGGCAGGTCGAGGTTCTTCTTGATATGCCCGATCTCCAGCGCGAGAGCCGCACGTTCGTTGAACAGCCGCAGCAGTTCTGCGTCGATCCTGTTTATGCCGATCCGTTTTTCATCGATACTCATAAGGCTTATCCCGTATTGGTTATTCAGTGTTTGTTGCGCCCGCTATAATAGTGTCCTGCTTGTAATTCAGGTCATCACGTTCCGGATAGTCGAGGGTGAAATGCAGGCCACGACTCTCTTTACGTTGCAGGGCACTCTTGACGATCAATTCGGCCACGGTGGCAATGTTGCGCAGTTCAATCAGATCCGAGGTTATATTGAAGTTCCAGTAATACTCGATAATTTCCTTCTGGATCAGTTGAATGCGGCTGAGAGCCCGGTTGAGTCGTTTGGTGGTGCGCACGATGCCGACATAGCTCCACATGCAGCGTCTGATCTCTTCCCAGTTATGCGCGACAATGACCTCTTCGTCGCTGTCGGTAGCCTTGCCGCTATCCCAGGGGGCAATGCTCGGAAAATCGTTCTGCGCGGAGGCAAGACGCTCGAGTGAGGCCTGGGCCGCGAGTTCGGCAAAGGCAACCCCTTCGAGCAGGCTGTTGCTCGCCAGGCGGTTTGCGCCATGCAGACCGGTGCAGGCACTCTCGCCGATGACAAACAGATTCTTGACGCCGCTTTCTCCATGGCTGTCGACCTGGACGCCTCCACAGAGGTAGTGGGCAGCCGGGACCACCGGGATCGGTTCGCTTGTCATGTCGATCCCGTATTCAAGGCAGGTTGTATAGATGGTCGGAAAGCGATCACGGATGTAGTCGGCACCCTTGTGGGTGATATCGAGAAAAACACAGTCATCGCCATGTTTCTTCATCTGATGATCGATGGCCCGCGCGACGATGTCACGTGGGGCCAGATCTTTGAGTGGATGCTGGTCGGCCATGAAGGCCGTACCATCGCTGCGCCGCAAAATGCCGCCTTCGCCGCGCACGGCCTCGGATATCAGGAATGATTTGGCATTGGGATGAAAAAGGGTGGTGGGGTGGAACTGCATGAATTCCATGTTGGCGACTGCCGCACCGGCGCGCCAGGCGATGGCGACACCGTCGCCGGTCGCGACGTCAGGGTTGCAGGTAAAGAGGTAGACCTTGCCGGCCCCGCCGGTTGCCAGCACGGTGAAATGCGCGCCGATTGTGATCACTTCCTGTGCCGCGATGTCCAGGACATAGGCCCCGAGACAGCGATTCTCCGCGGTTTGCTGGGTCTGGTCGTCTGCTTCGGTGATCAGATCGACGGCAATATGGTTTTCCAGAACCTGAATGGCCGGGTGATTGTGCACGGCAGCGACCAGGGCTCGTTCAATCTCACGACCCGTAGCGTCTTTGGCGTGAAAAATGCGGCGCTGGCTGTGGCCACCTTCGCGCGTCAGGTCGTATTCATTCTGCGCGTTGCGACTGAATTGGACTCCCCAGTCGATCAGGTCTGCGATCACCCTGGGGCCCATGCCGACGGCCAAGTCAACAATTTCGGGATTGGAGAGGTCCGCACCTGCCACCATGGTATCTTCGATGTGTGATGCGAAATCACCATCTTCACTGGAGACTGCGGCAATTCCGCCCTGGGCCAGGCGTGTTGCGGTGAAGTCGACCTGCCGCTTGGTGACCAGCAGGACCGAACCCTTTTCAGCAACTTTCAATGCGTAACTGAGGCCGGCAATCCCGGTGCCGATTACCAGAAAATCAGCTGTCAGTTTCATGTGCGGTATTCTCACTGTTTAGTGGTGTATGGGGCTTAAAGACCAGACATTATTGAAGTGCCATCGCAAGATGTCAAGGAATAGACTGCTGCTACTGATTAGAGTTGTGCCAGAAATATTAATCCTTTATAAGTAGCGGATGCGTCTTACCTCCCTGATTATACTCCTCCTGCTCTCTGCGTCCCTGGCCGAGGCGACTATCTATCGGTATGTCGACGAACATGGCCGGTTACATTTCACCGATGTTCCGACCGAGACGAGCTATAGCTTTTATCGCAGTGACTCCAGGGCTCAGAGTTTGGACAATCTGATCGATCACTATGCCGAGCGTTTTCGTCTCGATTCTGCACTGGTGAAAGCGATGATCAGGGTCGAGAGTGATTTCGATCCCAAGGTAGTCTCGCACAAAGGCGCCAAGGGCTTGATGCAATTGATGCCGGCGACGGCGCGCGCGCTGGGTGTGTCGGATCCATTCGACCCGGGGCAGAGTATCTATGGCGGGACCTCCTATATGCGCCAGATGCTCGATACCTTTAACCGTAATCTCGATCATGCCCTGGCGGCTTACAATGCCGGTCCGACCACCGTGCGGCGCTATGGTGGGGTGCCGCCCTATGCTGAAACCCGTAATTACGTGCAACGGGTCAAGAAATTCCGTGATTACTATCGAGGGCACAGCGTCAAGCTTAAGTGAGGGGCCCTCAGATGCTCTGGGGAGTGCCGCATTGACGGCCAAAATAATTGTCTTTGAATTTTTACCATTCAGGCGGGATATTTTTGATTGACACTCTGCCGAACGTTTTGCTATACATATCCCCGCTCGCCACGGCGGGCCATTATGAGCGGGAATAACTCAGTGGTAGAGTGCAACCTTGCCAAGGTTGACGTCGCGAGTTC
>JAAXQE010000096.1 GCA_012974425.1 Geopsychrobacter sp.
CAGACCAAGGAGTGACATCTGCTGGCTAAGCTTGGCATTCATCGGCAAGACCTCGCAAAGAAAACACTAACAACCTGGGCAGTATGACTCAAGACCCTGGTCTTTCTCAATGGGCGACTGGATCCTCTACCTCAGCATCCAGAGAAGATACCTGTCCGATCGGCAACAGGACTCGCCCCAGGCCAGCATTCACCCACTTTGCCAGACCGGTATAGAAGGCCGCAAGCCCCGAAACAACCCCTGCCGTAGCAGCGGCGCTGTCGAAGACCTGGTTATCGCGGATTTCGCTGATCGCCATCAAGAGCAGACTGATCATCAACATACTGAAAACCAGTTGCAGTGCGCGGCTCTGTTGAAAACTGCCCAGATAGAGGATGGCCACAAACAGGCCCCACATGGTCAGATAGATCAACATATTCAACGGAGAAGAGATATGCCCGATCCCCATGGCCGGAAACTGGTAGAATCCAACCATCGAAAACCAGAAGAGCCCGAGGGGGATAAAGGCAGCGGCACTGGCAAACTGGCCGTTTAGCCGGGCCTGCAGCCCGGCGATGATCTGCATTGCGCCGCCGATCAGCAGCACAAAGATCATGATCTCGGGCGCGATCCGGGTCGCCCCGGCATGGTTCAGGGTAAATAGCGCAACGGTAGGAGCCAGGGCGATATAGCCGAGGCCGGGGCCGCCAGCCGAGGGCCGGTTCGCTGAGGAACTCATAGTGTAACCTCCTGAAAAAAAGTGGGGACAGGGCACGGAAGATAACCGGGTCCCCCTGAAAAGAGGTAAAGCTGTCCCTTGAGTATCAGCAAGGGGCGTGCCCGAAGCATACATAAATAATTAACTGAGTGGATTCAGCCAGTTAGAGTCGTAAGCCGAAAGTGGCTTCCGGTTGAGAGCAGAACATGTTTGCAACTATGCAAATATATTTACGCATACACAACAGACCTGAACTGCCGCAATTTCACCCAGGAAGGTAAGTGACTGATTTTATAGGAAAAATGGGTCAGGAATGAGATCCTGGACCGATTCGCAAATCTGCAAACGATGAAGCGCAAAAGACCTTAGGCGCGATCAGACTTCTTGATGCCGTACTTTTTCAGCTTACGGTAGATGGTCGCCATATTCATCCCGGCACGTTGCGCCGCCTCGTCGACATTACCATCGGCATCGCGCAGCAACTGCTTGAGATAGTCGATCTCGAAATTTGCCAGGGCCTGCCCGTAGTCTGCGCCCTCGTCCCCCCGCTCATCGATCCGAATAAACTGGCCGATAACATCGAGTGAGATCAGTTCTTCAGTCTCGATGGTCAGGCAGGCCTCAATGACATTTTTCAGTTGACGAATATTGCCGGGCCAGTCGAAATCGCTGGCCGCCTGACGGGACTCAGGCGAGAGCCCCGTGACCTTAGTGTGGAAGCTTGCATTCTGCTGGGCAATAAAGTGAGCCGCCAACAGCGGAATATCGGCGCGGCGCTCGCGCAGGGGTGGCAGATGCAGGTTGATCACGTTCAGCCGGTAGTAGAGATCCTCACGGAAGCTGCCCTGCTCAACCCCATCGGCCAGATCGGAATTGGTCGCCGACAGCAGGCGCACATCGACCTTGATCGGCTGGGTATCCCCAACCCGCAGAAACTCGCGTTCCTCCAGAAAGCGCAACAGGGTCTTCTGCACGTTCAGCGGCAGGTTGCCGATCTCATCCAGAAACAGGGTGCCGCCATCGGCCGACTGCAGCAGGCCTTCGCGGTCGGCGGTCGCCCCGGTAAATGAGCCTTTCTTATGCCCGAACAGCTCGCTCTCGAGTACCGAATCGGCAATCGCGCCACAGTTGATGGCGACAAAGCGATTATTCCGCCGCGGCGAGTTGTGATGGATCGCCTGGGCGATCACCTCCTTGCCGGTCCCCGACTCACCGCTAATCAGTACCGAGGTGTCGCGCACCGCCACCTTTTCGACCTTCTCCAGCAGGCGCTGCAGACTGTTCGACGCACCGATAATATTCTTGAAATTAAACTTTTCGGCCAACTCTGCGCGTAAGTGCTGGTTCTCTTCGAGCAGTTCGTTATGGCTTAAGGCGTTGCGCACCCGAAACAGCAGTTCGTCCGGCTCGAAGGGCTTGGTCAGCATATCGTAGGCACCGCGGCGCAGGGCCTGAATCGACATCTCGACCGTGGCGAAGGCGGTAATCATAATCACCGGGATGTCGGCCTCGACCTGCTTGATCTGTTTCAGGACCTCGAGCCCGTCGATCCCCGGCATCTTGATATCGGAGATCACCAGATCCCAGATCCCCGGGCGGAACATCTCGAGCGCCGCCAGCGGGTCGGTGAAGGAACGTACCGCATGTCCGTCATCCAGCAATACGGCCTCCATCATGCGGCAGAGGCCCTCTTCATTGTCGATGATCATGATCTTTTTCGCTGTCATATTGCTGCCCTGTATGAATCGCTCAAGAAAAATGGCCTAATACTCTTCGCGTACCAGTGGCAGCAGGATCACCACGCTCGTACCAACCGCGGGGACCGAATCGATGCTGATCTCCCCCTGGTGCTGCTCAATAATCTGCTTGGTGATCGCCAGCCCCAAACCAGTGCCACGCGCCTTGGTGGTAAAGAAGGGTTCAAAAATCTTCTGCAGGTCCTCGCTGGCGATGCCGCTGCCATTATCCCTGATCTCGACCCGCACCCACTCAGTCTCCAACCGGGTCTGCAGGCTGATCTCACCCCCTGCCTCCAGGGCGGCGGCGGCGTTCAGGATCAAATTGATTGAAACCTGGCGCAACTGATCCGCATCGGTCGGGATAAGCGGGAGCGCCGGATCGAAATCGGTCCGGATGTCGACCTGGCGCAGATCGGTATGGTTCACTGAAAACTCGACAATCTGCTCAAGCAGACTGTTCAGGTCGGTCGGCTCGATCACCGGTTTCGGGGTGCGCGCATAGCTGAGAAGATCCTGCACGATCTTCTTGCAGCGTTTACTCTCGCGCTTGATTTCGTGAATAAAGTGAAAATTCGGGTCATCGGCCGGAATCTTCTTCTCCAGATAACCGGCGTAACCGAGGATCACCCCGAGCGGATTGTTGATCTCGTGGGCCACCCCCGACGAGAGCACGCCCAGCGAGGCCATCTTCCCCTGCTGAGCCAGGGTCGACTCCATCGCCTGATGACGGCGCAGCATGCGGATCATCCGATTGAAGGTGCGCGCCAACTCCCCCAGTTCATCCTGACTGGTGACCGGCATCTCCTCATTCAGTCGCCCCTGCTTGACCCGCCGAATCACCGCGATCATCTCGTTGATCGGGTCGGATAAGACCTTGGACGCCAGAAAAACCAGGGCCACCGCGACCAGACCGAAGAGCAACGGCAATAACAGGACGTGCGAAATGATCCGCGCCTTCAAACGCTCGGCCGGACCGTAAAATTCATCCTCATAACTCCCGACCGCAATCACCCAGTCCCAGGGCTCAAAATAGCGATAGCGCGCAATCTTCATCCGCGGGCTCTTCTCCCCCAGGCTATGCCAGGGATAGCGGATCCAGCCATCCTTCTTTTCCAGCATCTCGGCAATAAAGGCCCGGTTATCCGAATCCCGCTGGTCGAGGATATTGCGCCCCTCGTCAGCGGGGTGCAGGGTCAGGGTCCCCTCGCTATCCAGGGCATAGATATAGCCGGTCTCGCCGACCTTCTTGTTCTTGATCTGCTCCTTCAGGATGGCAAAGGAAGACTGTTCGAAATCGAGGTTTTCATAGGTTTCATCAAGATAACCGCCGGCGGCGATGATCCAGTCCCATGCCGGGAAATAACGATAGGCGACGATCTTCTGGCGCGGCCGGCTGTCCCCCAATGCGGTATTCCGCCAGGGGTAGACAATATACAGCACCTTACCCGAATCAGATTCGAGGGCGTTCTTACAGAGCTCACGGATGAAATATCGGCCATCCTCATCCTGTGCATCGAAGATGTTCTCCCCCTCACGCGCCAGATGAGCAGTCAAAAGTCCCTTGCTGGTCATGGCGTAGAGATAGCCAGTCCCGCCGATATCGGTGCTCTTTAAAGCCATACGCGCCGAATTTTGCGCCGAGGCCAGCTCGAGCCGACCCTGCTTGAACTGCTCCTGTTCAGCAACGACCAGACCGTAAGCCAGGCCGACCAGGGCGTCCAACTCCTGCAGGACCACACGTTTGCGATCAGCCTGATAAACCTCATATTGACGATAATGGGAATCGAGCAGATCGAGAGTAAAGCTCGCCATATGGTCGAGGTCGACCCTACTTGCTGCGGTCAGCCCCCGATAAGACTGTTCGGTCGCCACATAGCCGATCAAGCCACCCGACAGAAAGAGCGGCACTACAACCAGCGGCAACACGACAACCAGCAGCTTCCAGCGGATGCGCAGTTTGTTGACAAATTTGAAGAGATATCGATTCATGGCGACCATAAATGGGGGAAATCGGATTATGTGGTATACGACTTCAATAGTCAATAAACAGACCGGCCCTCCAGAAACCAGCAGATGATCTCGTTCCACATGGTCTCCGCCAAACTGGCCGAAGCCCCCTCAATCCTCTCCCCCACTCCCGCCAGATTCGATCTGGCAGCGATACTGTCCCGATCAGAGTACTCAGCCGCCCCGATACTGAGTTGCAAGATTACACAATGCGCCCCCCCGCGAACCATTGGCATCCGCCAACCTCGAGCAAGACAAGCCTAGTACAGGGCGCCTGCCTATCTCTTAGGCACTGATTGCCTATCATTTACTCTATTGGCACGCTGCATGAATAGATCTTGGATCAGATATCAAATTCGCGTCTAGCAGCGCCGCACTGGCCTGCCTACTTTATGTGCATAAACTACGAACTCAGGAGAAATAGATGTCACCATTCATCGATGAAAAAGTTGAACCTATCTACAAGGAAGTCCTCGACCGTAATCCAGGCGAGGTGGAATTCCATCAAGCCGTCAGGGAAGTGCTTGAGTCCCTCGGTCCAGTCCTGGTGAAGCACCCGGAATTCGCCGACCACAAGATCATCGAGCGCATCTGTGAGCCGGAACGTCAGATCATCTTTCGCGTGCCCTGGGTCAACGACCAAGGGTCCGTCCAGATCAACCGCGGCTTCCGCGTCGAATTCAACAGCGCCCTCGGCCCCTACAAGGGCGGCCTGCGTTTCCACCCCTCGGTCTATCTCGGCATCGTCAAGTTCCTCGGTTTCGAGCAGATCTTCAAGAACGCCCTGACCGGGCTACCGATTGGTGGCGGCAAGGGCGGCTCCGACTTCGACCCCAAGGGCAAGTCAGACGCCGAAGTGATGCGCTTCTGCCAGAGCTTCATGACCGAGCTCTACCGCCACATCGGCGAGCACACCGATGTTCCGGCCGGTGATATCGGCGTCGGCGGCCGCGAAATTGGCTACATGTTCGGCCAGTACAAGCGGATCACCAACCGCTGGGAAGCTGGCGTCCTGACCGGCAAAGGCCTCGATTGGGGCGGTTCGCTGGTGCGCACCGAGGCGACCGGTTACGGTGCAGCCTTCTTCGTCGACGAGATGCTCAAGGCCCGTAAGGACAGCTTCGACGGCAAGACCTGCACCGTCTCCGGCTCGGGCAATGTTTCGATCTACACCATGGAAAAGATTTCCCAACTGGGCGGCAAAACCCTGGCCTGCTCCGACTCCAACGGCTACATCTACGACGAGAAGGGGATCGATCTCGATCTGGTCAAGCAGATCAAGGAGATCGAACGCCGCCGCATCAGCGCCTACACCGAGGTCCACAAGCACGCCAAGTACATCGCCAAGGGCAACATCTGGGAGGTGCCCTGCCAGATCGCCATGCCTTCGGCCACCCAGAACGAGATCAACGGCAAGGATGCCGCCCTGCTGGTCAAGAACGGCTGCATCGCGGTCGGCGAGGGAGCCAACATGCCGACCACCCCTGAAGGGGTCAAGGTCTTCCTCGACGCCGGTATCGCCTACGGTCCGGGCAAGGCCGCCAATGCCGGCGGGGTCGCGACCAGTGCGCTGGAGATGCAGCAGAACGCCTGCCGCGACTCCTGGACCTTTGAATACACCGAAGAACGCCTGCAGCAGATCATGAAGAACATCCATGCCACCTGCTACGAAACAGCCGAGGAATTCGGCACCCCAGGCAATTACGTCAACGGTGCCAACATCGCCGGCTTTATCAAGGTCGCCAAGGCGATGGTCGCCTTCGGCGTGATCTGAGTCAAAGCACCAGGAACGGCCCAGGCCTGTGGAGACCGCGCTGCGGAATCCACAGGCCTGTTGCTTATGTGTCAGGAATAGGTTCAGACAAAGACTGCTCCCTCCCCTTGCCGTTACCAGACAAAACAGGCAGACTGGACAGCCGCAGACAAAGAAAACCAGCTCAAGTCACCCACGGAGATACCAGATGCAAGCAGCAGAGCGAGTCTCGACCGGCTATACCGGCCTGGATGATATCCTTGACGGTCTACGGATCGGCGACAATGTCGTCCTGAAGGTCGATTCTATCGAGGAGTACCGCTACCTCGTCGGCCCCTTCGTCGACCAGTCGCTGGTGGCTGGCAAGAAGCTGGTCTATATGCGCTTCGGTGAGCACCCGCCGCTGATTGAGCCCTCGCCGCATATCACCATCTATGAATTTGACCCGCGCCAGGGCTTTGAAACCTTCGCCAGTCAGATCCACAAGGTCATCACCGATGAGGGGCCGAACACCTTCTACGTCTTCGATTCGCTCTCCGAACTGCTCTCCGCCTGGGCCACCGATCACATGATCGGCAACTTCTTCAAGGTGACCTGCCCCTATCTGTTTGAACTCGATACGGTGGCCTACTTCGGCCTGATCCGCAAACATCACGCCGTGCGCACCCTGGAGCGGATTCGTGAAACCACCCAGGTGCTGATCGACGTTTTCAAGCATGAAGGCCAGCTCCATGTCCATCCACTCAAGGTCTGGCAGCGCAGCTCCCCCACCATGTTCCTGCCCCATCGCAAGCAGGGGGAGCAGTTCATGCCGTTGATCAACAGCTTTGAAGCGACCGACCTGCTCAGCTCAGTTCTGGCCCACCAGCAGGATGGGACTTCGCGCCAGATCGATCACTGGCACCGCCTCTTCCTCCAGGCCGAACAACTCCTGGAAGACCCGGCCACCGAGCTCGAACAGGCCCAGATGGTGAAGCACCTCTGCCGCCACATGATCGGCCGCGAGGAAAGGATCCTGGCGCTGGCGCTCAGGCACTTCAGTCTCAAGGATCTGCTCAATATCAAGTCGCGCGTCATCGGTACCGGCTTTATCGGTGGCAAGGCGGTCGGCATGCTGCTCGCCCACAATATCCTGCGCCAGGACGCCGAATTCGACTGGGACAGCCACCTCGAGAACCACGATTCCTTCTTCGTCGGCTCGAACGTTTACTATTCTTACATCGTGAATAACGGCCTGTGGCGCCTCTTCATGCAGCAGAAAACCGCCGAAGGCTACCTGTCGAGCGCCGGGGAGCTGCGCCACGAGATGTTGCATGGCAACTTTCCGGAAGCCATCCGGGATGGCTTCCGCAAGATGCTCGATTACTACGGCCAGTACCCGATCATCATCCGTTCCAGCTCGCTGCTCGAAGACGGTTTCGGCAACGCCTTTGCTGGCAAATACGAGAGCTTCTTCTGCGTCAATCAGGGCAGCCCGGAGGATCGTCTCGAGCAGCTCGAAGACGCGATCCGTAAGGTCTTCGCCAGCGCCATGAGCGAAGATGCGCTCTCCTACCGCCTGCAGCGCGGCCTGGATCAACAAGACGAGCAGATGGCCCTGCTGGTTCAGCGCGTGTCGGGCTCCTACCGCCAGCACTACTACTTTCCGGAGCTGGCCGGGGTCGGCGTCTCCTACAATACCTTCGTCTGGGATAAGGGGATGGACCCGCAAGCCGGCATGCTGCGCCTGGTACTCGGCCTCGGCACCCGCGCCGTCGACCGGGTCGATGACGACTATCCGCGCATCGTCGCCCTGGATGCTCCGCAGAAACGGCCCCACAAAGGCTTCGAAGACACGCGCAAATTTTCCCAAAGGGACGTCGACCTGCTGAACATCAACGACAACAGTTTACAGACGGTCTCGGTACTGGAACTGTGCAAGCAAGGGGTCAACATCCCCTGGCGACGCTACGCGGTGCAGGACCAGGAGACCATGCAGTTGCTGGAGCGGCGCGGCAAGCCGAAGCAGGATGTCTGGCTGCTGACCTTCGATCAGCTGTTTGCCGACAAGCAGTTCCCGGCCCTGATGCAGAGGATGCTCAAGTCGCTGGAGCAGGCCTACGCCTACCCGGTCGATGTCGAGTTTACGGTCAATTTCACCCGCGATGCACAGCCTAAGATCAACGTCGTCCAGTGCCGACCGCTGCAGACCAAGGGCGCAGAGAAGGATGTCGCCATCCCGCGCAACATCCCGGACGGGCGGACCTTCTTCCGCAGCGAGGGGAATTTCATGGGCGGCAACATCTCCCAGCCCCTCAAATGGGTGGTCTGGGTCGATCCGGCCGAATACAGCAGCCTGCCCCTGACCGACAAATATGAGATCGCGCGCCTGGTCGGGCGGATCAACAAGCGGATCGCCAACAAGGTCGACAGCCCGACCCTGCTGCTCGGCCCCGGACGCTGGGGGACCAGTACCCCGGCCATGGGCGTGCCGATATCCTTCTCAGAGATCAATAACTTCACCGCCCTGGCCGAGGTCGCCTTTACCAGCGGCAACCTGATGCCGGAGCTCTCCTTCGGTTCGCACTTCTTCCAGGACCTGGTCGAAGCCGATATCTTCTATCTGGCCCTCTTCCCCGAGAATCAGGACTGCTTCTTCAACCGCGGCTGGCTGGAGAAACAGCCGAACGCCCTGGAGGGGTTGCTACCGACCTGCGCCCGCTTCAAGAGCGTGGTGAAACTGTTTCGCGTGCCGGACAAAAACCTGCACCTGATGGCCGATGTGGTATCGCAGCAGCTGATCTGCTTTAACCAGTCAAGCGAATCCTGAACTCTGCCCAGCATAAAGGCCACCGGGCTTAACCCGGTGGCCTTTATGCTGCAATCACAAATCCGCACTATTTATTTCGCGTATGTTTTTTCGCGACAAAGGGCGCGCCAAGACCCTGAATCGACACCCTCCCTGCAGTGTCGCTCAGTCGGGCTTCGCGTTACATAAAAGCTGGGGAGATCACTCAAACCCGTAAAAGCTGTCGGCCAGATAATCCACGACCTCTTCGCGCTGATCCACATCCCAGGCAACCTGATTGCGTTCTGCGCAGGCCCTGACCTGCGCGTCTAACTGCAGGGTAGGATTTTACGAACAGCGTCTCCCGAGGGTACATTTCAACTCCATGACAGCTCAAACATTGGCTATCATGGAGAGGGTTGACCGTCGGTTCGGCCCCAACGCCACTAAGCGGCGGCAGAAGCAAAAAAGACCAACGGGGCACTCACGGGCAGTACAATTCTTAATCTTGACATGGCATTGCGTCTCCTTAAAGGGTAAACAAAACCTGGTTAAGACAACTACAGTGCCGTGGATTTACAAGATTTACCGAGTTACCGACAAAGCTTTTTCTCCGATCGACCTGGCGCGCGCGACATATGCAGTCCGGTTCGCCCCGGCAGCACCTACTCCATGAAGTGAAATCCTTCCTCCAGCGGCATGTCGCCGTAACGCTGACCGAGCTGAAGTTTGATCGCCTGACGCGAATTTTCGGCCAACTCGGCGCTGTCTGCGTCGGCCAAAAAGGCCTTCCCCCCCCTGGCGTGGTAGCCGATGATCTGAAACTCATCGAAACCCTGCGTCAGATAAAACAATGACACCCCCTCGGCGGTTTGACAGTGCAGATCAGCGGTCTGAGTTGGATAAGACATCCGCTCGGCAAAGAGTGCCTCCGCCTGCTGCTTGCACAGCGCAAGGTCGCCTACAACCGCAGCTTCATAGGACCTCTCCCGGTAAGAGGCGAACTGGGGGATGGCAATGGCGGCCAAAATGCCGATCAGAGCTATACCGACCATGGGGACAATCACGGCAAAGACAACTGCTCTGCCGCTGGTTTCCGGATACCTGCGCTGCAGTTCGGCTTCGCTCTTGAAGGCATAGAGAATGAATTCGACGAAAGCCACCAGGGAGGGGATGTAGGTCCAGAAGAACAGCAGGTAAACTGCGCCGAGCCAGTATTTTTTCTGGTAGAACCTGTGCCCGCCAAGTCCGCCGAGGAAAAAAGTGATCAGCAGCAGGGCCAGCTTAGTGACGGCATTGGCTGGCGGCGCAACCCTGACACCACAAGCGGGACAAATTTCCGCCCTGATATGGATTTGCTCGCCGCAGGTCGAGCAGAATTTTGACTCAGCAGAACTCTCCTGCGGCAGGGCCCTACCTGCTCGTCCCTTATCCGTTCCAACCGAAAACTCTTCGGGCCCCTGAGACATGCGGGGCTCGGCAGGAGCGGGTTCGAAGCTAAAGCTGCTCTCTAGGGAGAAGGACCGTTTGCACTTCGGACACTGAATGTTATTCGTCCCGGCTGGAATCCGGGTATGCTCGATCTCTTTTGAAAAACCACAGTGCGGACAGCTTAGGGTGATCTGTTCCATATTCTCTCCTTAAATAATATTATCTCTATGTTTGTTGCAAAGCTAAAATCCAGAATTCTCTACATCCCCGAAATACAACAATTCCAAAAACCTACGTAGCGAGGCAAAGCCTGTCAAGCATTCCATGACGCTTATTCGAGGGTCGGCCAGCAGGTGATTGAGCGTACCCCGGCGAACGTCGCGCCACGGATATCAAGGGCGGCGGCAGCCACGTGATGCTCTTTGGCTACTATGCGCTGCTCAATCTCGGCATCCTGCTGATTGCCCGTCACCGCGCCTGGCGTGAGCTCAACCTGCTCGGTTTCGCCTTCACCTTCGGCATCGGCACGCTCTGGGGGAGCAAGAACTACACCCCAGAACTCTTCGCCACGACCGAACCCTTCCTGCTGCTTTTCTTCCTCTTCTACCTGACGATCGGCGTGCTCTTTGCGCGCAATCTGCCGCTGCCACACAAGGGCGATATCGACGGCACCATGGTCTTCGGCACCCCGATCATCTGTTTCGCCCGGCAGACCCAACTGGTCAAGCCGTTCGAATATGGCCTGGCCTGGTCGGCACTGGGGATGGGGTTGATCTACGCGGGATTAGCCTGGTGGGTGTTCAAAAAGGGCAGCACGGCGATGCGTACCATGATCGAGTCGTTTCTGGCGATGGGCGTGATCTTCGCCACGGTCGCCATCCCGCTCTCTCTCGATGACCGCTGGACCGCGACCGCCTGGGCGCTGGAAGGTTCGGCGATTATCTGGTTTGCCCTCAAGCAAAAACGCTGGATGCCACGTATCTTCGAGCTGGTGCTGCAACCCTTGGCCGGTGCCGCCTTTCTGCTCGATGCCGGGCTGCCGAGCGGGCAGCTTGCGCTCATCAACAGTTTCTACCTCGGCGGGCTGATGATCTCCCTGGCCGAATTCTTCAGTGGCCTCTGCCTCTATCGCCAGCGTAACAATATCAGCAGCGCTCGCCTCGAAAGCCGGCTGAGCCTGGTCTGAGGGCTGCTCTGGTGGTTCGGCGCCGGGGCCTATGAGATCGCACGCCTGGCCCAGTATCCGCGGGAACTGGCGCTGCTGATCGGCGGGATGTCCTTTTCGCTCTACCGCAAACTTCAAGAAGCGGACTTCGGCTCCAAATAACCCAAGTCAGCACGCGACTTCAGCGCAGCGCATAGCGCACCGCGGGCGGATCTGTCCCGGCAGAGCATGAAAAGCCCGCCTGGATGCCAGGGCGGGCTTCTTTGATCTTGCAGGGTCGCTATGAATTCGTCGATGTGCCTGCCTAATCAGCCTTGGTCCTTTTCAGTCGAAAGCTCAGAGAGTTTCCAGAGGAATAAGGTGGCATAAGCTCGCCATGGTCGCCACGCCTCTGCCCTTTTGACAACCTGAGCTGGCGTCGGCATTTTCCCGTCGTCCATGAGCGCCTTTTTGACTCCCAAATCAGTGTCCGGGAAGGCATCGGCTATTTTCAAGGCTCTCATCGCAACATACTGAGCCGTCCAGGAACCGATACCGGGCAGGCGGGACAGCGCGGCTACGAAATTCTCCAGGCCCTGTTCGGCCACAAGGGAAACCTTCTTTTCAGCAATGTTTCTGGCCAGCCCCTGGATTGTGGCCTGGCGTTTTGAGGTAATCCCGCTGCCAGCAAGATCGGCAGGCCAAACCTCCTCAGCCGTGGGGAAAAATGTCTTCAGTCCTTCGGGGTAACCAGTGCCGCACCCTGGACCGCAAAGGGAGGCGACGCGCCCGGCCAGGGTTGTTGCCGCCTTGACCGAGATCTGCTGGCCCAGGATTGCCCTTACGGTAAATTCGAAGGGGTCCCATGCCCCCGGCAGGCGAAGCCCCGGATAGGCCTGTATGGCCGGGGACAGCAGCGGATCTTTCTCCAGCTCCCGCAGGATCGGCATCATGTCGGTATCCAGATCAAATATCGCACGGACACGCTGTGCAATTTGCGGTGGTGGATGATCCCCTGTTTCGAGAAAGATGCTGAGGCGCAAAGCACCCTGCTGCCGGCAGTCGGTGACCTTGAACCACCCCTTGTGGTTGTCAGCCAGGCGGAACGTGCGCTGATAATGATTATCCCGGATTGACTCAACTCCCGGAATCACCCGCGGAGCAATGAATGCGAGCATCGATGCCCAGTCAAAACCCAGCCCATAAGGCAAATCGATGATGCGCGCCGCAGGATCTGGTTGGCTCATAGTCTTTGCCCTTGCTTGTCCGCGAAACGGCCTGCGGAACCCTTGACGTGGGGGCCAGCATTTTCACAGACGGCCGCTTCCCTGGCGAGGATTGCGCGCTTGCGGGTACTGCCCCAGTGATAGCCACCGATTTCTCCGTTGTTCCTCAGGACGCGGTGACAAGGGATCAGGTAGGCGATCGGGTTATGGCCAACAGCGGTGCCAACCGCTCGATGTGCGCCAGGATGGCCAACAGCAGCGGCTAAACAACCGTAGGAAATCGCCCGCCCTTCGGGAATGCGCAGCAGCGCTTCCCACACCTTGATCTGGAAGTTTGTTCCGCGCAGGACAACCTGAATCGGGGTCTGCGTTTGGTCGTTGTTTTGGCCAAAAATCTGCTTGACTGTGTTCTTGCCCGCTTCAGGGTTCTCCACGAGCGATGCGCCTTGCCAGGTCTTCAACAAGGCACCCAGCGCATCTGACCGGTTTTCTGGGTCGACAAAACCCAGGCTACAGATTCCGCGGGATGTGACAGCCAAGAGACATTCCCCGAAAGGGGTTGGCTGAAACCCATAGCTGACTTGCAGGTCCGTGCCTTGATTTTTGTATTCTCCCGGAGTCATCGCTTCGACACTGACAAAAAGGTCGTGCAAGCGGCCCGGCCCGCTCAGGCCAACATCAAGGGCCGCATCGAGCACGGAAACCGACTCGCGCAGCAGTTTCTTGGCATTTTCAACGGTCAGGTATTGCAGAAATCGTTTTGGGCTTACCCCGGCCCAGGATTTAAATAAGCGCTGGAAGTGATAGGCGCTCAAACCGATATGTTCCGCGACCTCGTCAAGGGATGGCTGCGCTGCAACATGTTCTGCCAGATAATTAATTGCCCGCTCGATGCGTCTGTAGTCAGGATTGTCCAATGAGCCACCTCCATGTCGAACGTTTCGGCGAGATTTTCAGAACGTTGCTCCTCGACCTCAGCATAATTGAGTCTGCACCGGGGGACCACCCGTTTCTTGCTCTAGACTGAAATCCCCCCTGAACTTTTTTTTGCGAGGGAGCCAGGCTTAAGAACGTTCACTTAGCCAGGATTTCGGGGCTCGCTTAAAAATTTAGCAGGATAAAAATATTGGTTTCTGCTATATGAGTACCCTATATGACAAGAAATAATTTTTTTCATAGCTTGTGGCGTATTGCCAGCTTCCTATTTCTGGCACTGGTTTGCTGTGGCCAGATCTATCAATCTGCCCACTTACATCATTTCCACCAGAATAATTCCGTAGCATTCCAGGTCAGCGCCCCCCCTCTGAACCTTGCAGTTGAACATTCTTCTGCCCATCAACACCCCGAAGAGCAATCTTCACCGCAAGATGAGCATGAGCACAAATATAAGAAAAAAGCCGATTGGAATGTCGCACGATCAACATCCATAACCAGAACAAGCTTTGACGCTCAGGCGCTATGTTCCCCCGCTTACAGCGTTCCCCCGATAGATTTCGTTAAATCTACGCCCTGGCTCCAGCTCCCTTCGTGCAAAAAAGCGCAGTATGTTCCATTTCTGATCATTCGCGGGCCACCACAACTCGCGTAACTGTTGTTTCAAATCAATACTTAAATAATTTCAGAAAACAGTTATTCCGAAATATTGAAAACGGCTAGCGCACGCTCAATGTTTCCGATGAGGTTGACTTATGGTTGATATTGTCAAAAGCGCCATGGGCAGAAACGCGTTTTTCCTTCTGGCTCTGGCCGCAATTCTTTTTTCTTTTACTGTAGATGCCGGCGCGCATGGTGTTACCGCCGGCGATAAAGGCTATATCCAGGAGAGTTCCGGGACCATGCTGATCCCGTTCATCTATCTGGGCGCAAAACACATGGTCACGGGATATGACCACCTACTCTTCTTGTTCGGGGTGATTTTCTTCCTCTATCGCCTCAAGGATGTCAGTATTTATGTGACCCTTTTTGCCGTTGGCCACTCGGTGACGCTGCTGACCGGTGTGCTGATGGACCTGAGCGTAAATGCCTATATTATCGATGCGATTATCGGTTTCTCCATCGTCTACAAGGCCCTGGACAACATGGGGGCCTATAAAAGCTGGTTCGGCTTTCAGCCCAGCACGAAAATCGCCACCCTGGTTTTCGGCCTCTTCCATGGTTTTGGCCTGGCGACCAAAATTCTGGAATACAAGATTTCCCCCGAGGGCCTGATCGCCAATCTCTTCGCATTCAATGTCGGCGTGGAGCTGGGGCAGCTTATCGCCCTGGGCCTGATTCTTATCATCATGGGCTTCTGGCGCCGTTCAGATAGTTTCTCGCGCCACGCGTATAGCGCCAATGTCGCCCTGATGGCAGGTGGCTTCATCTTCGTCGGCTACCAGATGACCGGCTTCTTTATTTCTTAATCGATGACAGAGGTAAATATAATGAATAACCATAATAAACCGACTCACTCCGATCTTCCCTCAGTAGCCAGACTGATCAAATCAACTCTGGTTGCTATCTGCCTGGCGGCCGTCATTCTCGTGACTGCCGTGCTTCCTGGCGAGTTTGGTATCGATCCAACCGGTATCGGCAACATCCTCGGCTTGACCAAGATGGGTGAAATCAAGGTCTCGCTCGCCCAGGATGCCGCCGCCGAAATCGCTGCGGCCGAGGCCATGCAAGCAGCGGGCAAAAATTCCGAGCCCCTAAAGGTTGCCGAGCCGGTGGCACGGGTTGTCGAAAATACAGCGGTAACCAAAACCGAGGCTCCCGTCATGTCCGACAGCATAACCCTGTCTCTCAAGCCCAATCAGGGCAGAGAGGTCAAGGTGAAAATGGTCAAGGGAGGCCAGGTCAGTTACAAATGGAAAACAAGTAACGGGCGCGCCAATTTCGATATTCATGGCGACTCGGTAAAGCACAAGATCGATTATTACAACTACAGCAAGGGCTCTTCCGAGAGCAGTGATGGCGTGCTGGAAGCGGATTTCGACGGGAAGCACGGCTGGTTCTGGAGAAACCGCACCGGCAAGTCCATGACCATTACCCTGGAAGTGGAAGGTGAATTTACGGTGATGACCCAGGAGGTTTGATCCAGATCCACCCTGGCAACTGTGGCCCGGAACAACCGGCCCGCAGGATCAGGAACAATCATCAATAAGATCCAAGAATGGCCCGTCCGAGCAGGACGGGCCATTCTTTTATTGAACCGGCGCACGACAAAAAACGGCCCAACCTGGGATCAAATGGTTGAGCCGGATCAGTTGTTGTGCTCAAATTGCAGTCCTGCTGCACCTAAGGCTTTATAGATTTCTCTGCTGCGGAAGAATCAAGGGCGGTTGCGCAGGAACGGCGCAACTGGGTACAGAATTGTTTTGCTGCTCAGCTCCCTCCCCCTTCAGCGCGCGCGCAGTTGCCGCACCCGCTCCGCCACCGGCGGATGCGAATAATAGAAATTCGCATAAGCAGGATGGGGGTGCAGATTGGCGAAGTTCTCCCTGCTCATCTTGATCAGGGCAGTGGCCAGGTCTTCGCCATTGCCGTGCAGATCACAGGCGAAGTGGTCGGCCTGATACTCATCCCGCCGCGATAGGCCGCTGAAGAGTGGCGTCAGCGGGAAGGTCAGAATCCCGGAGAGGAAGAAAAGAATCACCAGCCGCGCGTAGAAGCTGGCCTCTTGCATACCGACCAAGAGCGGCAGCCCCTGCCAGCCGATGAGCAGATGGGCCAGCCCGCAATAGAAGAGCGCGATTGCGGCCATCAGCAGCATCCGCTTCAGAATATGTCTCTTCTTCATGTGCCCCAGTTCGTGGGCCAGCACCGCCAGGATCTCCTCTTGAGATAGCTGTTCCAGCAGGGTATCGAAGAGCACCACCCGCTTCTGCTTGCCGATCCCGGTGAAATAGGCGTTGGAATGTCCGCTGCGCTTCGAGGCATCGACCTGCAGAACCTTGCTCACCGCCAGACCCGCCTTCTCCATCATCTTACGGATATCCTCCTCCAGCCCTGCGACCTGGAGGGGTTCAAACTTGAAGAAGAGCGGTTCGATGACATAGGGGGAGATAAGCATCATCAACAGGCCGAAGCCGACCATCAATCCCCAGACCCAGAGCCACCAACTGCCGGGAGCGGTCTGGATGAGCCAGAAGGCGGCCGAGGCCAGCAGGGCGAAGAAGAGACTGGAGAGGACGAGAGACTTGAGCAGGTCGGCGCACCAGAGTTTGAAGCTCATACGATTGAAACCGAAACGGCTCTCGATTTTGAAGTGGTTATACAGATCGAACGGCAGATCGATGAAGGTCTTGACCAGGCTCAGCAGCAGGAAGAAGGCGAGCCCCGCGCCGATGAAGTTGAGCCCATAGCCGGCCAGCCAGCCGTCGTACCAGGCCATCAGCCCGCCGCAGACAAAGAACAGGGTCAAGCCGCTGTCGAAGAGATTCCGCACCTGCGAGAGTTGCCCCTTGGCCAGGGTATAAGCGGAGGATTTCGCCAGAATAGCGGGATCGATCACCCCCTCGAACCCGGCAGGCACCAGGTGCCCATACTGCTTGAGGTGCCGGTTGTTTAGAAAATGAAGTCCGCAGCCAACGGCGAGGACGGCCAGATAGAGAAAAATTATTAGTAGAGTCATGCCGGGGATTATACAGAAATATCGGTGTAACGATAGCCAAAGAGCAACACAAATAGAGCGGCGGAGCCCTTTTGTAACATTTCTGCTTGACCCGGGATTGATTTCTGTCCAGACTAGAACGATCGTTCGGCATGGAGACTCAGCATGTTATCACAGCCCCCGGCAACGCTTTCAACCCGCGACAAGATTCTGCACACCGCACTGCTGCTGTTTGCCCGCGATGGCTATTTCAGCACCTCCATCCAGGATATCCGCCGCGGTTCCGGCTTAAGTATCGGCTCGATCTATCATCACTTTGCCGGTAAAGAGGCGATTGCCGACGCTCTCTATCAGCAGTTGATCAATTCGCTTAGCCTGGATCTCGAACAGGCCAGTGCAAAGGTTACCTCCTACCCGGAGCGCTACAAGGCGATTATCGGCAGCCTGTTTCAGCGCTGTGAATCCCAACCCGAGGCGATGCGCTTTATTTTGCATGCCCGCCACCAGGAATTTCTGCCCGGAGAAGCCCCGATCTGCTCAGCACGCCCCTTCGAATTCATGAAAAAACTGGTCGACGAAGGGATAGCCTGCGGCGATATCCGCCCGATGAACGCCATGGTCGCCGCCGCCGCCCTGTTTGGTGGCCCAATCCGCCTGATGCATCTGTACCTGGACCAGGTGCTCGAGGTCAGCCTGATGGAGCTTCTCGATGAAAGCTGGAGCTGCGCCTGGAATGCGGTCAAGGCTTGATTTTTTTTCAGAAAGCGCTAGAACGAACGCTCGTTTCAGTCTTAGCAGTACTGTCATCCCACGAAAGGAACCCGCATGATTATCAGCCGCAGAACCTTCCTCAGCGGAGCAGCCGCAGCGGCAGCCGCAACCATTATCAGACCAGCCAATGCAAGGGCCGAGAGCGGTGAACCGATCGCGACCCTGATCGATATCAGCCTGTGTGATGGCTGCGAAGGCAAGGACTCCCCGCTCTGTATCCAGGCCTGCCGCACCAAGAACCGGGCAAACTTCCCCAAGCCCGATCAGGCGATGCTCAAGGATTACTGGCCGAAGGAGTACCATGAGGACTGGAGCAGCAAGCAGGATGTAATCACGCGACTCACCCCCTACAACTGGCTCTATGTCGATGAGATCTACCTCGAGATCGATGGCGAGGATAAACGGATCAATATTCCGCGGCGCTGCATGCATTGTGACAAACCGCCCTGTGTCGAGCTCTGCCCCTTCGGCACCGCCAAGAAATCGAGCTCGGGTCCGGTCTACATCGAGCAGGCGCTCTGCTTCGGCGGGGCCAAATGCCGCTCGGTCTGCCCCTGGCACGTTCCCCAGCGTCAGGCGGGGGTCGGTATCTACACCAAACTCGACCCCATCCCGATCGGCGGAGGCTCGATGTTCAAGTGCGACCTGTGTCGCGACCTGCTCGCCCAGGGCCAGGATCCGGTCTGCATGTCGGCCTGCCCGCGAAAGGCGATGCTGATCGGTCCACGCGCCGAGATCGAGGCCGAAGCCCAAAGGCGCGCGGACCAACTCGGCGGCTACATCTACGGCAAGGACGAGCACGGTGGCACGACAACCCTCTACGTCTCGCAATATTCCTTCAAACAGTACGATGACTATATGATCGAAGACGTAGACCCCAAAAGCGTAATGCGCTTCCACAAGCCGGACAACAAGGCGGAGGATGCTGGCTCTCTGGCCAAGATGGCCCTGCTCGCTCCGTTTGTCGGCGCGCTCGGAGCCTTTGCCACCACCATCAACAAGCAGCAGAAGGGGAACCCAGATGAAAAAGACTAAACTAATCCGCCATAGCCCTCTGGTTCGCCTCTGTCATTGGCTCATCGCAATCAGTGGCCTGTTTCTCTGCTTTACCGGCATCGGCACCATGCCGCTCTACGGCCGTTTCTTCATCAATGACATTCCCGGCCTGGCCTGGAGTTCCGACCTCTTGCTGCAACTGAAGCTGCACTATCTGGGCGCAGCCATCTTCGCCGCCAGCAGCATCTTCCATCTCGTTTATCACTGGCGGCGCAATGAAATTTCGGCCTGGCCCCAAAAGGGCGACTGGCAGGAGAGCCTGGTGACGATCAAGGCGATGCTCAAGGGGAGTCAGGAACCGAAACATGGGAAATTCTTGGCCGAGCAGCGCCTGGCCTACGCGTTTTTTGTGCTGATCTCGTTGCTACTCTTCATCAGCGGCTGGATTCTGGCGGTCCGCCAACTCAGCAGCAGCATCATTCCAGCTGACTTTCTGCAGATCATTGTCCTGACCCACCTCCTGGCCGGTATGCTCTTCCTGCTGCTCGCTGTCGGCCACCTGCTGGCCTTCTTGCCCAGGGCGAACCGCAAGCTACTGCCTACGATGTTTTCAGGGAAAATTGACGCTGATTACGCGCAGAAGCGCCATCCGCTGTGGCGGTCCCGTGGGGACGGAGAATAGGCCGCTACCCTGAAAATGAGTCAGCCCCTGACCAGGACTTTGCAATCGGGGTCAGGGGCCGCCCATTTCTGGCACCACAACGGCTGGGCACGGCACGACAGTTACAAGTGCTCAATCACGCGCTTGAGTTTTAATTGTACCTCGGCGGCGATCGGTTGCAGCTCGCTGTTTTCTATGGCCTGCATCGAAGCGAGCGGGTCGACGGCGGATATCTCTACGCTGCCTTTCGCCAGCTCCTGCACGATGACATTGCATGGCAGCATGGTGCCAATTCTGGGCTCCGCCTGCAGGGCCCGATATGCAAATGACGGGTTGCAGGCGCCAAGAATGCGGTACTGGTGAAAATCCACATCCAATTTCTTCTTCAAGGTGGCGCTGACGTCTATCTCGCTCAAAATCCCGAACCCCTCCCCGGCAAGGCCTGCCGTCACCCGCAAAATCGCATCATCGAAGCTCGTCTCTAATATCTTGGCGAAATAGTATGCCATGCTGAATCTCCTTTATTGAGGCTGACACTGAACCGCTTGCAACAAGCACAGCGCCGCTTGCCTCAATAAGCATATCAGACTCCACGTCGCCATAAGCCGCGCTGCTCTTGTCCAGGGGAGATCGGCGCCGAACACCAGCGCCCGCGCGCGACAGGTTAGCGAACCAGTTACTGAACCACCGATAGCCCGCCGCTGAGAAATTCGCAGTTCTTTCATAAAACCACCTGATTAGAACGAATCTTCAGCCTTTCCTGCAAGTTCAGTGACACAAATAGCTGAAACAACAGTCAATTTAGTTGCACAAAGCGGCCAAAAGTTTATAATAACGAATATGGGTGTTATCTAATTTTCCACGCAGAGATTTTGTTGGGGGCCATTTTGTCAGAGCCAGCGATTACAGAAGCGCAGAAAGCTATCCCCGCCGCAGAGGCTCTGCTTCACTCAGAACCTGCCGCGTATCGCCTGTGTCTGCGTCTGGAGATGCAGCAGATGGAGTGTCGCGCCGATCTCGGGCCTGTCGAGAAGAAGCCTGAAGCTCCTGCAGAGCCGGCAGAATCAACCCCTCCCGCCAATGGTTCGTTGTTCCCCGCCGAGTTTCTGCTGCCCACACGCCTGGTGCCGGCCGAACTGCTCAATACCCTCGCCAGCCTTGGCCTGAGACAGACCATCGATCTTGAGGCGTTCTATCTGCTTTGCGCCGCGGCAGACGAGGGGACCAGTCAGCAGGCCATACTCCTCGCCCAAGGCGTGCCACCCATACCCGGAGCCGATGGCTGGTTCGAGATGGCCACCAAGACCGCCGGCGAGGGTCCAGCCTTCGAAGAAGACGCTCAGGGGAATGTCGACCTGCGGACCCTGCACAGCCATACCGAGATAGAATCGGGCCAGAAGTTGGGCATGGTTTACGCCCCGCAACATGGGGTTGCGGGGCTGACCGCCGACGGGTTGCCGATCCCGGCCCAAGGGGGCAAGCCGTTCGGCCTGATTGCCGGTGAGGGCGTTCTCCTCAAGTATGAGGGGCGGATCGCCTTCGCTGAAAAATCGGGCCGCGCGCTGCTCAACAGGCAGACCCTTGCGGTGGTCGATGAACTGCTGATCCCCGGTGACCTCGACCTGAAGACCGGCAATATCGATTTTCACGGCTTTGTCGAGATCAGGGGGGACGTGCCGGACGATTTTTCAGTCAAGGCGAGCAAGGGGATGCGGATCAGCGGGACCGTCGGCGCCTGCCGACTCGAGGCGGGCGGCCCGCTCGAGATCGGCAGCATGGCCGGCAAGGGGATCGGGCAGATTCTCTGCTATGGCGACCTGAAGGCTGGCTACCTCAATCAGGGCAGCGTCGCTTGCCATGGTGACATCCTGGTAACCAACGAGATCCGCAACTCGCAGGTCAAAGCGACGGGCAAGATTGTTGTCGAGCGCGGTTCGATCATCGGCGGCAAGGCCCTGGCCCTGGAGGGGATCGAGGCAAAGATCCTCGGCGCAACCTCCTGTGTCCGCACCCATCTGGTCGCGGGGCGCTATTTCCCTGATACCGATCGGTTTGACTATCTGCACCAGCGGCGCGCAGGGCTCGACCTTCAATTGAAAGCGATCCATGAGGCCCTGGGCCCGCTGGAGCGGCTCAAAGAGCATGCCGAAGACCTCGCAAATGCTTCTAAGCTGCGCCTGTCGATCCTGAACGAACAATGGGAGAAACTGGAGAAGGAGAAGGAGCAGATCAACTCGGAGCTGGCGGCCACTCAGCAACAGGTCTTCAGCAGCAGCAATCCAAAAGTCAATGCCCTGACAGCCATCCATGAAGGGGTGGTGGTCTGCCTGGGCCAGGCCTCAGAAAGGTTCGCCCGTGTTCTGTCCGGGCAGATATCCCTGATCGAGAATACCAGGCAGGGCGGCTTGCGCCATCTCAGCCTCTCCCCCTTGAGCAGCCAGGCCAGCCCGCTTGAAGAAGAACTCCTACAGGAGGAACCCTCCCCTGATGAGGAGCAACCCGCAGCAGCCCCAAAGGGAGGGGGTGATTAACGCCTGAATTGGTCAATTTCTCCGCCAGCCTAATTCAGGCTCAGTCGGGATGCGCGTCCTGAAACTCTTGCGCCCCCCCCCTTCTCATTCGGGACCAAAGCAGCTATAAGTTAAGCTACTTTTCGTTACTTCACGCTTTATCAAAGAGAAAATATGCCAGCACCAACAAGTCCAAAACCCGCCCCGATCTATATGACCCCGGCCTGCGCCCAGCGCTTGCGCGCAGAACTTAAGGAGATTCTCTACCAGCTAAGGCCCGAAATGGTTAAGACCGCGGCCTGGGCGGCGAGTAACGGCGACCGCTCCGAGAACGCCGACTATCACTACGCCAAGAAGAAGATTCGCTGGTTTGACGGGCGGATCCGCTTCTTGACCAAGCGGCTGGAGGACGCCCTGATCGTCGATCCGCTTGAGCAGGAGAAGACCGCGAACGGCAGGGTGCTGTTCGGCTGTACGGTGACAGTGGAAAACGCGGAGGGCGAAGAGAAGGTCTTCAGTATTGTCGGAGCCGATGAATTTGATCCGTCACGCGGTTACGTGAGCTGGACATCCCCGATTGGTCGCGCCATGCTCGGCTCAGCAGAGGGGGATCAGATCTCATTCACAACTCCCGGTGGCCCATCTGAGCTTGAGATCGTCGCGCTTGAGTACAGGGCCCTCGATTAGAGATCTGGCCCACTGCCGGGTTCCGGAAAGTGCACCGAACTCCTAGTACTCTGTATCCTATAACCCTCCGCATCTTGCTGGTTATTTGCCGCGCCAGCTACGTTGTACCTCCTGCTGTATAGCTACGGCTATGCAGCAGGAAGCACGCCTTGCTGACACGACAAATCCCGGCGCAATCTTGCGAACTTTTATGAAATACAGAGTACTAGGTCCCGTGGCCACGGCCGAGCATTTCGGCGGCATCCATCACCACCATGAAGGCGTCGGGATCGGTCTGACGGATGATGTCGCGCAGCAGGGTGATCCGGCGGGCCTCGACGGTGACGAAGATCAGGGTCTTCTCCTGGTCGCGATAGAGCCCGGTGCCGCTCAGGATGGTGCCGTCCCGCCCGAGCTGTTCAAGCAACTGGTGGGCCAGTGCATCGGGGCGGTTGGTCGCGATATGCACCACCTTTTCGGTCGGGGCGCCGGTGAGGATGGTATCGATACACTTGGCGGTAACGTAGATCCCGATCAGACTCCAGAGCGCCGGTTCGATATTACGCAACACCACCGCCGTCGCCAGCACAATGAGCAGGTCGAGACCGAAAATCACCTGCCCCGGCTTGATATGACTGCGACTGGCGACGATGCGCGCAATGATCGTAGAGCCACCGGCCGAGGCGTTGCCACGCAGGATCAGACCAACCCCCAGTCCGACCGCGATCCCGCCATAGAGGGTCGCGAGCAGGGTGTTGTTGCTCAGCGCCGGCAGGTTGAGCAGTTCGGCGAAGAGATCGATGAGCAGCGAGGTGAGCAGAATCGCGCCCACCGTGCGCAAGGCGAAGGCGCGACCGAGCAGTTTCCAGCCGATCAGCAGCAAGGGCAGATTGATCAGCACCATCAAACCACCGATCGGCAGATCGACGATGAAGTGGAGCAGGATCGCCACCCCGGGCGTGCCGCCGGTCACAATCTGGTTCGGCGCGAGAAAGAGCACCACCCCCAGCGCCAGAAAGACCGACCCGAGGCCGATCAACAGGCTATTACGTAACTCTCTTAACAATCGGTTTGGCATCGCTGCGCTCCTGTCAGAACATTCCAAAGAGCGCCAGCCTACAGGATTGTGAAATTCTCCACAAACCAGAAACCTATCTTTCTAGCACTCCTGGTCGAGCCGATAAGCCACCCCAACCCCAGTCGCGCGGCTCATCTCTTTATCAGGGCGCGCACCCAGTTAGCTGTCAAGCGCAGGAATTAGATTTTTTCCCCTTGTCTTTCATCAATGGCTCAACAATCCAGCTAAACACTGCGGCGGCGACTCCTGCACCGACCAGCGACCCAAGCACGTAGACGCTTAGGAAACCGAAGCCCCGGTCCGGGAAGGTGGCCCTGCCCCAGCCCGCAAAATATGCGCCCAGGCGCGGCGCTAAAGCGCGCGCGGGGTTGAGTCCGGCCTGGGTCAGGGGGCCGAAGATTGCGATAATGACGGTCAGGGTCAGGCCCATCCCCCAGATCAGCGCAACCTGCAACAGGCCGACGTGAGCCGAGAACAGGATTGTCACCGCGATCGAACCGCAACCGAACAGGACCAGCAAAAAGGTGCCGATCAGTTCACCGACAAATCCATGGGGATATTTCATGGCAGTCCTTCGTTTAATTCGGCACTAAAATTGTTATCGGGGCGCTCTCTTTATCCCCGCATTAACAGCTAGCCCAGAAATAAGCAGGGGGAAGCTCAGCGCCTCCCCCTCACCAGGAACTGCACCTACCTA
>JAAXQE010000235.1 GCA_012974425.1 Geopsychrobacter sp.
CTAGATCGCAGCTCAGCAGAACCTGGTTAAGGAGCACGCAGAGATCGGCAGGGGCTAAGCCTGCCGTGAAGCCGTTTGGCTTCGGCTTAGACTGTGGATTCCGCTAATTTTCGGTCTCTTTCCATCTCGTCCATCTTGCAGACCGTATCCATGATCAGATGACTGGCATTGATGCGGATGGGACCTTCACGAATGATGTCATGCAGCGGTGTGGTGAAACGGAACTTGCAATCGGCTTGCTGTAAAATATCCATCAGGATGATGCGTGCCAGATTGGTTAGTGCGTCAGTAAGAAGCTCTTTATTGAGCATCTGTTCGTCCATTAGGTATTGGGTGAAGCAGATGTTGAATTTACGTGATTCGAGCACGGACTGGGTGACGGTCTCTTTTTCGATGCAGCCGGTTTCAGCCAGAAAATCTCCAAATCTTTGGCCCTCTTTGCGGGATGAGACAAAGATGATGTTCCCTTCCTCGAAGTAGAGTCCCATCCCCTCTTCAGTGCAACAGTCAACTAATAGGTTGCCGGTTTTGCGATTTTGCGCGAGCCACTGCAGCAGATCGGGCAGAGGCATAAATTGGGTGCGGCCGTGGAGGTGGGTTTCCATTGTATCTCCGGAGCGGGAGTCTGAAACGATAGTCAGGCTATCTGTATACATATATCAGCTTTTAGTGATTTCCTAAAGTGGCATGTCCTAAGAGATCAAGGATCTCCAGTATGAAAAAATTTCGCTCCGTCAAGCGACAGGCCCACCTCTTTGAGGTAGATTTATCCATGGAGCTTTCAGAGCATAACTAGGGTCAAAATCCACAAATTATCAAAGGCGAAAACATGGACGTCAAAACCTTGCGCAAAACGTTTGATGCGAGCCTCACCGATCTACCGCCTGTCGGCATGGATGTGCATAGTCTGGTCGAAGATTTCAGGCGTTACTATTCCCATACATTAGGTCGTGATCGTCACTGTCAGTCGGCGCACTATGCCTATCACGCCCTGGTGCTGAGCCTGCGCGAACGGTTGCTCGAGCGTTGGAAGGAGACCCGTTACGGCTATGAGGCGGCCAATGCCGGGCATGCTTATTATCTGTCGCTCGAATTCCTGATGGGGCGTGCCCTGGGCAATGCCGCGCTCAATCTCGGGCTGGATGAGGTGACCAAGCTGGCGGTGAGTTGCCTGGGGATGGAGCTGGAGGATTTGACCGAGAGCGAGCATGATGCCGGGCTCGGTAATGGCGGCCTGGGGCGCCTCGCCGCCTGCTTCCTCGACAGCTGCGCAACCCTGCAGTTGCCGGTCACCGGTTACGGGCTGCGCTACGAGTACGGCATGTTCCGCCAGACGATTGCTGCCGGAGAGCAGGTCGAGGAGCCTGATCACTGGCTACGCGAGGGGAACCCCTGGGAGCTGGAACGCCCCGAGTATACCCAGCGGATCCGTTTCGAGGGGCGCACCGAATGGCAGCATGATAGTGGCGGCCAAAAACGCGCCCATTGGGTCGGCAGCCATGACGTGTTGGCCGTCCCCTACGATGTGCCGGTGCCGGGTTACCGCAACGGCACCGTCAATACCCTGCGGCTATGGAAGGCCTGCGCCACCGATGAGTTCGACCTCGGCGAATTCAATGCCGGGCTCTATCCCGAATCGGTCGCGGCCAAAAATTCGGCCGAACAGATCACCCTGGTCCTCTATCCCAACGACACCAGCGAAAGTGGCAAGGAGTTGCGCCTGCGCCAGCAGTACTTCCTCGCCTCGGCAAGCCTGCAGGATGTCGTCGCACGCTGGGGTGGGGTGCATGACCGCGATTTCTCAAACTTTGCCGCCAAGAATCGCTTCCAGCTGAATGACACCCATCCGAGTTGCGCCGTCCCCGAGTTGATGCGTCTGCTCATGGACGAGCAGGGGCTGGAGTGGGACGCCGCCTGGCAGATCACCAGCGAGACCATGGCCTACACCAACCACACCCTGCTCCCGGAGGCGCTGGAGCGCTGGTCGGTACCGCTCTTTGCCCACCTGCTGCCGCGCCTGCTCGAGATCATCTTCGAGATAAACGCCCGCTTCCTGGCCGAAGTTGCCAGGCGCTGGCCCGGCGAAACCGATCGCCAGCGCCGCATGTCGATCATCGAGGAAGGCCCGGTCCCCCAGGTGCGCATGGCCTACCTGGCTATCGTCGGCAGCTTTTCGGTTAACGGTGTCGCGGCCCTTCATTCACGCCTGCTCATCGAGGGTCTGTTCAACGATTTCTATAGCCTCTGGCCGCATAAGTTTAACAACAAGACCAACGGGGTTACCCCGCGGCGTTGGTTGGCGATGTGTAACCCTGAACTCTCCAAGCTGATCAGCGAGACGATCGGCGAGGGCTGGGTCTCCGATCTTGCGCGACTGGCCGGACTCACCCAGCATGCGGAAGACCCGATATTTCGCCGCCGCTGGCAAGAGGTGAAGCTGGAGAAAAAGCGCTATCTGGCCCAGTTGATTAAAGACGACTGCGGGGTGGAGTTCAATCCGGCGGCGATCTTCGATGTCCAGGTCAAGCGGATTCATGAATACAAGCGCCAATTGCTCAACCTGCTGCATGTCATCCACCTCTATGATCGTCTCAAGCGCGGCGACACCGAGAACTGGACGCCGCGCTGCGTGCTGATCGGCGGCAAGGCCGCGCCCGGCTATTTCCTCGCCAAACGGATCATCAAGCTGATCAACAATGTCGCCGCCGCGATCAATGCAGACCCGGTCACCGCGGATCGTCTGCGCCTGGCTTTTCTGCCCAACTACCGGGTTTCTGCGATGGAGGTCATCACCCCCGGCAGCGATCTTTCGGAGCAGATTTCGACCGCCGGCAAGGAGGCCTCCGGCACCGGCAACATGAAGTTTATGATGAATGGCGCCCTGACCATCGGCACCCTCGACGGGGCCAATGTCGAGATCCTGGAAGAGGTCGGAGCAGATAATTTCTTCCTCTTCGGCCTGAGCGCCGAGCAAGTGGAGGAAAGGCGGAGCCATTACGACCCGGCGGCGATTATCAACGCCGATGAAGACCTGCGGCGCGTGATGAGACTGCTGGAGAGTGGCCACTTCAACCAGTTCGAACCCGGCATCTTCGACCCGATTCTGCACAGCATCACCAATCCCGATGATCCCTGGCTGACTGCGGCCGATTTCCGCAGCTATGTCGATGCGCAGCAACGGGTCGCCGCGGCCTACCGCGACCAGGAGCAGTGGACGCGCATGAGTATCCTCAACACCGCCGCCAGTGGCCGCTTTTCGAGCGATCGGACGATCTCTGAATATAACCGGGATATCTGGAAGCTGGATTCCGTGGTACCGCTGCAGCGGTGAAGAATGAGTTTTTTGAGGATAAGTCGAGACGATTAAACAGCAAAAGGGCGACCCGTAAAGGGCCGCCCTTTTGCTGTTTAGGGACTGACGTTGATGTCTTGAGTTCAGGGCTTCTCAAGTTCATCGATATTCAGGTCCATCTTTTTCGCCCGGCGTCGCCACAGGCGGCGGGCCAGTTGCTGCATATCGACCTCTTCATCCCCTTCGTCGACAATCTCCAGTCCCAGCAGGGTCTCCAGCAGATCCTCCAGAGTCAGCAGTCCCTTGAGCCCGCCATACTCATCGACCACCAGCATGATATGCGCCCGCAGTCGCATGAATTCGTCAAACGCCTGTGACAGTGACATGCTTACCAGCAGCGCCGGCATTGTGCGGCAGTACTTCTTTAACAGGCTGTCGGTATTACCGCGGGCCTGCGCCAGGAGCAGGTCGTCGCGCAGGACAAAACCGCTGACCTGGTCCTGGTTTTCAGCATAGATCGGAATCCGCGAAAAGCGCATCTGCTCATACTTGTGAAAGAACTCTGCGACGCGCAGCTCTTGCGGCAGCGAGAAAACCACGGTGCGCGGGGTCATCGCATCGGCAATCGCGGTCTTGCGCAGCCGCAACAGGTTTTTCAGAATCTGCGATTCCTGCTCACCCAACTGCCCCTCTTTGACGCTCACTTCCGCCATGGCGACAAATTCTCTGCGGCTGAAACCGGTCAGGGTCGGGCCAGGGGTTAAGCCCTGGGTGAGCAGCTCGGAGAGTTTGACAAAGGGGTAGAGGACCCAGATCAGCCCTTTCAGCGCAAAAGCGGTCGGCGGTGCCAGTTGTCGCCAGTAATGGGCGCCGAGGGTTTTCGGGATGATCTCGGAGAACACCAGGATCATCAGGGTCAGGATTGCCGAAGCGATTCCCAGGTAGGCGCTACCGAAGACCTTAGCAGCCTGGGCTCCGGCTCCCGCGGCCCCGACCGTGTGGGCGATGGTGTTCAGGGTCAGGATGGCCGCCAGCGGTTTGTTAATGTCGCCTTTCAGCTTGCGCAGCAGCTTACTCGAACTTTTGCCGTCTTTTTCCAGCAGGGCGATATGAGCGGTGGAGACACTCAGGATGACCGCCTCGGCGATGGAACAGAGAAACGAGAAAACCAGGGCAAGCAGGATGTAGGTGATAAGAAGCAGCATAGAAACCCATCGATCGGTGAAGGCTTAAATTGGCGCATGCTTTTCGAAAATAGGCAGGCAGCGAAGTGGGGTCGCTGGCCCGCAGGAACTCCCGCAGCACGCTGGCACAATTATAACACGTGGAATCGATCCACCCGTTGCACTGGTGAGTTGACTCCCCCGAAGGGGTGGGAAAAACGGGATCAAGGTAATGTGGTACTGTAAACACTGGCCCTGCTAGTCATGCATAGATGAGTCAACATTGAGTCCGTTCGAATCGAAGCTATAGTCTTACGGGGTAATGACATCATGAGTGATGAAAAAAACATAGTCGCTTTTATGCCACGGATAGTCTCCTCCTTTTTTGCAGGCTTTCTGGCTACTCTGGTATTTCACCAGTTGACACTCTGGGCCTTGTGGCATGCCGGGCTGGCGCCGTTTGCTCCTTTCTCACTGACAGCAACAAGTCCGTTCGGGGTGCCGGCGGTCTTTTCATTGTCTTTTTGGGGAGGGATCTGGGGGATTCTGTTTACATTTGTTGAGCGCAAGTTCCCGTCCCGAGGCGGATACTGGGTTGCGGCGTTTCTGTTCGGTGCAGTGCTCACTTCGTTGGTGGCGTTAGTGATAGTACTCCCCCTCAAGGGGCGGCCCATGGGTGGCGGGTGGGGGCTTGCTCTGCTTGTTACGGCATTTCTGATAAACGGAGCCTGGGGAGTCGGAACAGCCCTTTTTCTCAGACTATTCTCAAGGCAAAAGCCGACATAGAGTCGGCCATGCCCTCGCAGGCGAACGCCATCTCGAAATGCACAGCGTACCGCTCAGTCAATCCTTCACTATCAAGATCGGACCAGACACAACATTGCCCGCCTAACTGCTGTTCGCCGGATGTTCTTAATCTGACTTCAGTGCCGCTGTTTTGCGTCGGTTGGCAGTTGCAGTTTCCCCTGGCGCAAATCCGCGTAACGGCCAAAGTTGTAAAACCCATCCAGATTGCTGAATTCTCCCCATTCCAGGGATTCTGACGGGGCATTCACGAAATCGTAAAGTTGCTCAATTTCGAGCAGTTCATGCCGTTCTAGAGCCGCTAACCATTGCAGCATCTCTTTCGTCTGGGGATTTTGCTCAGCTTCGGCGGCATGCATATACTGACTAACAACTTTTTCTTCCGCCTCACGAGCAAGCCTATAGGCCTCCAGATCAGATTCCGCCTTGGGATGGCCTGAGTTCTTGCGCAGTCGGTCAAAAACAATGGTGTTCTTCTGTAGCTGAGCGCAATTCAAGCTGTCCATGCGCGGAAAGCGTTGCCGGATAAGTTGGATCTTCGCCAGCAGTTTTTTTTCATCATCGGCCAACATATTGAAGACCCCCTTAACGCCATCCTTTCGCGCACCAGTAGCCAGTTCCTGATAATAGCGGATGCCACTCTCTTCGGTTGCCTGAGCATATTCATAGAGATTCATCATCAACTCCTGAAAACCTTTAAAGGTTGATGCAAAAACAGTACTTTTTGCATAGTTGAATTATATCTCAGATGGTAATTTACTGCAGTTTGGTCAGCCGCAAAAGCAGAAGAAAGAGCGGAGTCTCGTGAAACCGGGCGGCCAAACTCGCTGGTTTTCAGGCGTATCTGGCATCGTTACGCCCGTGCCGGCGACAACAACGACCCGCCGGTTGTTCAATAGCCCAGTTTCAGGCATTTCCTCAAGCTGCACAGCCGTAAGCTCTAG
>JAAXQE010000134.1 GCA_012974425.1 Geopsychrobacter sp.
GCCAACCCAACCTACTCACATAAAGCCGCAGGAAACTGAGCCCCTTGAAGCCATCTTTCGTGACTAAAGGGTATCCAGAGATTCTCGTGGCGACTCACTCACCCTTCTGAGCGTCAACCACCGCGACGGCTGCCATATTGATAATGTCCGAAACGTCGTCGCCGCGCTGCAGGACGTGGATCGGCTTTTTCATGCCCATCAGGATCGGTCCGACCGCTTCGGTATCACCCAGCTTGTTCAACAGCTTATAGCTGATGTTGCCCGACTGCAGGTCGGGGAAAACGAAGACGTTTGCGTTCCCCTTGATATCCGAGAAGGGGTACTGCTTCTCGACCAGGTCGGGATCGAGGGCGACATTAGCTTGCATCTCGCCTTCAATAACCAGATCGGGTTCCTGTTGTTTAACCAGTGCTGTGGCTTTCTGCACCTTGCTGACCAGCGGGTGGCTGGAGGAACCGAAGTTCGAGAAGGAGAGCATCGCCACCTTCGGCTCGATATCGAACCCGCGTGCGACCTCGGCGGTCAGGATCGCGGTCTCAGCCAGTTCTTCGGCGGTCGGCTCGATCGTCACCGAGGTGTCAGCAAAGAAGGAGACATGCTTCTTCGAGACCATCATGTAGGCACCATGCACCTTGGACAGGCCGTCCTGCTTGCCGATGACCTCGAGGGCCGGGCGGATGGTTTCGGGATAGTGGTGATCGATACCCGAGAGCAGGGCATCGGCGTCACCCATATGGACCATCATGGCGCCGAAGTAGTTGCGGTTGTTCTTGATCATGCGCTTGCCTTCGGCGCGAGTCACCCCCTTGCGCTGACGCATGGCGAACATTTCGTCGATATATTCGGCCCGGCGGTCGAAGGTCTGCGGGTTGACGATGGCGATTTCAGCGCTCAGCTCGATCCCCATCTCGTCGCACCTGGCCTGGATCTCTTCTTCATCACCGATCAGGATCGGCTTGGCGATCCCTTCTTCGATCAGGGTCTGTGCGGCGCGCAGGATCTTCTCTTCGTCCCCTTCGGGGAAGACCACCCGCTTCGGGTTGGACTTGGCCTTGTTGATCAGCGAGCGCATGATCTCCTTCGAGCGGCCCTGCAGGGCCTCTAGGTGCTCGACATATTTCTCCATATCTTCGATCGGCCGGCGCGCAACGCCGCTGTCCATGGCGGCCTGGGCGACCGCCGGGGCGACATGCAGCAGCACGCGCGGATCGAAGGGCTTGGGAATGATGTACTCGCGGCCGAACTTCATCTCGGCGCCACCGTAGGCCTTGCGTACCGAATCGGGCACCTCTTCTCTGGCCAGATCGGCCAACGCCTTGACCGCAGCCAGCTTCATCTCATCGTTGATCGCGCTGGCGTGGGTATCGAGGGCGCCGCGGAACAGGAAGGGGAAGCAGAGCACGTTGTTGACCTGGTTGTTGTAATCGGAGCGGCCGGTTCCGATGATGACGTCATCGCGCACCGCCTTGGCCTCAGGCGGAGTGATCTCCGGGTCGGGATTGGCCATGGCAAAGACGATCGGATCCTTGGCCATCGATTTGAGCATCTCTGCGGTAAGGGCGCCCTTGGCGGAGACACCGAAGAAGATGTCGGCATCGACCATGGCGTCTTCGAGAGTGCGGGCCTCGGTCTCGGCCGCCAGACGCTCCTTGTAGAGGTTCATCCCCTCGGTACGCCCCTGGTAAATGACCCCCTTGGTGTCACAGAGGATAACGTTGTTCTTGTCGATCCCCATGGTGACAGCCAGATTGGCGCAGGCGATACCCGCGGCACCGGCCCCGTTGACCACGATCTTGGCTTCCTCGATCTTCTTGCCGGTAAATTCGAGGGCGTTGATCATCCCCGCGGCAGAGATGATGGCAGTCCCATGCTGGTCATCATGGAAGACCGGGATGTCCATGATCTTCTGCAGTTCTTCCTCGATATAGAAGCACTCGGGCCCCTTGATATCTTCGAGGTTGATGCCGCCGAAGGTCGGCTCCAGCAGCTTGACGGTACGGATGATCTCGTCACTGTCCTTGGTGTTGAGCTCGATGTCGAATACATCGACATCGGCAAAGCTCTTGAACAGCACGCCTTTGCCCTCCATAACCGGCTTGCCGGCCAGGGCGCCGATATCGCCGAGACCGAGCACCGCAGTGCCGTTGCTGACCACCGCGACCAGATTGCCCTTGGCGGTATACTCATAGGCGTCGTTGGGGTTCTTTTCGATCTCCAGGCAGGGTTCAGCCACGCCCGGGCTGTAAGCCAGGGAAAGGTCCCGGCTAGTGGCGCAGGGCTTGGTGGTAATGACTTCGATTTTCCCTTTGCGCCCCATACTGTGATAGTTAAGGGCTTCATGACGATTGGACATGGCGTAACTCCTGAGTTAAAAAAGACGCTCCAGGCGAGAGAGGGTGCCAGGAGCGTAATGAAAAGAGATGGGACAGATAAACCCGTCGATTATCGATTCATGATCAATCCGCTATGCCGAGCCGTAGAGCAAAAAGGTCACGACACTGGCGACGTAGCTCGTTAATCCGATGACCAGCAGAGACAGCTCAGCGAAATAGAGCCGCGTCTTGCGGTTCCGATAACGGATGATTGATGACAGGGTTGCCTGAGGAGTCTCGCGGTCATCTGGCTGACCCAGCGAATGCGCAGCCCCCCGAGCAGCAGGATCAACATCGCCGCCAGGACAAAGACAATCCCCAGTACCATGCTGTAGCGGGCGAACAGGTTGGTCTGGACGATCTGCGGCCCGGAAAATCCAGTGATGGTCAGCGCCAGAGTACAAATGGTCAGGAGCAGTTGCGACCTGGCCTGAATGACGTTGAAGTGTTGCTTCAGAAACTCGAGGCATGACGAAAGTTTCCCATCGTACAAGCCGAGCAGATACTTTGCTTCCTCGGCGGGACCGATGACCTTCTCTGTGCAGTCGAACGTCTCTTCACTACTCATGATTGTCCTGACAGCTTTAGACGGCTGTGATCTCAGACCCGCTCAACCACCAGGGCGATCCCCTGCCCCACTCCGATACACATGGTACAGAGCGCCAACTTCCCCCCAGTGCGTTGAAGTTGATGAACAGCAGTCGTCACCAGACGCGCACCACTCATCCCCAGGGGGTGGCCGAGAGCGATGGCGCCACCCAGCGGATTGATCCGTGGATCATCATCGGCCAATCCGAGCTGCCGGGTGCAGGCCAACGACTGGGCAGCAAAGGCTTCGTTCAGCTCGAGGATGTCGAAATCATTCAGGGTCAGTCCCAAGCGCTTGAGCAGCTTCTGGGTTGCCGGCACCGGGCCTATCCCCATAATGCGCGGAGGAACCCCGGCGGCGGCCATGCCCAGGATTCGTGCCTTGGGCGTAAGCCCATTGCGTTTTGCTGCCTGTTCGGTTGCCAGCAGCAGTGCTGCCGCCCCGTCATTGACCCCCGAGGCATTACCGGCGGTGATGGTCCCTGCGGAGAACATCGGCTTGAGCTGGGCCAGTTTTTCAAGTGAACTGAAACGAGGATGTTCATCCTTGTCGAAGATCAGTGGCTCCCCTTTACGCTGGGGAATGCTGACCGATACGATCTCTTGCGCCAGGCGTCCATCTTCCTGAGCTGCTGCGGCTTTTTCCTGACTCCAGAGTGCGAAACGGTCCTGATCCTCACGACTGATAGTGAATTCGCGGGCCAGGTTCTCGGCGGTTTCCGGCATCGAATCGGTGCCGTAGACTGCCTTCAGTTGCGGGTTGACGAAACGCCAACCGATGGTGGTATCGAAGATTTCAGCGGCACGCGAGAAGGGCGAGGTCGCCTTGCCCATGACGAAGGGGGCGCGGGACATGCTCTCCACCCCACCGGCGATCATCAGTTCGGCGTCTCCAGCCTTGATCGCCTGGGCGGCGCTGCCGACGGCATTCAGGCCGGAGCCGCAAAGCCGGTTGACCGTACTTGCCGAGACGCTCTCTGGCAGCCCCGCCAGCAGCAGAGCCATCCGCGCCACATTGCGGTTATCTTCACCGGCCTGATTGGCACAGCCGAGCAGAACATCATCCACTGCGGCCCAGTCGACTCCCGGATTACGCTCCATCAGGGCCTTGAGTGGGATGGCGGCCAGATCGTCAGCGCGCACCGAAGAGAGAGAACCCGCGTAGCGCCCGACCGGCGTCCGGACCGAATCACAGATAAAAACTTCACTCATGGCCTATACCTTCCATCTAAAGTAGATAGCGATTTGCAGCGAAACGGAACTGTACACCAATGCACCCTGACCGACGAAATATCCCTGGGCAGGGTGCACTCTGATCAGTCGTCGCCGTGAAGGCTGTTCAGCAGCAGATTCTGCTCTTCCTTCAGCTTGCGGAAGCCGGTCAGCATCGTCTCGGAAAGAAGGTCAACCTCCTTCTCGCTCATTACGGTCGAGATAGTAAACGAGCAGGTGTTGATCATCATGATGCCGTTATCGAACAGGTAGTCGAGCAGCGACTTGACCAGCTTGGCTTCAGCGGGACTGACATAGGCCGCGCGGTAGCCTCCCGCAACCTCGGGCTTCATATGAACCCGGAACATCGATCCGCCACCGGTGACACAAGCCGGGATATCTGCAATCCGAATCGCCTCGGTGATCTGCGCACGACCCCGTTCGGCCAGTTGATTCACCCTTTTGATCGCGGCGCGATCGAACATCTTCATCGCCGTATGCCCGGCGACCATGGTCATCGGGTTGGCCGAAAAGGTCCCGCCCTGCGGGAAGAGCACCCTGCTCGCCAGCGGATTCATGACCTCCATAACATCTTTACGCCCAGCTAAGGCCCCGACCGGGAATCCACCACCGATAATCTTGCCCATGGCGGTCAGGTCCGGGCTCTCGGCATACCATTCCTGCGCACCGCTGTAGTTGGAGCGGAAGGTCACCACCTCGTCAAAGACCAGCAGGGCGCCGTTCTCCTGGGTCCACTTGCGCAGCGCACTGACGAACTCGGGGGCCGCAGGGGTCAGGCCGATGCGGTGCGGCATCAGGTCGATCAGGACACAGGCCAGCTCGTCGGCATGCTGGTCGAGAATCGCAATCGCCCGCTCAACATCGTTAAAGGGCAGAACCACCACCTCATTGAGGGCCGACTCGGGGGTACCGTAGGCAACCGGGACGCTGTTGGGTCGGTCGGCATCACCCCAGTTCGCGGGGCTGGAGGTCTGGCTGACTTCCGCGTAGTCGTAGAGACCGTGATAGGAACCCTCCATCTTGGCGATCTTGGAGCGGCCGGTAAAGGCGCGGGAGGCCTTGATGCAGTTCATCACGGCCTCGGTGCCGGAGTTGCAGAATCGAATTTTATCGAAGCTGGGGTTACGACTACACAGGTATTCCGCATAGTTGAACTCCGTCTCGGTCGCCATGGTAAAGGCGGTGCCTTTTTGCAGCTGTTCGGTGAGTGCCGCCACCATGGTCGGGTGGGCATGACCGTGGGCGAGTGCCGCCATGTTGTTGGCAAAGTCGATCCGCTTGACCCCTTCGATATCGGTCACGTAACAGCCTTCGCCCCGCTCGGCGTAAGCCGGATGAGGGGTACGCAATACCGTATTCCGGCTGATTCCTCCGGGCATGACTTCGCAGGCCCGTTGATAAATTTCCGCACTCCGAGATTGTTCCGCCTGTACCGCCAAGTTTCCCTGTGCCATGGTCTTATCCTTTGCTCTAAAAATATGTATGAAATACCTGATGCTTAATTATTGATTTGCCGCCGCTGCCAGTTGCGAACCGAGCAGCAATTTGCAGCCGGTCCGCTCCTGGGCATAATCAAAACTGATACCCGGAGCCAGCTCCGCAACCTCAAAACCGTCCGGCGTAACATCGATAACGGCCAGGTCGGTATAGATCCGAGTTACAACCGCTTTACCGGTCAAAGGGTAGCTGCAGGATTCGACCAGCTTGGGTTCGCCGCTCTTGGTGCAATGCTGGGTGATGACATAGATCGTCTTGACCCCCGCGACCAGATCCATCGCCCCGCCGACCGCCGGGATGGCATCGGGTTCGCCGGTCGACCAGTTGGCCAGATCGCCCTGCTCGGAGATCTGCATCGCCCCCAGTACGCAGACATCGATATGCTGACCACGAATCATGGCGAAGCTGTCGGCATGGTGAAAGAAGGAGGCGCCGGGGTTTACCGTGACCGCCTTCTTGCCGGCGTTGATCAGTTCGGGGTCAACTTCGTCCTCCGCTGGCGCAGGGCCCATGCCGAGTAGACCGTTTTCGGTGTGGTAGATCACTTCCCGCCCTTCGGGAACATACTGGGCAACCATCTCGGGAATGCCGATGCCCAGATTGACGTAGGAGCCGTCGGGAATGTCCAGGGCGGTCCGCTTGGCCATCTCTTCTCGGCCCCAGCCGATGGTTTGTTTTTTTGCGACGCTCACGGGTAGCTCCTCCCTTCGGCAATCAGTTTTGATTCTTGCGCAGGATTGGGAATCTCAATAATCCGATTGACGAAGATTCCAGGGGTGACGATCACTTCAGGGTCGATGGAACCGACCTCAAACAGGGTGCCGGTCTGAACGATCGTTGTTTTGGCCGCCATCGCCATGATCGGAGCGAAGTTGCGCGCCGTCTTGTTGTAGGTCAGGTTGCCGTGGTTATCCGCACATTCAGATTTGATCAGTGCGAAGTCGGCTCTCAGACCGTACTCCATGACATAATCGCGCCCATCAAAGTTGCGCAGTTCCTTGCCGTCAGCGAGGGGAGTATTCACCGAGGTCGCAGTATAGAAAGCCGGGATCCCTGCGCCGCCGGCGCGAATCCGCTCGGCCAGGGTTCCCTGAGGAACCAGCTCGAGCTCGATCTTGCCACTGCGATAGAGCTCCGGAAAGACCTTGGAGCCGACGGTGCGCGGGTAGGAGCAGATCATCTTGCCGACCTGACCGTTTTCGATCAACGCCGCCAGGCCGACATGGCCACTGCCGGTGTTGTTGTTGACCACGGTCAGATTCCTGGCCCCCTGGTCGATCAGGGCATGAATCAGCTCGATGGGACTGCCGGCTTCGCCGAAACCACCGATCATAACCGTCGCGCCATCGAAGATGTCAGCTACCGCATCGCTCAGTGAATCTATATGCTTATCAATCATCGTCCGTAACCTCTGTCGTTGAGGAGATCGCTACTTATGCCAGGCGCTTGCGCAGGGCTTCGGCCAGATCCTCTTCGATCTGCTTGAGTTCATCGGCGAAGAAGAACTTTTCGGTATCGAAGGGGAGCAGCAGATCGATCTTGTTCTTCTGCTCATCGTACTTGGCATGGAAAACCCGGTTCATCCATTCCATGTTGCGCCCTTCGGTGAACTGCAGGGCGAAGCACTTCTCGCCACCGATGACCGAGGTCCCCATGATCGCCAGCTTACCGGCCGAGATCGTCATCGAGATATGGCGTGACGGACGGTTGATCGAGGAGAGCGAATTATAGATCTTGCTGAAAATCCGCTCAATGTCGGCCAGCGGCGCAGTGAAATAATGATGCTCGCCGGTTGGGCGCGCGGCATACATGGAGTGGAAGCCCATCCCCATCATCGCCAGAATGTTGGCCAGGTCGATCCAGCTCTGCGCCGACTTATCGACATCGACCTTGCCGTCCTCGTCGGTAAAGAGGCTGATGTGGTTCATGATCGGGCTCTGGCTGCGGACAAACACGCCATGGGCCTTCAGGCGGCGGATCGCTGCGAGGGTGCGTGGATTCAGCAACTCCCGCGGGGTCGAGAAGTGAGCCATCCAGGCCATCTGGATACCGTTTTCATAGAGCAGGTCGAACAGTTCGAGCATCCTGTCGTACTTGCTGGAGAGGATCATCTCCGGGTGGAAGGTCAGGGCGCGGGAGCCGAGACGGATGTTGCGAATATGGCCCAGTTCCGGATCCTCGATAATCGGCCTGATGTACTGCTCAAAGCGATTGGCGGGCATGAAGCCGCCGTCACCACCGGTAATCAGCAGGTCAGAAACCTCTTTGTGCTGCTTGAGGTAGTTATGCAGCTGAGTAATATCTTTCTGCAGGAACATATCTTCGTCGCCACGCACCTGGGCATGACGGAAGCAGTAGGTGCAGAAGGAGAAGCAGTTCTGGGTGCTGGTATCAAACACCAACTGGCACTGCGGGTACTTGTGCTGGCTCCCCTCGAGGAACTCCACCCGACCCTCACCGTTGTCAAACCAGGGCTTGTTAAGCTGCTGATTGCCGTCATGGGGGTTGGTCTTCTCGGTATACTCGGCGACGATCCGGGCCCGCTCTTCCGCGCTTTCGGCTTCGACATAGGCCTTGGTCGGTTCCGGAGCGATCATGCCGGGCTGGGGGAGCACCAGTTGGTAGAGGGAGTTGTTTTCGTAGTTGTCCCAGTTGATGCTGTTCAGCGAATGACTGGTGGCCAAAAAGCGGTAGACCTCGATATAGAACTCGCGCTCCTTGATCTGGCTGAGCTCAATCCCGTTCTCCTTGAGGATCTCGCAGACGCGGCGGAAGCCTTCGAGGCCGGTATAGTTCGACCCGACCTTGAACAGAAAAGGCTTGGTTTCCATCAGCCCGGAATGCTGCGGATAGGAGGCTTGCAGGCGGCTCAACAGGCCGACCGGCAGCAGCTTCTCTTCTGCGACGATACGCCGCGCGTCATCGGAGAACTGGTATCTGTTCAGCATCGCCTCGACATCGGCAGACTTCACAACGAGGTGCGGCTTGCTTTCGGCTTCAGATTGGTTGGATAGGTTCTGAGTTGCGGCATTCAAACTAGTCATCTGTCGGCTCCTGTTGTTTACTTTGATTGTGTTTGGTTCGTTCTTAAGAGTTTCTGTCTTCGAAAAGCATTATGGTTGCAGAGGCCTTAGCCAGTAGCTGACCTTCTTCATTCTCTACATAACCTTCAACATAGCCGGTCTGTTTCGTTGAATTAACCAACTTCCCGTAGGCCGTTATTCGGCCGACGCGAACGGCTTTCAGAAAATTGACTTTCATTTCCAGGGTTACCCCCGTTCTCTTTTCCGCAGGGAGTGCGTAAAAAAAGGAGCGCGCCATAGCAGTATCCAGCAGGGTGCATAAAACACCCCCATGGACAAACCCCATGAAATTATGATGACGAGGCTCTATTTCAAGATCGATTACATACTGAGCGTCAATGAGACCCCTTAAATCCAGGGCTATCTCAGCATTAAAGTCATTCACGTTCATCGTCATCCCTCATCAGGGTTCAGGAAAAAACTGCGGTCCCCAGAAAACATAATCAGTTCCGCATGGCGGCACGATAAATTCGCTATGCGATCAATATGGCTACAGGGATAGCCGACAAAAGAGCGGATGTCAACTATTTTCTGCAAGCCCTTTCTGCACTACGGCATGGCTCGGCCAAATACTCCGCCTTGCGACACTGCAGCTCCGCACTGCGGTACTCGGATACAGGAGTGCTCACGTTTTTTATTCAAGTCTGCGCCAAGGGGATGTAGACTGCTCCATGAACAGGACCACAACACAGGCTTGGAGCAACCATGAAACACCGAATTGCCATTAACGGCTACGGCCGCATCGGGCAGAGCGTTCTGCGTGCGCTCTATACCAATCAACAGCAGCGCAATCTCGAGGTTGTGGCGATTAATGAATTGTCAGACCTGGAAACCCTGACCTATCTGACACGTTACGATACGACCCATGGTCGCTTTCCGGGAACTGTCGGGAATGACGGCCAGCACCTGTTGGTCAATGGAGACCCGATTCGGGCCCTCAATGAAACGAGGCCCGAGAAATTGCCCTGGGCCCAACTTGATGTTGATCTTGTCCTGGAGTGTACCGGGAGTTATACCGACCGCGGCACAGCAGAGCGTCACCTGGCCAGTGGCGCACAGCGGCTGCTTTTTTCGCAACCCGCCGATGCCGATATTGACGCCACCATTGTCTATGGATTTAACAGTGAGCAATTGGTGCCCGGCTGCCGGATCGTCTCCAGCGCCTCCTGTACAACCAATTGCGTTGTGCCGGTGCTCGATCTGCTGGACAAACGACTGGGCATAGAGAGTGGAGTCAGCACGACCATCCATTCGGCAATGAACGATCAACCGGTAATCGACAGTTATCACCAGACCGATCTGCGCCTGACCCGCAGTGCCCTGCAGTCGATGGTGCCGGTGGAGACCGGCCTGAGTCAGGGGATAGCGAGATTTCTGCCGCACCTCGATGGTCGGCTTGAATGCCTCCACCTGCGTGTGCCAACAATCAATGTGTCGCTGATGGACCTGTCTCTTAATGTGCGCCAGTCGACCGACCCCCAGTCGGTCAACGCCATCTTCCGCGAAGCGGCCACAGGCCCATTGACTGGCCTGCTCGGTTACACAGAGGAACCCCATGCCTCGATCGACTTCAATACCGACCCACGTTCAGCCATTATCGACGGTACCCAAACACGCGTCAGCGCTGGCAGACTGGTAAAGCTTATGGCCTGGTTCGACAATGAGTGGAGTTATGCCAATCGTATGCTCGATGTGGCTTCGGCCTGGTTGGATCTGGAGGAAAATTAGGCGCATGCAACCAAAAACGACTTGGTTTCAATACACCGAGCCAAGTATTTTATCAGGGTAAGCACATCGGTTGCACTAGCATGCAAAATCCGCAAAAGACATAAACAAACTCCTACTGAAGGAATAATTGTATGGCTGCAACAACGACGCTGACACTGGATGAGGTTTTCCAAATCAGCTTCAAGGCACTGCTTGCCTGTGGTGCAAATGAACTGAACGCTGCGGCAATAGCCTCGGCCACCCGTGCTGCCGAAGCAGACGGGCTGAGCAATGTAGGCCTTTCCCATCTTCCAGATTATTTGAACGGGTTTCTTTCGGGGAAGATCAACGGTCAGGCCAAGCCGGTGATGAAGCAACCCGCTGCTGGCAGTATATTGGTCGAGGGGGATGGTGGGGTAACCATGCCGGCTTTTGACCTGGCTTTTCCGGCCCTCATTGACGCAGCGAAAACCACTGGCATGGCAGCCCTTGCGATTCACAATACCTTTACCTGCGGTGTTGTGGGTTACTTTGTCGAACGTATCGCCGTGCAGGGCATGCTGGGCCAGGCTTATGCCAACTCGCCGGCGATGATGGCCCCCTGGGGAGGAAGCCTGCCCTTTTTCGGCACCAATCCAATCGCTCTTGCCGTACCGGTAAAGGATCAATCGCCACTGATTATAGACCAGTCCACCAGCAGTACCGCCTTCGTCAATATTCGTCAGGCGGCCCGGGAGAACAAACCACTACCGGCCGGTTTTGCCCTGGATCAAAACGGCCAGCCCACCACCGATGCCAATGAGGCCTTGGAGGGCACCATCGCTCCTGCTGGAGGCTATAAGGGAGCCAATATGGCTATGCTGGTGGATATCATGGCCGGCGGACTGACGACCGCCAACTGGTCTCATAGCTCGGGGTCCCTTGCCGGTAGCTGCGAACCACTGAATCTGGGTCAGTTCTTCATCGCCATCGACCCCACCCACTTTGCAGGTGAAGCCTTCTACGAGCGGATGCGGGACTACCTGCAGGTGTTCGCTCAGCAGTACAACGGCCGAGTTCCCGGAGCTTCTCGCCACAAGCACAGGCTCAAAGCCGTAGAACAAGGGGTGCAGGTGAGCCAGATGACTCTCGATATGCTCAACA
>JAAXQE010000135.1 GCA_012974425.1 Geopsychrobacter sp.
CTTTCCTTTTGAGAACAATATTCAGAGCATTCTGCCCAAATCGCAAATGGAGTAAGTTTTGCCAGCTGCCACCTTTTTCGGGGTGGCAGTTTTGTTATCAGAATAGATGGCGGGTTTGAAGGTCGATTTAGGCGAGAATATGCATTCCGGTTGCCCACTGGTGCCATGGCCAGAGACGGCCCTGACCTAGCCACCCTCTTTATGCGCTGCCCAGCAGCTCCCGAGCCTTGTCGGCACTAGCTAACTCCCGACCCAATAACCGGGCTGCGGCAACATTCTGTGCGACCAGGGCGGCATTATTTGGAGCGAAACTGCCATCACTGAGAAGCAGGTTATTTTCAAATCCGACCCGGGTATGCCCTTGCTGGCTAATCGCGCTGAACGTGCAGACCGCCTCTTGCGAGCCGAAGGCGCAGACCGCCCAGGGACATTTCAAATCGTGGGCAGCCAAAAAAGGCAACAGCTCTTCGGGGGCCCCCTGCTGGTCAGGGCTGTAGCGTCCGAGCACAAAGAGCACGAAGGGATGCTCGCCGGGGATCAGACCGCGCCGCCTTAATTCATGGAAGTAGCGGACTTCTTCGGCGGAATAGAGAATAAACTGGGGAGTGATGCGTTCCCTGCCCAGCCAGGCAAAGAACGCCGCGGCAGAGGGCTCATCGGTCGCGACGGGGATGAATTCGCGCAGGGCCAGGGAGACCGCCTCGGGCCGCAGGGTCCGGATCATAGCCATCTGCTCTTCGCGCTGGTAGATTCCTACGGCTTCGCTCGTCACCTGAATGATCAGGTCCTCGCCGACTGCCTGGCGCATGGCTGCCGTGGCGCTGCGGTAGGCTTCCGGGTCCAGGCTGTGGCGACCTGCCGAATCACGCACGTGCAAATGGATCATGGCTGCACCGGCGTCACGACAGGCTAAGGCTGTTGCCGCCAATTCCCGGCTAGAAATCGGCAAAGCAGGATGATCTGCCTTGGTCCTGCGAGCCCCATTGGGTGCCACGCTAACAATGAGAGGCAGATCAACGCTGGTCATCGTTCGGCCAGCCTTCTGTTTATTAGTCTTGCCAGAATCACTCTGGGACTGAAAGAGACCAGAAACAAGCCCGCCACCAACATGCTCATGGCCAGGTAAGCCGATGGAGTAAGTTGCTCTCCCAGGACGAGTACACCCAGGAGCGCCGCCGTGAGCGGTTCGGCCAAGTTCAGGGTTACGGCTGTTGCGACGGGGAGCACCCGCAAGCCACTGGCGAACAACCAGTACGGCAGCGCCGAGGTCCCCAGCCCCAGGTAGAGCGCAACCGCGATCCCTCGCGGCTCAGTCAACCAGCTTAAATTTGCGGAAAAGAGGCACGGGGAAAGCAGGAGTGCGCCCAGGGATGAAGTAACGGCCAGAACCGCAACGGCAGATCTTCCTTTAAGGAGGCCCTTGATCGCGACGGCATAGATTGCATAGGCGCAACCCGCACCCAGCGCCAGTATGATTCCCAGGATATCGACGCTGATATCACCGGCCCCGCTGATCAGCAAACTGCAGCCAGAAATCGCCAGCACTGTTGCGCACCACCATTTAAGGCTGAGACGCTCTCCCCGGAGCAGGAAGGCAATGAGTCCCGCAAAGACAGGAGAGCTCCCGATGAAAATAGTGGTCCCCGTTGCAACACCTGTTCTGCTCAAGGCGCCGAAAAAACAGACCTGTAAGACTGCCATGCATATGGCGGCACAGGCGGTCGCCGCTAACGGCCAGTGCCTTGGCTTGCCCAGGCCACCGAAGCTGCCAGCGATGACCAGTAAGGCAACTCCGCTCACGGCTAATCGCAGGGTCCCGATAACAACAGGTTCTGCTCCAGCGGGCGCCAGAGCCTGCGCCGTTCCGGCAGTCCCCCATAGAACCGCAGCCAGCAAAATAAGCCCGGGGGCACTCTTTATCTTACCTTGACATGACTCCTCAGGTTGCACCGCAGGCTACCTTGACTGAGGATGCTGCATATCGCCTGCGGAAACCGAATCGGAGAATCCCGGAAAATGGGTGAAGCGAAGCTGAAGGCTGGTCTTCAAACAATTTGTCGAACGGACTACGAAATGAAAGGTTGTCCACAGATCACTTGCTCAGTGCGGTCTTGACATTGCCCACCAGGTTGAGCAGGCGCGGTCCAATGTCGGCCATGATCTTCTCTTCGGTCATCTGGAAGGAAGGGCCACCGCAACTGAATGCCATGACTCCGAAGCCTTCTGTCAAGATCAACGGTACGCTGACAGCATTGACTTCATTACGCCATGCCCCCAGGGACAGACAATAACCGTACTGCTGATATTCCTTAAGGGCCTTGTCGATTCCGGCTTTCACCTCCGGCCAGTTTTCTTCATCGGCCAGACGGATCTGCTCCAGCAGTTTAGCCCTCTCCTCTTCAGAAAGAGCGCAGAGGTAGGCCCTGCCCAGGGCACTGGTCGCCAGCGGCAACTTGGAGCCGACATCCAGCTGAATCAGCACGTTCGAGGAGCTTCGATAGGTGTCGAGATAAACCATATTCAGGCCTTCGCGAACCGCAAGATTCACGGCCCCCTGGCTGTGCTCAGCCAAAGCCTGCATTAACGGCCTGGCGAGACGCCGCGTTCCCAGGCGTGAAAGCAACGAATAGCCGACATTGATCAATGAGGGGCCAAAATTATACTTGCCCTGACTTTCGGAATAGCGCAAATAGCCCAGTTCAGTCAGGGTATAGGTCAGACGAGAAACTGTGGCCTTCGGCAAACCGGTGCGTTCGGATATTTCGCGGTTACCAAGGGGGCGGTCCTCAAACTTGAAACAGTCTAAAATCTCCAAACCCCTGGCCAGAGCAGTGACAAAACGCCGGTCTTTCTCAACATCCTGCTGAGCATCTTCCTGTATCAAGTTATCCATAATATCTAGCACCTGCCCTCCGGAACACCCCTTAAGTTAATCAATCCTACCCGGCTGAAGACCCATAGACCGGCCTTAATCAAAAACCGCCCTGTTTTCTGAACAATGTTTCACAATACAGAACCAATCCAGACAAAATCAACCATTAAAAGGATTTTTCAACGCCTAAATATCATCTTCAAGGCTGCGACATTCCGCCAGGCGCCACCCTCTGCCTGAATAAACTTGAATTCTGGAGTCAGCTCTTGCTGCAGCCGTTCAGGGAACGACTGCAGCAAGACGGCGTCACTACTACTGAGGCGTCACAATAACGTAGAGCTTCCGCACCTCTTCGAGCACCTCCCAGGTCCCCATAAATCCCATGGGAATCACAAAAGAGTCACCTGCGCCAAAAGTCGAGGCGGTACCGGCTTCATCGGTCAGCACCACCTTGCCGGAGAGAATATGGCAAAACTCACTCTTGGCCGAGTAGTCGGCCTGCCATTTGCCTGCCGTGCAATCCCAGGTTCCCGACAGCATCTGCTTGCTGCTGTCCTGAAACTGGTTAAAAAGATTCTGCGCCGGGCTTCCACCTAAAACGCGCTCGGCAGGGAAAGCAGGGCTGATGCCTGCTACTTCTTTTTTAAAATCGATGATCTTCGTTGCCATTATCGTATTTCCTATCTTAGGGCTAAAGAGGCCTCAGTGTTATCAGGGGACTGCAATCTCATTGTTCTGATAAGTGACATGAGTCACAACACCTTCAAACATTGCGTCGAGAATCGCGGCATCCGCAATAGCGGCAGTACGCTCTGCAGAAACCTTTGCCACTGCAAAAGCATCCCAGTCCTTAAAAAACAGTTCGAATGCGAGGTAAAACTTAGCGCCCTCTTCACCCTTGAGGTAGCGCAGTTGAAGCAGGTTCGGGTATTTAGCAACCAGAGGCATATGCACCTCGCGGATGTAACGATCAAACTCCTCTTCACTCCCCTTAACTTTGCCTTCGTAGTAAGCACAAAATGCCAACATTTGTTTTTTCTCCTTCAGATTGCTTAGGTTTACTTACGTGATGCGATCACTTTAAAACACGCCAGATTAATCTCTGGGGTGCAGGCTGATCGCATCCATGGGACAGGTATTTTCACACAGGTGACAACCGATACATTTTTCCCCCTCAATGTTTATCTGAGCGTCACCCGGCTTCATGACATCGTAGAAGCACATCCGGGTACAGGCGTTACACTTGGGGTAGGCGCACTTGTTACGATCAATATCAACGACCAATCGCGGTGCCTTAAACAGTTCCGCCAGCGATCCAGCGGATTGTCGTGCAGAAATTCCGTACAGGGAATCGATATCTGGATAGCCGTGGGAATCCATAAACTCTTCGACTTCTTTGATCATGCGCGGCAACCATTCAATCCCCTTGAGCATCAGGATCGAGCAGACCTGCATGACACGGGCGCCAGTCATGAGGAATTCAATCGCATCACGGCCGTCATAGATCCCGTTGGAACCGGCAATCGGCATCCCCAGCTGCGAATAGATCTCCTGAACCCAGCGCAAGGTAATCGGCTTGACCCAGGGGCCACCAACCCCGGCAGGCCCGCCAAGATAGGGCTTTCCCGTTTCGATATCGGTGGCAAACCCCTTGAAACGGCTGTTAACGCAAACAGAAGCCGCGCCGGCACCCTGGGCCGCCCGGGCAATTTCAGTCAGGCTCATTGCCTCAGGGCTCAGCTTGACCATAACTGGAATCTTGACCGCCTCAACCACCCGGCGGGTGATTTCTGCCGTCATCTCCGGATCCTGGGCGATATAGATCCCCCTGGCCCGATCAGCCAGTTCAGGCGGCGCAGCATGCTGCAGGTTGATTTCCAGCATCGACACACCGCAATCCTCGGTCATCCTGGCCAGCTCAACCCAGGAAGCAAGGGTGCCGCCTGTAACATTACCGATAACATGGGAACCGTTCTTCAGAGCGTATTCCTGGGTTTCCTTCAGGATCGGAATCCACTCTTTGTGATCCTGACTGATGTAACCGGAACGGCTGTAGAAGGTGAAGCTGCGCGGAACCTTCCCCTTGATCGGGCGGGTCTTGTCATTCAGGATCGCATATTTGGAATTCTTGGTGAGTTCGCGAAAGGCAGGAATATCACCGATGGTCTTTACGACAACTCCAGAGGCGCCATTATCGATACATTTCTTGATATTCAGCACGCTGTTCGAGGGCTCAGCCGAGGCCACGATAATCGGATTCTTAAACTTGACCCCGCAGAAATCTACACTCATATCAGCCATAAGAGGCTCCTCTCGTTTGACGCTCTAGCTAAGGTTCAAAAGAGCTCCCCTGCCCTGTTACCGGCAGGGGAGCTTAATTACACACTACTTGTCAGCAATAAGCCCCTGGTCCTTTGCCAATTGCCTGGCAATCTGCGGCCCCGTCCACAAGGAAGGGAGCAGCACCAGGGACACCGGCACGGCGGTCACCACGATAAAGGACTGCAGAGCCGAAACACCGCCTGAGCCGAGGGAGATCAGGATGGCCGCCAGCGAACCCATCATGATGCCCCAGAAGATCCGTAGACCCTTCGGCGGATGCTCGGTGCCGGTCATGACCATCGAGATGGTATAGGTCATGGAGTCACCGGTGGTGGCGACAAAGGTGATGGTCAGGATCAGGAACAGCACCGAGATCAGAAAGCCCGCCGGTAACTGCTGAGTGATGGCGAACATCGCCGCCGGCAGATTGAAACCGGTGAAGGGCTCGGAGATGACACCGGGGGTCGCCATCTCAAAGGCGATGCCGCTGCCGCCGATAATGGTGAACCAGAAGGCGGTGACGATCGGTGCGAGTATTGAGACCACCCCGACCATCTGGCGGATCGTGCGCCCGTTGGAGATCTTGGCGACAAACATCGCCATCAAGGGCCCATAACCGAGGAACCAGCCCCAGAAGAAGACCGTCCACCAGTCGAGCCAACCGGGATTGGCGCGGAAGGTCGCCATCGGAATAAACTTATCCAGGTAGAGACCGAAGGAATGGATAAAGCCGTCAAAGATGAACGCGGTCGGGCCAAAGAGCAGGATAAAGGCCATCAGGCCGACGGCGAGGAAGATATTCAGCGTGCTGAGCATCTGAATGCCCTTGTGCACGCCGCTGACCGCGGAGAGGGTATAGATACCGACCAGGCCGACAATAATCATCAACTGGGTACTGTAGTTGTTGGCTAAACCGAAAAGCTCATTGAAACCATAGCCGACCTGCAGGCCGAGGAAGCCGATCGGACCGACTGTGCCGGCCACAACCGCGATCACGCAGACCGCATCGGTCAAGGAGCCGTACCAGCTTTTATAGATTTTTTCGCCGAAGACTGGATAGAGCAGGGTACGGGGCTTGAGCGGCAACCCCTTGTTGTAATGCAGATGCATCAGCACGATAGAGGTCAGGCTGCACTGAATCGCCCAGGCCAGAAAACCCCAATGCAGGTAACTCTGCGCCAGCGCCGCATAGGCCGCCGGAGCGGTCTTGGCCTCAACCCCAAAGATTGGCGGTGGTGAAAGGAAATGGGCCATCGGCTCAGCTGCCGCCCAGAACACGCCGCCGCCGGCGAGCAGGGTACACATGATAATGGCGATCCACTTAAAGGTGGAGAACTCAGGCGTCTTTGCATCTCCCAGGCGTACGGCTCCCAGACGGGAGACAGCCAGGCCCAGGCCGATAAAGAAGGTCAGGAACAGCAGTATCTGCCAGTAGGCGCCGAACAGCTTGGTCGACCAGGCAAACCCGATATTCACAAGCGCTGAAAGGGCATCGATATCGATCAGCGCCATCGCCACAAAAGCAATGACAAATCCACCGCTTATGCCGAAAACAGCCCAGTCCACACCTGCGGGGAGAATTCCTTCACTCTGCTTACCAACATCACGATCTGCTGTAACTTCACCAACGTCACTCATCTTAATCTCCTTCTGATTGCGCATACTAGATTCACTCGATCTCGAAAATCGCATCTATCTCAACCGCAAATCCGAACGGAAGCGTCCCGCCAGAATTGATCCGCACACAGCGACCGGCATCACCGAAGACTTCGGCCATAAGATCCGAGGCGCCATTGACCACTTTCGAGTGGTCCTTGAAGTCCTCAACCGCGTTGACCACGGCACACAACCTGACGACCTGCTTGATCCGATCAAGGTCCCCGCCACAGGCCTCTCGTGCCTGGGCAATCAGGTTGATGGCAACCATGCGTGCGGCGTCATAGCCTTCTTCGATGCTCAGGTCAGCACCAACCTTGCCGATATACTTCATCTCACCGTTCCAGATGGTGACCTGACCGGACATAAACGCCAGGTTTCCGGTGACAACATAAGGCATGTAGTTAGCTTTGGGTGCTGGTGCATCCGGCAACTCAATCCCCAGTTCAGCAAGACGTGCTTCAATAATTCCAGCCATTTCGGGTTCTCCTTCTTCTCTAAATTACGGACTTCAAATAGTAGAATAAGCGGCTATAAATTCTTTCGGCCTGAACAAAAAAGCTATCCCAGCAGCCCTTTCATTTCGGGCTCAAAGACTTCCCAGACCCGGGCTTTTAGCTGTTCGAAAAAAACGGGTGTTATGAAGCTGGGCAACTTCACATTCGGGTTGGGACTCTCAAAAACCTGGCCAGGCAGGGTGTAATCCTCATCGGCATAACCCTGCTGGCGCTCCAGGGCCAAGCCCCTCAGGTAGGCGCGGCGCACAGCTGCGACCACGTCCTCCGAAGAAAGCTCAATGCCGGCCGTCAGCTTGATCGCCTTGGGAATCAGTTCATTATCGACCCCCATCCCGATAAACTTGCACATCCCGAGCATGTCCTGCCCCACCTGATATAGACCTACCCGGGTAATGGCATTCACCCAGTAGTCCAGGTCGGTAATCCCTTCCCTCAGGAGATTCATGTGGGTGAACATCGACATATGGCCGCCAGCAATGGCAAAGGCGTAGCCGGGGTTGGTCTCGGGTAGATAAGCTGGCAGCTCCAAACCCTTGACCTGCATGGCATAAGCCGTCTCGGCGAGTTGCTGCGAAAGGCGCATCACACCGCAACCGATCTCGGCACGTTCGCCACGTCCGGTTTGCTCAACCAGCTCGCGAATTTTTTCAAACTGGCCGAAGGTAGCGCCATTAAGGAGAGGTTTTTCAGGATGGCGCTCGTTGTAATCGAGCACATAAGAGATGGTGGTTCCCAGAGACACGGCATCCATACCGAGGTTGTCACAGGCCTGAATCAGCTTTCCGGCCTGATAGCCATCATGAATACCCAGGTTGCTGCCGAACAGGTTCAGGGGTTCGAAATCGAATTTGGACAGGAACTCCCCACGACTGCCGTCGGCATTGCGCTCGTAAATGTTATTATGACAACGGATGCCACAACGGAAGCAGCCCTCGCTCTTGACGTCGAGCTTCTTCTCCACATTCTCACGAAAGAGGCCCTCGATCTGCTTGCCCCCTGTTGGGCGAAAGTTATTCTCGGGCACGGCATGAAATGCCTGCATCGACTCATAGAGAGCCCAGGTTCCACCGCCACCGCCCTGCTTAACCGGCTGAAACTTTGCCGAGCCACCACCCTTCATGATCTCGCGGTTGAGATCACGCATCTCGGGGCTGATTTTTGGAAGTTTGTCCTTACTCTGGGCGACAATCGCAAGCAGGTTTTTGTAGCCCATCAAACTGCCCATTCCACCCCTTCCGGCAAACCGGCTCTTATCCTCTTTGGACTTGAGTTGGTTTTCAGTACTTAGAGCCACAGACCCCATAGTGACCGATTCATAATTTTCACCAGCTGGTCCAATCACGGCAAAGTGCCCATCGGCATACTGCTCCTGCAGGGCCATGATCTTTTGATGGGTCGTCAAACCCAGAAGTTGTTCCGCGGGCTTAAGTTCCACCTGCGGCCCAGCCTCCCCCTCAGAGAAGACGGCATACACAGGAGCATCTGAGCGCCCCTCAAAAACAACCTCGTCAATTCCGGTCCATTTCAGCTTACTGCCGAATTTCCCGCTGGCCGCAGACCAGATGGCAGACGGCAGACCCTTGAGAGATTGCTTGAGGGGGCTGTAGGCAGAAAAATAGGTGCGCAGACCGGTCATGATGTTGGTCCCGGTCAAAAGACCCGTATTCATAATCAGCGGATTTTCAGGCGAATAGGCGTCCACGACCTCCCGCTCAGCCAGAATTTGAAAAGAACGGCCAAATCCACCCAGGACATCCTCCAGGTTACGGCAGGGCACTTCCTGTATGGCAATCGACTTGGAATCCAGGTTGATTGTGCAACGGCTGTACAACACGGAAGTTGGAGCAGATGTGGAACCGTCTGTTAACGTGCGCATAAACTCTCCTTGCTAAACGTAAAATCAGCTCTGAATAAATATGTCATTCCGGTTCACCCGCCTCCCACCAGGGGAAGAAGAGACAGGCTATCCCCGTCCGCCAGAGGGTCCGCCAGGGAAGCATGTTGACCATTCAAGAGAACAATCCCGATCTCTTTTTCAGGAATACCGAGATCTTCAACAACCTGCCTGACCCCCGTTGCGAGTGGATACTCACGAAGTTCGGTCTTAAATCGTTCTAAGCTCAGAGAAGCGAGTAGCTTTATCTCGATGTTCATAGAAACCATTCTACCTCGCCTCGTGTTCCGCTGTGCGGTTTAAGTGTTTCAGTTAGGTGTAACGCTACAACGGGAAACATTGTTATGTAAAGTTTTTTTTTGGAAAAGTCTCTCGGCCTACAGACTCGCTTACCAGCGTACTGTTTTTTCAGGCATTTACGGCTGCCACTCTAATAATATAACAAGGGTATATGGTTCAGAGATGCACCATTCAGGAGAAAACTTTGCGTTTCTCCTGGCGGAACAAGCCTCACGCATTATGCCTGTTCTTTGACCTTGGGGACCTTTTCCCTCTGCCGCAGGGGACCGGGACAGCAGGCTTCAACCAGCACCGACAAGACCCAGCCCAGCCCAAATAAAGTAACAAGATCAGACGCAAGGGACCAGCCACAGGAGGAGGAGAGAAAGTGACCGAATTAGCAGTACCTAAGGAGTGCAACCGAGGGCTCAAGCGGGTCGTGAAGCTTCGGCACAACACCCGGATTCAGTGTAATTGGAGCGCAAAAGTGAAAAAAAAGATCTGTCGCGCCCGAGAAGTGTCTGGTTTTGGTTTTTTAGCTTAGGGGTCGTCATGCTCAACTTCCCCTTCATTCAAACGCTCAACAAGGACATCGATGTTTTAGGGATTCCACTTATCCTGCTTTATTTTCTGGTGGGCTGGCCATCTTCAATCCTGGCCATCTATCTGTTTCCTAAGGCACTTACAAAGCACAGATAATGAATGATCGACAGAACGAGCAAAGGACTGGTCATCCCTCAAGCTCTGGGTCACGGTGACCGGCGCCAACCCTGACTGCCGGCAGGGCCCGGCGGGGAGAATCGACCGCGATGTCCTTCTCCACCAGGCGCTTGATCCCCTGGCAGTCCAAACGCTATGCTTTTTTTAAAACACAAAAGCAGCATGCGATTAATCCGTTTCTAGGTTATAGTCCCGAAAAAACAGGAGTGATTTCAGTGATAGACAAACCATCCCAAAACGGCCAGATTGGCGGCCCCAAAATGCCGATGTTTACCGAAGCGGTCGCCGCGGGGTTCCCGAGCCCCGCCACCGATTACTGCGAGTCGCGACTCGATTTAAATGATCTCTGCGTAAAGCATCCCGCTGCGACCTATTTTGTCAGAGCGCAAGGCGATTCTATGCTTGATGCAGGGATTTTTCCGGGCGATGTATTGGTTGTGGATCGTTCAATCACTGCCCAGCATGGCGATATCGTGATTGCCGCGTTGAACGGTGAACTGACCGTCAAACGGCTCGAAACAAAACCCACAAAACGCCTAGTACCGATGAACGACAAATACGCGCCGATCGAGATCCCCGAGGACACCGATTTCGAAATATTCGGCGTGGCGACCACGGCTGTCCACTCCCTGAGAAACTTATGACACCGGTTTTTGCCCTGGTCGACTGCAATAATTTCTACGTCAGCTGTGAAAGGCTGTTCAATCCCTCGCTTAAGCATGTCCCGATCATTGTGCTCTCCAACAACGACGGCTGCGTCATTGCCAGAAGCCAGGAAGCCAAGAGCCTGGGGATAGAGATGGCGATTCCGGCGTTTAAGATCAAACAGCAGATCGAGCAGCACAGCCTGAGGGTTTTCTCCTCCAACTACCCCCTCTACGGCGATATCTCATCCAGGGTGATGGCCACCCTCGAATCGCTGGCCCCCCAAGTCGAGATCTACTCTATTGATGAGGCGTTTTTAAATCTGACCGGCTTCAATCTTCTGGGTTCACTGGAGGATTACGGCCAGACTATACGCCAGACAATCGGCCAGCACGTCGGCATGCCGGTATGCGTCGGCCTGGCACCGACCAAGACCCTGGCGAAACTGGCAAACCATGCGGCCAAGAAGTATCCCGCGACCGCGAGTGTCGTCGATCTGACCGATCCAGAGCGGCAGCGCAAGCTGATGGCCATCACCCCGGTTGGTGAGGTCTGGGGAGTCGGCCGCAAGAATGCGGAGAAACTGAAACGGCTCGGCATAAAAACCGTACTTCAGCTCGCGCAGATGGATAAGGCAAGCGCCAGGCGACAGTTTTCGATTCTGATGGTGAAAACCATCGAAGAATTAAACGGCCAGGTGCGCTTCGCCCTGGACGAGAGCCCGGCGGCAAAGAAACAGCTCATGTGTTCCAGGTCGTTTAGCAAGCGGCTCACTGAATATGTCCCGCTGCGCGAAGCCATTTGCGAATTTGCCGCCCAGGCCGCAGAGCGCCTCAGAAGTGGGGGACAGGTCTGCGGCACCATCAACCTGTTCATTCGCACGGGGGCCTGCGAGCCAGACGAAAAGGCTTATTCAGGCAGCGCAACCGCAAAACTCCCGACTCCCGGTTCCGACACCCGGACCATCCTGAAGATCACAACCGATCTCTTCGATTCGCTATGGAAAGAAGGATATCGCTACGCCAAGGCGGGGGTGATGCTGGCAGAGCTCTGTGATCCCAACAACGTTCAATTGGATCTATTTTCCCAACCATCAGCCCGGATCGATAATGATGGACTCATGTCGGTTATCGACAAGATCAACCAGACCGGACGAGGCAAAATCTGGTTTGGCGGGCAACGCCCGAAACGGGACTGGTTCATGAAGCAAGCGCACCTCTCCCCTGCCTACACGACCAGATGGGATGATCTACCCCTGGTGAATTAACCAGTTTATCCTTTGCTAGAGACTTATCTGACGGAGAGGATTACCCCTGGGGTTCGTTTCTTTCAATCTAGGATCAATCTAGGGAAACCTGCGCCCAACCTA
>JAAXQE010000044.1 GCA_012974425.1 Geopsychrobacter sp.
CAAGAAAAAGGCCAGCATTGCAACGAAGCAATGCTGGCCTTTTTAGTACCGCGGCCACTCTGACGATCTCAGCCCATCCGCAATCGGATAAAACTGGCCCGATCAGCGGCATTCAAAAAATCATTCTCCTGCAACTCTTCAGCGAGGGTGGAGACTGGCCTCACACCATAATCGTGCCCTGGATAGATCTTGAGACTCTTGTCTAACTTTCTCAATCGCTGCAGACTATCATACAACTGATCAACATCGCTCCCCGGCAGGTCGGCACGCCCACAGCGCCCAACAAACAGGGTATCCCCAGTAATCAGACCGCCACCAGCCTGCAGCACAACCGACCCAGGCGTATGTCCCGGCGTGTGCATCACACGAATCACTCCCCTGCCGACAACAACCTCAGTCCCTTCGAGCAGTTGCTGATCTGCATCGGGTAGGTCGAGGGGATGTCCCCAATGTGGCACCTTTGCCACGGCCTGAATTTCCGCATTACCCGCGATATGATCATGATGACCATGGGTATTCAGCAGACCGACAATTTCGAGATGCTGCTGTGCGGCGACCTCAAGTACAGCCTGCGGAGCCAAAGAAGGATCGACCACCACCGCCTTGCGCGTCTGGGTGCAGAAAACCAGGTAGGCGAAATTGTTCATCTCCCCGGCAGCAATCTGCAATACCTCCAGAGCTACCACTCCTGCGGCTCCTCGTGACCATTCCGGCAGATTTCACCGCCAATGATCTTAAATTTGTCACCGGTTGCCTTAACCCGCCATTCATCCCCCTCGTCAGGCGGTTGTGGAAATTCGCGGCTACCGAGATAAACATCACCATCCTCGATCATCCCCCACCACTCAAGGGCTCCATTTTGCCATATTTTGGTTTTCAGATTGTATGCCATTTGGGTTAAACTCCTTTTCACCTTTGCGGCGCCATTGCTTTGCTATTGTCGCAGAAACTAACACCTGTCTATAGTAGCAGGGAATTTTTATTCACGACAATAGGTAAGGAGTCTGGTCCATGCGATTTACCAAAATGCACGGTGCGGGTAATGATTATGTCTATATCGATGGATTCAAAGAACAGATCGCAGAGCCCGCCCAACTGGCAATAGCCGTCAGCGACCGCCATTTCGGGATCGGTTCGGATGGACTGATCCTGATCCTCCCCTCGGATAAGGCCAACCTGCGCATGCAGATGTTCAACGCCGATGGCTCTGAGGCAGAGATGTGCGGCAACGGTATCCGCTGCGTCTCAAAATACGCCTGGGACCATGGTCTGGTCGATCAACTCGAAATCAGCATCGAAACCGCCGCAGGCATTATGCCGGTAAAGATGTTCTGTGACAGCAATGATCGGGTTGAAAGGGTTCGCGTTAACATGGGCCAACCCCGCCTGCGACGAGGCGACCTGCCGATGAGTGGTGACCCTGCGGCCGAGGCGCTGGAGATCAGCCTGGAGGCTGGCAACCAAACCTTCAAGGCCTGGTGCCTGTCAATGGGCAATCCGCATTGCGTTATATTTGTCGATGACTGTGAAAAATTTCCGGTCACCGAGATCGGTCCCCTGATCGAAAACCACCCGCTCTTTCCACGCCGCACCAATGTCGAATTCGTCAGTATCATTTCCGACACTGAGCTGCGCCAACGCACCTGGGAACGGGGCGCAGGCGAAACCCTGGCCTGCGGCACCGGAGCCTCGGCAGTGGCCGTCGCAGCGGCACTGAGTGGTCGCACCGGGCGTAAAATCAAAAACCAACTGAGCGGCGGACTGCTCGAGCTCGAATGGGCCGAGGACAACTGTGTCTACCTGACTGGACCGGCCGCCGAAGTATTCAGCGGCGTGTATCCGCTGGAGACGTTATGAAGGCCCTGCTCTTCGACCTCGACAATACCCTCTACCCGGCCGAAAAAGATCTGTTCTCGCTGATTGATGTCCGCATCAACCGCTACATGGAAGAGGTCGCCGAGATCCCAAGCAGCCAGGTCGACTCGCTGCGACGCCAATACTGGCAAGAGTATGGAGCGACCCTGCAGGGGCTTATCCGGCACCATGAGGTGGACGCCGAAGAGTACCTCGACTATGTCCACCAGGTCGATATTGGCCAGCTCCTCACTCCCGACCTCGAACTGCAAAAAACCCTTGAAGACATAGATCTACCCTGCTTTATCTTTACCAACGGCTCGCGCCGCCATGCGGAGCAGGTGACCTCAGCGCTGGGGATCCGCGCAGAATTTGACGAAATCTTCGATATCCGCATAGCCAACTACCAGCCGAAACCGAACCCGCAGCCCTACCAACAGGTTCTCAAGCAGCTCGGGATCCAGGGCAAGGATTGCGTCATGATCGAAGATTCACCCGCTAACCTGAAAACCGCCAAGGACTTCGGCATGACCACCATCCTGGTCGGGACACAGCCAACGGGAAGCTTTGTCGATGCCGAGCTATCACGGCCAGCCGAAATCGGCTCCTGGCTCAGCACAAGACACACAGGTATTAGGCCGCAATGAGCCAGCACCAACTCTTCGGCTGCCATGTCTCAATTGCCGGCGGTATCGACAAGAGTATCGCGCGCGCCGAAAAACTCGGCCTCGGCGCGATGCAGATCTTCAGTAAGAACGCCAGCCGCTGGCAAGCGCCGCCCCTTGACCCGCAAGTGGTCGAAGCTTTCAAAACCGCACGCACCCATGCCTCACTCGGCTACATTGCAGTTCACGACAGCTACCTGATCAACCTCGCCAGCCCAGAGCAGCAGAGCTGGCAGCGCTCGGTTGACGCCTTTAGTGACGAACTGGAACGCTGTCAGGCCCTCGGCATTGAAGATTTGGTGGTGCATCCCGGCGCCCACCTCGAGAGTGGCGAGTCGGCAGGACTCAAGCAGATCATCAGCGCTATCGGCCAGGCCCGTGACCGGGTCGGTAACGAGGTACGCATCCTACTCGAGACCACCGCTGGTCAGGGGACCAATCTAGGTTGGCGCTTCGAGCATCTGGCTGAGATCGTGGCTGGCTTCCCGAAAGGGAACCTGGCGGTCTGTTTCGATAGTTGTCATGTCTTTGCCGCAGGCTATGACCTGCGCGACAGAGACGCCGTCAAGGCGACCCTTGCAGAATTCGATAGGCAGATCGGCCTGGACAAACTGGCCCTCTTCCACCTTAACGACAGCAAAAAAGGCTGCGGGTCACGGGTCGACCGCCACCAGCTTATCGGCCAGGGGGAGATCGGCAAAAGCGGCTTTCGTGCTCTGGTGTGCGATCCGCGCTTGACCGCGATTCCAAAGATCCTCGAAACTCCGGGCGGGCCAGACCACCGCGATGACCTCCTCAGCCTGAAGCTGCTGCGCAATATGAGCGAAGAGGAGGCTGAGACATGAGAGCCGTGATTCAGCGCGTCACTAAAGCCCAGGTTCATGTCGCTGGAGAACAAATCGCCCAAATCTCCGCAGGCCTGCTCATTCTGCTCGGCATCGAGAAACAAGACGAGATAGCCGATGCGGAATATCTGGCAAGCAAATCTGCCGACCTGCGCATCTTCGAGGATGAGGTCGGCAAGATGAACCTGTCACTCCTCGACACAGGCGGCGCAGCGCTCGTTGTCTCGCAGTTCACGCTGCTCGGGGACTGCCGTAAAGGGCGCCGCCCCGGCTTTTCTCAGGCGGGATTACCCGCACAGGCAATCCCGCTCTACCAACACTTCATCAGCCAACTTCGCCAAACGGGAATTCAGGTAGAAACTGGCCAGTTTCAAGCAGAGATGCAGGTTGAACTGGTTAACGATGGCCCGGTCACCCTGCTGCTCGACAGCCGAAGAGAGTTCTAGGCACCAGTTGCCGGAATGGACCCGAGCGGCTAAAATAGAGCTACCCTAAAAGACCCTTCGCCTCAGGGAGTCGACAAGATGAAACCAATAATTCTGATTCTTGCAATACTCGTCTTTCCCCTAGCTGGACTTTCCTCAGCCGAAAACTATTCCTGTCGAGACGCCAATGATCGTCTGCACATAGCCGACAACCCGATGAGCCTCCCGGAAGAGTGTCGCAACCAGGCGGTGAATACTCAGGAGAGCGATTCAGGAAAAGTAAGTTACGTTCCCCCTGTGAGCCAAAACTCTCAACATAACGAGTCTTTTGCAGAGGCGGTAGCAGAGGAGGAGCAGCAGCTAAGACAACGCAGCCTTGCTGCAGAAAACTTACTCCACCAGGCACGAAGCCTTGCCGATGACTACGAGAACTCTGTCGCCTCCCGGAAAACAGCCATGCGCAGCCAAAAATACGGGTTCCGAAAAACGGTTATCAGTGCAGATCAGGGGATACAGAGTGCCAGAAAGGAGAAAGAGATTCTTCTCGACAAGATAAAAAAGACGCGTCTCACGTCTACCCAGAAAGGGGCGATTTTAAATCACTTAAACAGGATCAAGAACTAAAGATGTCTGCTTAATCCGAGAGTGACCGAAAAAAATACCCCGGACTTCAAGAGCCTGGGGTATTTTTTAGTAATCTCATGGCATATCGAGCGCGTAACCTAGAGCGCCTTGTCAAGCAATCCTTCGAGTTGGTTCCGCGGAACCGCACCGACCACCTGATCGACAATTTGGCCATCCTTGAACAGTACCAGTGTCGGGATTCCGCGCACGCCATACTGGCCAGGGGTCGCCTGATTTTCATCGACGTTAACCTTACCGATTCTGATTTTACCAGCGTAAGTCTCGGCCAATTCATCAATCATCGGAGCGATCGCCTTACAGGGAGCGCACCAGGTTGCCCAAAAATCAACCAATACCGGTTCGGAGGACTGGAGAACCTCTGCTTCAAAATTATCATCGGTAAATTCAAGTACCTTATCTCCTGCCATCAACCTATCTCCTTTAGTCCGCGAGCGTAAAAAAAATTATATTCCGAAGTTCTTTATTATAAATGATCCAACAGGAAAATCAAGATTAGTAAACAAAACCAGCCTCCTTGACAGTCTTTCATCTCACACCTATCATTGAGGCAAAAATGGGGGAAGAGAGGACACAAGGAAAATATGCAGGAGCGACTTTCCAACAGCTGCCACCAGATCAGTTCCCTGGTCAGTGAACTGACCGACAAACATGGCGACACCCTCATCAAGATCGGCCATGAACTAGCGGAAACATTCAACCGAGGCGGGCAACTGATTCTGGCCGGTGACGGAGCCCTGCAAGCGATTGCCCAGCAAACCGCGACCGCCTTCTCTCATCGCCTCGGCTTCGAGCGTCCGCCCCTGCCGGCACTCGCCCTTGGGGGAGATCCAATTTTCACTGCGGCGCTACTGGCAGATCATAAGCCACAGGAAATTCTCGCCCGCGAGTATCGAACCCATAGCGAGCGTGAGCATATCGTTTTGATCTTCTGCTCCAAAAAACAATCTCCACAAATTCGTCACCTGACAGAACAGATCGAGGATAATAGCGCGCTGATCCTGATCGGCCCCACCGATCGGGAAGGGCTGGCGCAGGAAGCTCAGCAAGTGCTAAACCTCAATTTCCCAGAAGAATCTCCGGCACGCCTGGCTGAAATCGGCCTGATCTGCGGCCACCTGCTCTGCGAGCTTGTCGAAGGGGAACTCTTTGGCGTCTGAGAGCAGGAGACGCGACAGCTCCCAAATCTCTCCAGCCCTTGGCTTCCCGATTGAACTCCGCCTTGAGAATCAACTGGTCGCAATCATCGGTGGCGGGCGCACCGCCATGCGCAAAATATCCGGCCTCCTCGCAGCTGGAGCACAGATCAATCTGATCGACCCAGCTCCCCTGCCGGACATGCCACAAAACCCGCGATTGACCCACCATAGACGCGTCTACCGGCCAACCGACCTGGACTCCGCACGCCTGGTTTTTGCGACAACCAACGACTCCCTGGTCAATGCGCAAATTGCCGAAGATGCCACCAGCCGCAAAATTCTCTGTTGTCGCGTCGACAGCGCAGAAGGTTCCGACTTCATCACTCCGGCACGGTTGCTGCGTCCGCCTCTCTCCTTTTCTGTCTCAACCGGGGGGGAGAGTCCGGCCATGGCCGTGGTTCTACGCGACCTGCTGGCCGATATGGTGCCGCCAAGTTGGCAAACCGCAACCGAATTGGCTGCAGTCATCCGCCGAAAGGTATTGACTGAACGGCCGCCTATTCCCTACAATCAGCTCGTTTTACGGCATTTAGTCGAACAGGGGCTGCTAGACTGTCTCGAGCAATCCGACCGAGCCGGTGTTGACCGGCTACTTCTCAACAATTTCGGCGCGGGCTTCACACTCCAAAGCCTGCAGTTTTCGCTTCCATAAGGGACGCCATGAGTACCCATACTATCCTGTTTAAAATCATCCTCATCTGCTACCTGGTTGCGACCGTTCTCTACCTGATCCAAGTCGTCGGTCGTAAAGATAAACTTGGGCAGATTGCCCGGTTCTCCCTGCTGGGAGGTGCACTGGTTCAGCTGGTCGGATTTATCATCGAGTTCATTCAGGTCGGCCACACCCCGGTCACCAACTTGCACCAATCGCTCTCCTTCTCTGCCTGGTGTCTGGTAGCGCTCTTCCTGTTCTTCGATCTCCGCTACCGCCTCTCGGTGATGGGGGCCTTCACCAGCGCACTGGCGGTTATCACCATGTTCGGCAGCGGCATTGCTCCCAGGGCTGTCGAACCCCTGAGCCCGATTCTCAACTCCTGGTGGTTCCCACTGCATGTCAGTTTCGCCTTTTTGGGCTACGCGGCCTTTGCCCTGGCCTTCGGTGCCGGAGTGATGTATCTGCTGCAGGACAGAATGCTCAAGAGCAAACACTTTTCGGGACTTTACTACCGCCTGCCTTCCCTCGACACCCTGGACAGTATCAACTACCGCGCCCTCTCCTACGGTTTTCCATTGATGACGCTATGCATTATTACTGGCGCCGCCTGGGCCGAGTCTGTCTGGGGCACCTACTGGAGCTGGGACCCGAAAGAGACCTGGGCGCTGATGACCTGGTTTGTGTATGCCGCCCTGCTGCATGGACGGCTGAGTATCGGCTGGCGGGGGCGCCGCGCAGCAATCTTTGCCATTATCGGCTTTGGCTGTCTGCTTTTCACTTTCCTGGGTGTCAACCTGCTCCTCAATGGCATGCATACATTCGACGCCCTGAATGGCCACCCCTAGACAGATTTTAGATTCGGATATCGAAGATGAATATACTGGTCGTGGGGCTTAGCCATAAAACAGCCCCGGTAGAAATTCGCGAAAAAATAGCCTTCTCGCCAACAGCGATGGCTGAACCGCTCAAGCAGATGCTGGCCCTCGATTCAATCTCTGAGGCGATTATCGTCTCAACCTGCAACCGGGTTGAGCTCTATGCCACCAGCCGCGATCCCGAACGCGGCGTCGCCCAGCTGCAACATTTTCTGGCCGAGTACCATCAGCTGCCGTTTGACCTGCTGGCCGAGCATCTCTATGAGAAACGGGGCGAAGACGCCATCCGACACGTCCTGCGGGTCTCTGCCAGCCTCGACTCGATGATCATTGGCGAGCCCCAGATCCTCGGTCAGATTAAAACGGCTTACGGCTATGCCAGCGAGTTCAAGACCGCCGGGCTGATCCTCAACCGTTTTATGCACAAAGCCTTTTCAGTGGCCAAACGGGTGCGCACCGAAACCGCCATCGCCAGCAATGCAGTCTCGGTCTCCTTCGCCGCGGTTGAGCTGGCGCGCAAGATTTTTGACAGGCTCGAGGACAAAACCGTCATGCTGATCGGCGCTGGCGAGATGTGTGAACTGGCCGCCAAGCACTTCATCAATAACGGCATCGCCGAAGTGCTGGTGACCAATCGGACCTTCGCCCGGGCCGAGAAGCTGGCCGCAGAATTCAACGGGCGGGCCGTCACCTTCGAGAATTTTCAGGATCAACTGCACCAGGCCGACATCGTCCTCTCTTCGACCGGCGCACCCGGCTACGTGCTGGAAGCAAAGAAAATCGCCGAGGTGATTAAGCTGCGCCGCAACAAGCCGATGTTTATCATCGACATTGCCGTCCCGCGCGATATTGAACCCAAGGCCAGCAAGATCGACAATGTCTATCTCTACGATGTCGATGATCTCCAGGGTGTCGTCCAGGCCAACCTGAAAGAGCGTAAGAAGGAAGCCGACAAAGCCGAAGCGATCATTGAAGAAGAAATTCTGCAGTTCTACCGCTGGCTTTCGACCCTTGAAGTTAAACCGACCATTGTCTCCTTGCGCCAGAAGCTCGAAGAGCTGCGCCAGAACGAGGTGCAGAAAACCCTGTCGAACCTTAACGCCGATGACAAAACCGCTAAATCGATCGATGCCCTGACGCGCGCCATCATCAACAAGATTTTGCATCAGCCGACATCGATCCTCAAAGACGCCCAGAACAGTGACGACGGCAATATCTACATCGATGCCGTCCGGACCCTTTTCGATCTGCCTGCGCCGGCTGCCGACAATCCGAAAGCACCCGACAAACCCGGCTCGGAAAATTAAAGGAGCATTCCCCATGGCTAAAAAAACTCTGCGAATCGGAACCCGCGCCAGCGCCCTGGCACTTTGGCAGGCCAACTGGGTCAAAGATGAGCTTGAAAAACGCTACCCTGAGCTGGAAGTGACATTGACCAAGATCAAGACTCAAGGCGACAAGATCCTCGACGTGCCACTGGCGATGGTCGGTGGCAAGGGGCTCTTCGTCAAGGAGATTCAGGAAGCGATGCTGCGCGATGAAATCGATATCGCGGTCCACTCGATGAAAGACGTGCCGACCTTCTTCCCCGAAGGGACCGGCCTGCGCTGCATCACCGAGCGCGAGGATCCGCGCGACATCCTGGTTCTCAATGAGGGCTGCACATCTATCGATGATATCCCCCAGGGTGGCCGGATCGGCACCAGCTCGTTGCGCCGCAAGGCCCAACTGCTGAACCTGCGCCCCGACCTTAAGATGCTCGATATCCGCGGCAACGTTCTGACCCGCATCAACAAGCTGACTGAAGACAAGCTCGACGCGGTGGTGCTGGCTGCCGCGGGCATGCATCGCCTCGGCTACACCGATCAGATCGGCGCCTATCTCGACCCCAAAACCTGCCTTCCGGCGATCGGCCAGGGCGCTTTGGGCCTGGAGAGTCGCCTCGCCGATGACGAGACCAACGCCATGATCGATTTCTTCAACCATCCCGAAACCGCCGCCGCGGTCATTGCCGAGCGTGCCGTGCTGGCGACCCTCGAAGGGGGCTGTCAGGTGCCGATTGCGGCCTTCGGTACCGTCGAAGGCGATCAGCTCGACCTGACCGGCCTGGTCTCGAGTTGCGACGGAACTCAGATGATCAAGCTGAGTGCCACCTGTGCCCTGGCTGATGCTGAAGCCACCGGTGTCGCCCTGGCCAAACAGCTCCTCGCCGCAGGAGCCGGTCCGATCCTCAACGAGGTCTATGGCTGTGAAACCTTCAGTGACAACGGGGGCGACAAGGGTTGAACCCAGGCAAGGTCTACCTGATCGGAGCGGGACCGGGCGATCCGGGGCTCTTGACCATCAAGGGCCGCGATTGCCTGGCGCGCGCCGATGTCATCATCTATGACTATCTGGCCAACCCGGTGCTCCTCGGCTACGCGCGTCCCGAGGCCGAACGGATCTATGTCGGCAAGAGTTGCGGCAAGCATAGCCTGCCACAGGATGAGATCAACCAGCTGCTGGCCGACAAGGCCGCCGCCGGTCTGAATGTCGCACGCCTCAAGGGGGGCGACCCTTACGTCTTCGGGCGCGGCGGCGAAGAAGCCAGCCTGTTGCATCAGCAGAACATTCCGTTTGAGGTTGTGCCCGGTGTTACTGCAGGCTTTGCCGCAGCGGCCTACGCCGGCATCCCCCTGACTCATCGCGACATTACCACCAGCGTCGCCCTGTTGACCGGGCATGAGCGCCCCGAGCGCAAACTTTCGAGCCTCGATTGGCAGAAACTGGCGACCGGCCTCGGCACCCTGATCTTCTACATGGGGATGACCAACCTCAAGCTGATCAGTGAAAAACTGATCGAGCATGGCCGGGCCGCAGACACTCCGGTAGCCGTGGTTCAATGGGCCACCCTGCCACGCCAGAAAACCCTGACCGGCCGACTCGACGAAATAGCCGAGCAGGTTGCCAAGGCCAAGATCGAGCCGCCGGCGGTGATTATCATCGGTGAGGTCGTGCGCTACCGCGAAGAGTTGCGTTGGTACGACAACCTGCCGCTCTTCGGCCGCCGCTTTCTGATTACCCGTCCGCGCGCCCAGGCCGCCAGCTTTGTAGCACTGCTCCAGGCGCAGGGCGCCGAGACGATCTGCATCCCGACCATCGAAATTGCACCGCCTGACGACTGGCAGCCCTGCGATCAGGCCTTAGGCCAACTGGGCGATTATGACGGCTTGATTCTAACCTCGGCCAATGCGGTAGATGCCCTGTTTGACCGGATGAGCGTACTGGGCCTCGATCTGCGCGCACTGGCGGGGGTGAAAATCATCGCCGTCGGTCCCAAGACCGCCAAGTCGATCGAAACACGCGGCCTCAAACCCGATCTGATTCCGAGTGATTATCGCGCCGAGGGTGTAGTCGACGAACTGCTGGCACGTGGCGTGAGCGGCAAGCGTTATCTCTACCCGCACACCGCGATCTCCCGCAGCCTGATCCCCGACTGCCTGAACGCCGCCGGAGCCTTGGTCGATGCCCCAATCATCTATCGCACCCTCGCCCCGCAGGACAAACAGGAGATGATCCGTCACCTGCTCGAAAGCGGTGAACTCGATGCCATCTGTTTCAGTTCCTCATCGACCTTCGACAACCTGCATGCGATGTTCGGCGACGAACTGCACCAATTACAGGGTGAGACCGCCTTCTTCTCGATCGGGCCGCTGACCTCGGCATCGATCCGCAAGCGGGGCTTCGAGGTCGCACTGGAACCACAGAGCTGGACCCTCGACGCCCTGGTCGAGGCAATGGTTGAGTATTATCCGAACCCGTGAGGCGTGAAGCATGAGGTGTGAATTGAAGGGCAAATCAGTCTTTTGTCTTTGAATTTGTCCCTCACCCCTCACCCCTTACTCCTCACTAAAACAAGGAGTTCCTGATGTATTTCCCCGCCTATCGCGCCCGCCGCATGCGCCGCAATGCCAACATGAGAAAGATGGTGCGTGAAACCCACCTGCACGTTGCAGACATGATCTACCCAATGTTCTCCGCTTTCGGCGAGAATATCAAAAAAGAGATCCCTTCGATGCCCGGCATCTACCAGCAGTCGATCGAAAATATCGTGGTCGAAGCCAAGGAGGTGCATGCGCTCGGCATTCCGGCGGTTATTCTGTTCGGTATTCCCGAAACCAAAGACGCGATCGGCTCCGATGCATTTTGTGCGCAGGGCATCATTCAGAATACCGTACGCGCCATCAAGGAGGCGGTACCCGAATTGACCGTCATCACCGACGTCTGCCTGTGCGAGTACACCGATCATGGTCACTGCGGTGTCATCAAGGATGGCGATGTCGACAACGATGAAACCTTGAAACTGCTCGCCGCCGAAGCCTTGAGCCATGCCCAGGCCGGTGCCGACATCATCGCCCCGTCCGATATGATGGATGGCCGGATCGAAGCGATTCGCGACATCCTCGATGAGCACGGTTTCGAGCATATTCCGATCATGAGCTATGCGGTCAAGTACGCCAGCGCCTACTACGGTCCCTTCCGCGATGCCGCCGATTCAACCCCGCAATTCGGTGACCGTCGCTCCTACCAGATGGATCCGGCCAACCGTCGCGAAGCGCTGCGTGAAGCTCAGCTCGATGTTCAGGAATGCGCCGACTTCCTGATGGTCAAGCCAGCCCTCGCCTATCTCGATATCATCCGCGACCTGCGCGACAACTTCGACCTGCCGCTGGTCTGCTACAACGTCTCGGGCGAGTACAGCATGATCAAGGCCGCTGCGGCCAACGACTGGATCGACGAGGAGCGCTTGATCCTCGAGACCCTGCTCAGCATGAAGCGCGCCGGTGCCGACCTGATCATCACCTATCACGCCAAGGAAGCAGCCCGTTTGCTCAATACCTGAGCAAACGCGTAAGGAGTAGGGCGCTCCTCCTCAACTCCTTATCCCTCACACCTCACTGGCTCCCCAGATGGTATACTGTCTCCAGTCGGTCGCTCATGACCGACTGGAGGCACCCATGGCCGAGCAAAGGCTCTCATCCACTGAACTGGTCACCGCTCTCGCCCATTACTATCGGGCCGAGGTCCAGCGCAGCCTCGCCTGGCGTGACCGCCTCGACCGCACAACCAACTGGGCCGTGGCCGGCACCGCCGCCTTTCTCGGCTTCGGCTTCAGCCACCCCGAGATCCCCCATCTCTTCTTCCTGTTCGGCTTTAGCATCCTCTACCTGCTGCTGTACGTCGAAGCGCGCCGCTTCCGTTTTTATGATGCCTACGAATACCGTGTGCGCCTGATGAATCAGAACATGATCTATCCAATTCTGAGTAAGGGATCCCTCCCCGTCGATCAGGCAGGTAATTTCTGGCGCGCCGAACTCGCCTCCGACCTGCTTTATCCCGAATACAAGATGTCGCTTGGCGAGGCTCTGGCCAAACGCCTGCGCACCAACTATATCTACCTGTTTCTGGTCATGACCGCCGGCTGGACCCTGAAGCTCGTCACCCACCCGGTTCCGATCAACAGCTGGCAGGAATTCCTATCCCACGCCCGCATCGGGCCCCTTCCGGGCCAACTGACCCTGCTCTTTCTGCTGGCTTTTCTGCTGCACCTGTTTTACCTTGCCAGACAGGGTCGCCGTGAGTCTGGCGGTCGCGAAATCATCCACCCGAAAGCCTAGAAATATACAATGCCTGAATACCACGTTGATACCCTCGCCAACGGCCTGCGCCTGGTCACAGTCGAAATGCCCCACCTGCATAATGCGGAACTGATCTGTTCCTTCGCGACCGGCGGACGCCACGAAACAGAAGAGTTCGCCGGAATTTCTCATTTCCTGGAACATATGCTGTTTCGCGGCGCTGGAGCTTACCCGACCAGCAGCGCGATTGAGCGCGCCTTCGAAGCGATCGGCGGTGCCGTCAACGCCTCTACCGACGCCGAAAGCACCTGCTACCACAGTCGTGTGCATCCAACCCAAGCGGCGAAAGGGGTCGAAATTTTTGCCGAGATGTTACGCGAGCCACTCTTCAACGACCTGGAGATCGAGCGGCGCATTATCATTGAAGAAGCCCGTGAAGACTACAATGAACAGGGCGAACAGACCAACCCTGACAACCTGATGGCAACCCTGCTCTGGCCAGACCAACCCTTGGGGATGCCGCTGATCGGCCACAATCGCTCCCTCGAAGCGATCGATCTTGCTGCACTGCGCAATTTCCATCAGCAAAATTATGTCCCGCAGAACACCGTCATCGCTTGCAGCGGCGCAATCGATCGAGCCACGCTGCTTGCGGCCTTGGAGAAATCCTTCGGCGACTGGCAAGGCGGCGAGCCCCTGCAGGCAGCAGCAGCCCTGCCCCACAAACCTGGGCCGCATCAAGACTGGGTCTTCGAATCCGATTCACAAGTCAGCCTGCAACTTGCCTTTCCGATGGCCGGACGCGAGGATGCGCAACCACTCCGCTTCAGCCTGCTGCGGCGCCTGCTCAGTTGGGGAGGAAGCGCCCTGCTGCCGCAGAGGCTACGCGAAGAGTGCGGCCTGACCTACGCCGTTGAGGCGAACTGTTCGATGCTCTCAGATACCGGTTACTTCAGCATCGACCTCGCCATTGCCCCCAAGAATCTGGTCCCGGCGCTCAAGGAGACCCTCGACGTCTTGAAACGCCTGCGTGAGAAACCACCCGAGAGCGCAGCCCTCGAGGCAGCCCGCAACAGCTATCTCTACGATATTGAATTCTCCCTCGACCAACCTGAGGCGATGACCGTGCGCTTCGGTTGGGGCTTACAGGCAAATTGCCTGCGTACCCTCGAACTCGACCGCAGCGAAATAGAAACCATCAATCCGGCTCAGATTCAGGAATTATCTCGCGAGCTCTTCACCACAAATCAGCTTCACCTCGTTGTCGTCGGCCCCTGGGACAAAACGCAACGCCCGGAAGTAGATCGGCTGCTGCAAGACTTCTGATCTGACTGCCGGGAACAGCCTCTCCCGGCAGCTTTTAAGCTGAAGACTCCAACCTCTGCGGCTTCATCCACTTCCAGTCAAGCGGTATAGACCCATCACCTGCCCCACCCTTGAGCATTTAGTGCCCGCAAGTAATATGTATCTCACGAGTGGCCACTAAAACCGCTCAAAGTCAGCCCAAATCCCGGCAACCACAGTCCTAGAACTTAACGCCGTCAACAGCTCCGCTTCGGCTCATCAGGCTCAACGCCTTCCTCATCCAGTGGCTAAGACGAGTCGAATTCTGTAGACACAGTGAAGTCACGAATAAATGCAAATCAAGTCTCACCCCAAAAGCAAATTACCTAATTAATAATTTTATCCTTGATTTAGTATTTGTTTACATTAGAGTACTCCCCTAAGCAAACACCAATATAGTGCCAAGGTCACACCGGCGAGCATAAAATCTGGCATTTTACGTACAGGCCCGGGGTAACCACCACAACGCAACGGAGGAGGTATATCTATGGCAGAGGCCTTAAGCACAACAGGCGACAGAGAGGAAGCTGAGGCGGACTCGATGCAGGGCAGATATCTGACCTTCATCCTGGCCAACGAAGGCTATGGCTTGGAAATCCGATATGTCACCGAAATCATCGGCATTCAGAAGGTAACCAGCATTCCCGATATGCCGATCCATGTCAAAGGGGTACTCAACCTGCGCGGCAAGGTGATTCCGGTGATCGATGTGCGGATCCGCTTCCACCTGCCCGAGCGCGACTACGACGATCGGACCTGCATCATCGTGGTCGATGTCGAAGAGCGCACCGTTGGTCTGGTGGTCGACAAGGTGAGTGAGGTGATCGACATCCCCTTGAGCGAGATCGAACCGGCGCCGATGGCCGGCACCAAGAGCGGCAACGCCTATATTCGCGGCATGGGCAAGATTGAGCAGCAGGTCAAGATCCTGCTCGATATCGAGCGCCTGATCAAGGATGAGGATTTGAGCGAAATCGAAGTTGAGGCGGAAGCGGTTTAATAATTCAAGCATTTAACGTAAAGGGAGAATTTATGTTCGACAAGATCAGTTTGGCAAAAAAACTATCCATCGGTTTTGGGCTTGTGCTGGTGTTATTGACTTCAGTCGGTTTCATTGCCGAGCGATCGCTGGAGCTTGCCACACAGGGCATCGGCCAGTATCGCGAGTTGGCTCGCGATACCAACCTTACCGGACGGGTGCAGGCCAGCCTGCTGATGGTGCGGATGAACGTCAAGGACTTCTTCGTCTCCGGCAGTGACAAGGATCGTCAGGCGTTCGAGCAGTACTGGGAAAAGAACCAGGGGTTTATGGCCGAGGCTAAGCAACAGATCGCTGATCCTGAACGGGCCAGGATTCTGGCTGATGTCGACCTGAAATTGAAGGAGTATGACAAGGGTTTCGACCAGGTCGCGCGGCTTCAAGCGCGGCGGGATGAACTGTTGAACGATATCCTGGTGCCTCAGGGCGGAATCCTGGAGAGCGGACTGACTAAGATTCTGGAGAGCGCCAGGACTGATGGTGATGCCGACGCTGCCTATTTGGCCTCGAGGTCGATTCGCAGCCTGCTGCTGGCGCGTCTGTACGTCGTTAAGTTTCTCGCTTCGAGCGCGGCAGAGGATGTTGCAGAGGTCAATCAGGAGTTCGCCGCCATGGGGGAAGAGCTGGAGTCCCTGGACCGGGCACTGAAGAGCTCACAAGCTCGGGTCGCCATGAAAGAGGTTTCCGCGGCAAGTGACGCCTATCAGGATGCCTTTAGCAAAATGGTATCGGCCATCGAAGAGCGCAACCGCATCATCGCCAACTCCCTCGCCCGCATCGGTCCCGAAGTCGCCGCCAGCATCGAGGAGGTCAATCTCGGCATCAAGGCTGTCCAGGAGAAACTGGGGCCGGAATTGCAAGCCGCCACCAACAAGGCGGTCACTTTGATCCTGGTCTTGTCCGGCATTGCCATAGCCTTAGGTGTCGGAGTCGCCTTTGTGATCACCCGCGCGATCTTGCGCCAGATGGGTGGCGAGCCGAGCATGGTGGTCGAGGTCGCCAAGCGGGTCGCCGAAGGTGATCTGGATATGGATCTGCCAAGCCGCGGCGAAGCAAACACCAGCCTTTACGCCGCCATCCGCCTGATGGTTGACAAACTGAAGGAAAAAGCCACCTTGGCGCAGCGGATTGCCGAGGGCGACCTGACCCAGGATGTTGTGCTGGCCTCAGAGCGTGATGTGCTCGGCAAGGCCCTGCAGGGGATGGTTGCCAACCTGAACGATGTGCTGGGCCAGATCCAGATCTCAGGTGAGCAGATCGCTTCGGGCAGCGGACAGGTTTCGGATGCCAGCCAGTCGCTTTCGCAGGGCGCGACCCAGCAGGCGGCCAGCCTGGAAGAGATCTCTTCATCACTCACTCAACTCGCAGCGCAGACCACCACCAACGCCGAAAACGCCGCTCAAGCGAATCAGCTGGCGACAAGTGCGCAAACAGCCGCGCAACAGGGTGGGACCAAGATGGAGTCGATGGTCACCGCCATGGGTGAAATCAACGAGGCGGGGCAGAACATCTCCAAGATCATCAAGACGATCGATGAGATCGCCTTCCAGACCAACCTGCTGGCCCTGAATGCCGCGGTCGAGGCGGCGCGGGCCGGACAGCACGGCAAGGGCTTTGCGGTGGTTGCCGAAGAGGTGCGTAACCTGGCGGCTCGGAGCGCCAAGGCCGCAGCGGAGACCTCTGAGCTGATCGAGGGCTCGGTCGAAAAAACCAAAAATGGCAGCACCATCGCCAACCAGACCGCCGAGGCCTTGCAGGAGATCTTCAGCGGCATCAGCAAGACCTCGGATCTGGTTGCCGAAATCGCCGCGGCCAGCAATGAGCAGGCCCAGGGCGTCACTCAGATCAGTCAGGGCGTCGAGCAGATCGATTCGGTGACCCAGCAAAATACCGCCAATGCCGAGGAGGGAGCCGCTGCCGCCGAGGAGCTTTCAGGCCAGTCCGAGTCGATGAAGCAGATGCTGGCCCGCTTTGTCTTAAAAGGCCAGAACAATACAAATGCGGTCAGCTGGAAACAGCCGACCAGTCGGGCGCCACAGAGTTCAGCATCGGGCTGGGCAGCGCAGCCGGCCCCGGCTCAGATTTCGCTGGACGATCAGGAATTCGGTAAATTTTAATTTCTGCTTAAGCTGAATCACCATATAAAAGGGCAGAGAGTTAGATAAAACTCTCTGCCCTTTTTCACCCTTAGGTTAAATAAGGATGGATTTGAATGCAATCTTAGTTATAATCCGCCATCCGGAAACAACATTGGAGAATGGTTGAGGTTCCATCAACATGGCACCAAAAGGTAACAATATTGCATCTGTCTGATAAAATTCTGAGAGACTTGACCATCATCACCGGCGTGCTGGTGATAGCGTTCTTGCTCTTCAGCAAATTCGATGTGCTTGAAGTGCTTGTCGACTTTACCCAGGCCCATGAAGAGTATGAGCTGGATGAACTCATCTCAACGCTTATTGTCTTCGCCCTGTGTATGCTGGTTTTTTCCTGGCGGCGTCTTAAGGAGGCCGACAGTGCGCGGCTGATTGCGCAGCTTAAGAGTATCGAACTGCAACAAGCCATAGCCGAGATAAAAACCCTGCAGGGCGTTATTCCAACCTGTTGCTACTGCCACAAGATCCGCGATGACAAGGGTGCCTGGCGCGATCTGCAAGCCTACATCAACACCCACCTCGATGCCGAGTTCAGCCACGCGGCCTGCCCCGACTGCGTTGAGCTGCGGCTGAAAGAGCTGGCACAAGAGAATCCCGGTGGGCCTGAAGCTGATTGACTCTGTTTAAATTTTCACAGTTTTATAGAGAAAATTCTTGAAACGATAGAACTGTTTCTGCTCTGTCTCCGGATCACAAGCGACCAGAATTCGCGCCAGCTTCGGCATACTTTCGGCCCCCTGTTGCCTCATCTGCGCTACCACCTCAACCACCGCTTCACGCGTAATCTCATTGCCAGAATAAGGCTGGTAGACCTCACTCCAGAAATCGCCCTGGCCCGCCAGGATGCGTTGTACAATGGCAAGTGCCGACTGCTGATTGAGCTGTGCGATACTCACCTTTTCAGCCACAACCGGTTCATCGCTCTGCTGCAGAATCGCCCGCCCAATGTCGGCCCTATCAATCCGCAAGCCGCCATAGAGCATTGACCGCAGCAGGATGCTCCGCAGCTCGCGCATATTGCCGCTGTAATGATGCGCCGACAGTGCCTCCTTGGCGGCGTCACTCAGCACGGGGATACGTCCAGCGGCGACCTCTTCGGGACGATAGACCTGGGCCAGCCGTCCGAGAAAATGGACTGCAAGGTCAGGGATATCCTCGCGCCGCTCGTTGAGGCTGGGCACCTGAATAATCAATTCCGAGAGACGGTGGTAGAGGTCTTCGCGAAAGAGGCCTTCAGCGATCAACTGTCGCAGGTCCCGATTGGTGCCGGCGACCACAAGGACCTGGGCGTGGCGGGTGGTATTTTCCCCCAAGCGGACAAACTCGCCACTATCGAGAAAACGCAACAGCTGGACCTGGGTCTTGAGATCGGCGTCACCAATCTCATCCAGAAAAACCACCCCGCCGTCGGCCTCTTCGAGAATCCCGCGCCGGTCAACATGGGCTCCGGTAAAGGCACCACGCTTATGGCCGAACAGTTCCGAATAGGTTAGCTCGCCTGAGTAAGCGGCAATGTTGCACTTCTTCAGCGGCAGTGAGTTGCCGGGATGACGATCGCGAAAGAGTTCGTTTAGTCTTGAATAGAAGTTATTAAACAGAAATTCCTTACCTGCTCCGGTTCGGCCGGTGATCATGACCGAGGGCAGACCAAGGATATCCGCCTGCTCAGGGGTGCGCTGGGTCTGCCACAATGAAATTCGCTGACAGAGCGGGGGGGCCAGGCACTGAATCGTCTCGATCAGCTGCTGCGCCCGGGCAGAGTTACCGATGATGTTCCCCAGGCGATAAGAGGATACGCTCGGATCGCGGTAATCGACATCCTTGCTCAAGCGATCGACCTCACCGGTCAGGCGCTCAATATGCTGCAAACTCGACAGATGGCGACTGATCATCCGTTCGATAATCTGCAGAATTCGCCGATGCTCACCGGTAAAATAGTTGGGCCGCAGACTATCCACGCAGATCACTGCCAACACTTCGCCAGCATAGATGACCGGTACCGCCAACTCACTGCGCACTGCTTCGGTGACCTCTGAATAGAAGCCGCCACCCGCCATCTCATCGCGGGTATTATCAACGACTGCAGCGCGCCCGGTCGCCGCGGCCAGGCCGGTCAAACTGCGCTGCTCCTGGGGCAATTCTTCACCACCGATGCGGATCGGTGGAATATATTTCTTCAACCAGGCCTTACTCTTGGCCCCGACCAGCTGTCCATCTGCGTCCTCGACCATCAACCAGCGCTCACCGTCGAATTCGCGCACCAGCCCGATACTGCCGGTGTCTGCACCGATCAGGCGCGTCGCCTTGGAGAGGACACGGTGCAGAAAGGACTGAAGACCATCTGAGTGCTGCTGCAACAGATCACCGATCTCCGAGAGGATCTGAACCTCAAGGTGCTCATCGCCAATCTGCTGGACCACCTGCTGCGCCATCTCGGCATGGGCCTCGAGCAGGCCGCGCTCGAAAGGCGAAAACTGATATTTCTCCTTGGTGTAATAATTGACCAGGCAGATCACCCGCCGGGTCCGCCTGTCGAAGCGCGGTACCATATAGAGCGAACGCAAACCCAACTCTTCGGTCAGATACTGCTTCTGCAGCGACTGGTCGGCCAGATCGGGGATATAGAGCGGGGAGAGCAGGCTATCGTCTGCGATCACCCCCGCCCGGTCGATAAAGCGCGACAATAGCGACTCTCCCGGGCTCAGGTTGATCCGCTGTTCCTGCTCATAGAGTCTTCGCGCCTCGGGCTCCTTCGAATAGGAGGCCAGGATTTCGAGAGTCCTTTCCCCATCGATCTCCGAAGGGGTCGGCACCAGCACTGAGGCCAGCGCGACCCGATTGATCAAGCGGGCCGCCGAGCGCACCATGAAGCGCGCCGCTTCGCGTTTTTTTGCCTCATCGACATGATGAGAAAGAACCACCTGCTGATGATAGCGGCGGGCGCGGTCGAGGATCGGTGCAACCTTCGTCAGCAGACGGCGTAAATGCTGGAGTGTTTCTTCCTGGGGGAAGGCCCCTGGACGGCCGCGATCGAGGCAAACCACACCGATCGAACGACCACGATGAACCAGCGGCAAAAAATAACTCCCGCCACCCTGCTCGCCCGCAACCGGCATATCATCAGGGTTATCTGCCAGGTTTTCACAACTGGTCTCCTGTTGCTGCTGATAAACCCGTGAGACCAGGTAATTATCATCATTCATAGCAAAGGTCGTAGCGCGCACTTTTTCAATATCACCGCCAGCGGCCCCCATGCAGCTGAGCGCGCCCTCGGTAAGATCCTCGAGATAGATACGACAATGGCCACGTCCGGCGATCTGCTGGATGGCACCGGTCAGAAGATATAGGATCTCCTCGAGGTTCTCCTTGCCAAAACCCTCAATTTTATTGACCCAGCTTTCGATGTTATTATGCATACCCTATGCCCTCCCAAGGCGACTATGTACATTTTCTACTCAACGAGCATAGGCTTTTCTGTTAGCGCTGTCAAAAACAAACAAATTAACCTAAGATATCGGCCCTACGACATCAGCCATATTCCGAAATGCCTCAAACCGAGCCGAGCAGAGGAGATCAGATGAATCGCGAACATATCTACCGCGCTACTATAGAAAAATGGGGCGAAAAAGCCCAATATGAACAGATGGTTGAGGAGTGTGCTGAACTGATTGCGGCGCTAAAGCACTACGAACGTGGTAGAATTAAGCGCGCAGACCTGATTGGCGAACTCGCCGATGTAACCCTGATGGTCGGACAACTCACCTGGATGCTGGGTGAGGATGAGGTCGCAAAAGCTATCGATAGCAAACTGGTCAAACTCGACAAACTACTGCTCGATCCAGAAGGCCGCTGATTCCAGGCCGCAGTGAAGATCGCAACCACTCAATAAAGGGGGAAGACGATGGGTGCCATCAACAAGCTACGTAATTTTCTCGCCCCACAGATCAATCAAGAGATCCATATCGGCCCCTGGCTGGAGATCGACCAGCAACGGATTGATGATTTCGCCAAGGTCACGGGTGACAGGCAGTGGATCCATACCGATCCCGAGCGGGCCGCGGTAGAATCCCCATTCGGCACGACCATCGCGCACGGCTACCTGACCCTCGCCCTACTCCCCCTCTTGACCGAGAGCAACCATCCTGATTTTTTTGAGAAAAACTATCCGGGCATGAAATATCGGGTCAACTATGGCTTGAATCGGGTGCGTTTCCCGGCGCCGGTGCGCTGTGGGGCCAGGTTGCGGGCCCGTACCAAGATCGATGGCGTTGAAGAGGTCAAAAACGGGGTGCAGATTACTTATCTGTTGACGATTGAGATGGCCGGCGAGGAGAAGCCGGCCTGCGTGGCCGAGTTTCTGGCCCGTGTCTACCCCTGAGCCGGAGACAGATCTTCTTCGGCCTGCAGTACAAAGTGCTGCTGCTTGTGACGCAGGGCGAAAAGGAGGGGGTTTACTTCACGGATCATCTTGAGCCGTACGCGCGGCGGATCTTCGCTATTGTTACACACCCCCTGTTTCAGGGTCGGGATCTGACGCGCCTGGATGGTTGCAGTCTTCTCCGCCATCGCGATATCGACCGCGCGCAGATAGCGCTTCAGGCGAAAGCCGAATTTACGCGGTTCACCATCCAGGTTGAGGAGAAAGTTCTCGCCATGCAGTTCGATCCGATAACGCTTCATCTATTGTCCAATACGGGTAACCAAAAGGGCACCGATTATCACCAGGCCTCCCCAGAATGGCAAGTTAGAAATCGACTCAAGCCAGAATCTAATCATACCAGCAAAAAATCAGGGGAAAGGGAGCTCCAACTGCAGGGGATCGGCGAGCGGAATATCCTGCTCGAACTGGCTGACAGTTAAGCCGAGCAGCCGCACCGACTGCTGGCCGGCAGCCGTTTTGGCAAGCAACTCTTCCGCCATAGCCAGCATCTGTGCCGCCTCGCAAAAAGCATTGGCAACCGTCCTGCTCCGGGTCAGAGTCTGAAAATCAGCATAGCGCACCTTGAGCGTCAAACAATAGGCCGCACCATCACCCTGGCGCAGCAGGGCTGCGAGCTGTTCGGCCTGACGCCCCAGGATGGTCAGCATTTGCGCGCGATCCGCCAAATCCTCGGCCAGGGTCGTCTCCTTACCGATCGATTTACGGATGCGGTTGGAGACCACGGGTCGCTCGTCGATACCCCGCGCAATCTGATAAAAGTACTCGCCACTGCTGCCGAAATGGCGCTGCAACGTCCCAAGGCTATGCCGCAGCAGATCGCCACCGGTTAAAATACCGAGACGCTGCATCCGTTTCTCGGTCACCCGCCCCACCCCATGAAAACGCCGCACCGCTAAGGTCGCAATGAACTCGGCCGCCTGCTCCGGGGTCACCAGGGTCAAACCATTGGGCTTGTTGACATCGGAAGCCACCTTGGCCAGAAACTTATTATAAGAAACCCCGGCCGATGCCGTGAGTTTGGTCTCTTCGAAGATGCGCCGCCTGATCTGCTGGGCGATACGGGTCGCAGAGGGGTTATCCAGTTTGTTCTCGGTCACATCAAGATAGGCTTCATCGAGGGAGAGCGGTTCGACCAGATCGGTACAGTCGAGAAAGATCTCCCGCACCTGGCGCGAGGCCTCGCAGTAAGCCTCGAAGCGCGGACGCACAAAGATCGCTTGCGGGCAGAGCCGATAGGCGCGCGCCGCCGACATCGCCGAATGGATGCCGAATCTGCGCGCCTCATAGGAGCAGGTTGCGACCACCCCGCGCCCACCGGGGTCTCCGCCGACCACCACCGGCCGGCCGCGCAGCTGAGGGTTATCACGCTGCTCGACTGCGGCAAAGAACGCATCCATATCGATGTGAATAATTTTACGCATTAGCCCAGCATAGCCGATCGGACTATTCCCGTGAATGCGCAAACGGAAGAACAGGTGCAGGGGATATCCATTTTGCCTCCCCAAAAAAAAATTAGGGAGTAAATAGCCAAGGATAAGTTGAGCCGATTCCGTATCGTCGCAGCTTCGAGACCATTAATCAGACACGGAAGACACAAGGGGCTTTTCCTCTCGCGTGAACGCGAGGATTCGTCCAACGACAACTAACAGCCTCAAGCAAACCTCAAAATCACCGATAAATAAAAACGGCCAACCCCATTACGCGAGTTAGCCGCTTGTGTGACTCCTTGATGAGGGCTTGAAGTAACCCTGAATCAACCACTGCTGAACAAGTATGCGCCCGCTCCGATCATTACAGATCCTGCGGTTCGAATAAGGGCTTTCTGCCCCTCCGGCGAATTCATGTAGCGCCGGGCAGAAGACGCCCCGACGGCTATCATCATCAGACCGGCCATCAATCCAACGAGGGTGAGAAAGGAGGCTATCGCGATATCGCCTCCCGATAGAATTGTCAGATCCATAAAAGTCGGCAGAAAAGCAATATAGAAGAGGATGACCTTGGGTTTGGAGGCGGAAATAACAAAGCCTTGCACGAAACTGAGGCCGATTTTTTCTTTTGTTCCCCCCCTCCACCGAAAGCTGCTGGCGGGACGCCCGCCACATTTTCAGGCCCAGATAGATCAGATATACGGCGCCAGCAACGCGAATGACCCTTGAAGAACAACTCAATGCTCTGGTTTATTTTCATCTGGAAGAGTTTGTCTCTGG
>JAAXQE010000030.1 GCA_012974425.1 Geopsychrobacter sp.
CGCATCCTCTGGCCTACCGCGCCGGGGAGCCCCTACGAACAGCTGTGCCGGACCGCAGAGGCGGGCCTGCGCCAGGAGCTGGAGAAACTCGATCAGTCGCTGTACGGCTCTGCGCGCGGGAGCTGGGACGGCCAGCCGTTAGCCGAGTCGCTTGGCCACTGGCAACCGGCGTCGAACACTCCTGACAAGGCGCGCTTGCCCGAGCTTTATCCCTGATTTTTTAGTCGTGTATTTAAGAGATAATTTTATGGGAGACGCCCCATTCTTCGGGCGGGGGCGTCTCTACCTGCCTAAAATTATTGATGTTTTAAACCGATTTCATTGCTGATCGAATAATGCTGTGGTACTTTGACTGCCTTAGCAACTTTGATTCAACGAGGGTCGGGTCATGGTGGGGAAAATTAAGCAGATTTAGATAAGGCGTTTTCGGTCATTGGATCGATGCGTTTTTTTTTATTTTTGGGAAAAAAGGGAAGCTCCCCTAATTTTCCTCAGGGAAATCCCCGTTTCCCCATTGACTTTACTTATCATTGATGTCCCTTGTTTTATGCACACAGGAGGGGTCTACCCCGTGAACACCCCAGAAAGTTTCAAGACAAATCCAAGGCGTGATGCCACAGACAGTATCCGAGGATACGTTTATCAAATTTATCAAAGCATCCTGGCTTGGATGAGTCTCAAAGAAAATGAACTCTTAGTGCTAGAGGGTGCCGAAGACTTCGATGTTCACAACGGGAATAATGTCAGCACAACCCAGGTTAAAGATGTTGCCTCAAATCTGACCCTGAGAAGCCAAGCAGTTGTTGATACTTTGAACAATTTTTGGGCCTGTCGAGAAGAAAATCAAGAATTTATTATAACTTTACGGTTTCTTACCACTGCAGAGGCTGGCCAAGAGCAGGGCACACCGTTTGGTTCCAATCAAAAAGGCATTGAGTTTTGGGAGAAAGCGCAAACCACTCGTGTAGACATACAGCCACTTCGTAGTTTTCTTGAAAGCTTAAGCCTGAACGAGGGGCTGCTATCATTCATACAGACGGCCTCAAATGAAGATTTACTTGAAAAGCTTATTCGTCCGATAAAATGGGATATGGGCAACAAATCAAGTGAGGCATTGCAGTATGCGATTGAAGATAAACTTAAGGTCCATGGTTTCAAACTTCAAATCAATTCCCAAGATTCCAGCAAAGCGCTGCCAGATCTGCTTAAAAAAACAGCTGACCTTTTATCTACCAAGGGGCAAAAAAAACTAAGATTTAGCGATTTCTTATCATGCTTTGATAATGCAACAAGAATTTCCATCCCTCTTGGAAAAGTTGAAGCTATGACCGGCGCTGGTGCTTTGCAACAATTAGCAAATTTGGTGGACTTGTCTGAGCTATCGCGATTAACAAATACATCAACGCCAATTTCTCCCCCCCTGCCAATCGTTAATGGGTGTGTTTCAAGAGCATCGGTTGTCACACGGTTTGTCGATCTACTTCTGCTGGAGCGAGTAGTTTTCCTATATGGGAGTAGCGGGACAGGAAAAACTACACTTGCATCGCTTGTTTCTCAAAATATTGAGTCTGTTTGGGGCTGGGCAAGCTTTCGAGGTCTGCAACCAGAACAGACTAAAGATATTATTGGGCGTGCCAACTTTGAAATGAATTCAAAAGGGCTATCACCCTTTCTGGTGCTCGACGATATTGATTTGTCTGAAATTGGAATTTTTGAACGTGAGTTAGTTTCTTTGATTTTTTCAGCTATGAGTGCAAATGGTCTGATTATTATTACTGGCCTTACTCGCCCCCCTCTTCAGTTATTGCCAAAACTTTGGAAAAACGAATCGTGTGAAGCTTCCGTCCCCTATTTTGATCAAACAGAAATAGCAGAGATAGTATGCGCGCACGGTCTCTCTGACGCCAAGATCGCACAAGATTGGGCCAAAACAATATGGATTGCCACGAGCGGACATCCACAGCTTGTCCATGCCCGAGTGAGGAACTTAAGCTCTCAGGGATGGCCCTCAATTCAATTATCAGATCTGACTAATCCTGAAGATGTGGAAAGGGTCAGGGCTGAGGCTCGAACCAGGCTATTAAGAGAGTTCCCGACAGAGGATATTCGTGTCCTTGCGTACAGATTAAGTCTCGTGAATGGGTCTTTTACTCGCGAAATAGCAAGGGCGGTTTCAGAGACACCGCCCCCAATAAAGTTACCAGGTGAGGCCTTTGATGCTCTTATTGGCCCCTGGATAGAGCGAGAAGGTGAAAATCGTTTTCGCATTTCACCATTATTGAAAGGTGCTGCAGATTATGTCTTGTCAGAAGAAGACACTAAAGGTATCCACGGTGTAATAGCTTTAAGCTTTATTAAGCGTAATAGCATTGAGGGTAATAGCATTGATTACGTGGAGTTTAGCACTGCTTTTTTCCATGCGTTTATGGCAAGAGACTCTTTTGCCTTGATGATGCTAAGTCAAAAAATACTGGCTTCAAACATAGACAATGTTCGTCATTTGTACGACATGATGCTGTGGATGACTTTCGTCTGTTCCGAGGATGGACAAAAAATATTCCCTGAAAACCCAACAGTCGAGTTGATACTTCGTCTTGTCCAATTCAAGTTACTGGTTGCTTCACCTGATCCGAATAAATCAATTTCTCTGATAAAACATTTGGAAGGATGCTTAAACAGTGAAGAGCCTTCTGAAAGAAAATTGTCCTCAGAGGCGATGGTGTATGGAATCGTTCTGAACACACTTGAGGTCAATTTGCCTTCGGGCTTAGTGATAAAAATGCTTTCGCGCATGATTGATATTATTGAAGAGAGTTCGTTTTTGGGGAATTTGGCAGATTCTTTCAGTAGCGCAGATCACGATCTTCCGCAGTTTGGAGAAAATAAGCCTGCGCAGGTCCTGTTCTCATATCAGGCCGTTCGCATACAGGGGCTAGACGATCTATCTGAGCTTATTAAGGCTTTGGAAGGCCTCCCACCAACAAAGCGAGACCAGTTGCTTGCCATATGCGATTCAGATTTTGACTTTCCTACTTTGTTGGTTAATCGAGCTTGGTTGAAAGATGTTGAGGACGGAACTCTCGATGTTGCTAAAGCTATTCAAGTTTTCGAATCCACCGCGAAAAAGACACGGGAGTGGAAGGTTGAAGAACTCACCAAGGCATGCCTGGTAGCGATGTCTGTTGTCCAAGATGAATATGGGCATTCGGCTGACCGTGCTTTAAAAATACTTGATGAGGCTGATCATGAGTTTCCAGAAGAAGCCAGTTTGGTTAACCAGCGAGCAAAAGTGTTATTTCGAGCAGGGCGAGTAGAAGAAGCCCTATCGTTTGCACATAAAGCACTTGCGCTACCTGCCTTGTCCAACGTTTCATACATTTTCTGCTGCCGTGATGCTGGAATTGCCGCCGCAAATGCAGAAAACTGGCCAGAAGCAGAACGCATGTTTCTTCACGGGTCAGAAAGGGCCAAGCGTTCAGATGGTCAAGTGAGTATGGGTGTCGGATTGATGGGGGACTCTGCCTTTGCCATGTGGAAGCAAAAGAAGTTTGGGAAAAGTCTTTTGCTTTTTGCAGACGTCCTTGATGCACTTAATGCAATTCCTCATTCGAATGATATTCGGAACCATCACCTTCATGCCACAGTCCGCCATTGTGTTACTTGGGTGCAATTCGACGCACGTACTGAGAAGAGGGCTCACGTGGCGGAGCCAGTTCCTGGGATGTGCAGCAATCAGGAACCACATGAAAAAATCACGGATCACCAAATTGTGGAGATTAGTACCATCTGGGCATTACTAGCTCTCACCGAGAACACACTCGATTTAGATTTGGGAATTGGCCCGCGATCTCAAGTATCCGCAGGTGAGAACAAACCTGTTTTGCTGGAAGCATATGAGCGAGCTCTGGCTTTTGATTCGATGTTCAAAAAACGAAATTTTGAGGATTTTGTGGCGCTGTTGATTGCTATGCATGAAGCGATGCATTATTCAAAGATAAACGAAGAAGGTGGCATTGGATGGGATATTAAAGTAATTCCTAGGTTGCCAGATGGTTATTGGGAAACATCAGAGAATAAAGATGCAGTTTGTCTCTATCTTCTATCGGCAAGTGTAATTAGTAGCACTGGTCAGGGATTAAATAATTTACCAATCGCACAGTGGCGCACCGATTTTGAGAAAACAGTTATTCACTTGAGTGAGGTTAACCAGTTACTAAATGTCTTGGAGGGGACGCCTCCAGACGAGTCTCTTTATCAGCAGGCTGCTGCTTCGATTTATGCATTGAACGGTGGAACGGTTGACCCGGAAGAGCTATGGACAATTTCTTTTCGGCTACTAAACACTTTTATGCATCAAAAAAGCTGGGTGGAAGATGCGATGGAGGGTCTGCTAGTTGCTCGCTGGCTGTTTGCTGTAGAAAGTCAAAGGTTTGCTTTTATTGCACCGGCTGTATCATGCCCAGGTATAAAAAATTATTGTTTATCTGAGACCAGTAAAGGACTGCCAAAGGTTGCCTCGATATTGATGGTTTCAGCGCCATGCCTAGATGTGCGCCCCTCTAAAGGCGTAATGGAAATGCTAAAGTCTATAATTTCTAGGGGGTAGCATAAATGACCTTTAAGTCATCAACTATCTATGGGGCTAGGCTTTCGGATATTTGCTGAAACACCTGAGAGGGACAGGCAACTTTTAAACCGCAAAAGTAGCCAGTCCCAGGTTGCGGAAAGCCATAGGGTCACATCTTAAATATTAAGTATTGGATAAGCTGAGGGGGACAGGCACCTTTTAATGTTCAAGCGAGAAGAGCCGATGAATGAACTGCGTGGGATTGCGGCGGCGGTTGGTTGACAGGTCTGGTGCGAACCGGGTATATATAGGCAACTATTTGAAATGACAGACTTATCTGAGGGGATGAGATGTGGGGATCTCGGGACAATAATTGATGAATTTTAAAAAGCCGCTTTCCAGTTTGATGCTGGAGGGCGGCTTTTGTTGTTTCTAGAGTCTCGAGTAAAGGGCTGACCCTGTTGGTCCTCTCCATGGATGGGCGGTTAAAGCAATTAAGCAACAACGTTATATCTAACCTTAAGGACAGGTTAACTCCCCGGACGCGGCTCATCGCTCTTCAGCGGCGAGCGAAAATACCGCCGTGACGATAAGGATTGGTCAATCACCAGTCTCTATGTCAGCTGCAACGACTAACCAGTTGCCAGCACATTAAAGAGAAAAACAGGAGGTTGAGTTGGACAGACCAGACAGAGAAAACTTTGAGGCAGCCAGAGCCAAGCTGGTGGGTCTTCTCGTCGAATGCCCAATGGATCCCCAACATAAGGGCTGCCCGTTGAGCGAGAAGAGATCCCTGCCATTTTCAAATAAGTTGGACTGGTTAAAGTCTTTGCCCGTCCATGAACTGCAAAATATATATTCAGCCCATGTTAACTGCCTGAAGACCAAAGATTCAGAATTGGTCTCGCTTGAAGGCAGGGACAGGTTCGCAGATCTTAAGATCAACAAATAACGAATGACCAGTTGCCTGCAGGGTGTCACCCTGAGCAAACCCCCTCCGCTTGGGAATTCAATGGGGTCAGGTCAGACTTTCGGACATTTGCTGGGAGTGAAATGGGGTCTACCATCGATTCTGTAGATGGCTGGTAGTAATGTATATAAAGGGGGGGGAAGTAACCGGCGCCCGAATCGAGCTACGCGTTCTTGAACTCATCGGATCCTGGCGGTCGCAAAACTCAGCGTAGCTCAGGCACTGAAATGGCCAGCACCGAATACCTGGGTTGGCCGTTGTTGTATTCTGTTCGGCATTATTGCAGGCCAATCGCTCAATCCTCTCTCATTATCCAGCCGGATTTCTGATCTGCGGGTTTACAGAATCTATCGGGGTGCTAACCTTGAATGAGGAAGTTAGTTACCCAATTGCACAGCGATGGGAGGAGATCATGGCTTACGGACAGGGCAGGACCTACAAGAAGGTCGAAGTAATAGGTATCTCCGGTGTCGGAATTGAGGATGCCATCCAGCAAGCGGTCATCAAGGCACAGAAATCCCTGGATAAGCTTTCCTGGTTCGAGGTGCAGGATGTTCGCGGCCATATCGGCGATGATGGCAAAATCAACGAGTATCAGGTCATACTCAAGGTCGCCTTCGAATTGAAGTAGCAAGCCGCTGGGCAGTGGATTCCCATCGGCAATGCCGGCATTCAAGGAGTTGAGGAAAATGGTTCGGGTCAGTGTCGGGGGACGCCCATGTCATTATGCTTTTCTTAGAGTTTCCCCTGTGCCATTCTCTTGGTCAGAATTCCGTGAGATGGACAGACAACTTTTAAGTTGCAAAAGTAACCAGTCCCTAGATTGAAATAGAAGAGCCGGTCAAGTTGACCGGCTCTTCTTGGTTGATAGGCGCCCTGACCTTCTTTAGTCAGTACAGAAGTCGCTAAGCCTCTTCGTGCAGGGTCTGAATCCCCGTCGCGTTAGGCATTTAGTGCTTAACCGCGAGTCCCTTTGGAAAACCCGACAAAATCCACAGGTCTAAAAATGCCCGGCGGAAAAATCAGCTCGCTTTTTCTGAGCCCAGGTAGCGCAGGCAGAGCAAGGTGATGTCGTCGGCGGGGGCTGCCCCCCGGGCATGATCCTGGACTTGATTGAAGATTCGTTCGGTCGTCTGCTGAGCCGATTCATTCTTGCCGTCCGCGGCTTGAGCATACAAACGTGCTGCGGAGAAGAGTTGATCGTCGGGACTCAGGGCGTCGGTAACCCCGTCGGTGTAGAGGAGAAGACGGTCCCCGGCCGCAAGTTGAATCGTCATCGACAGGTAGACAGATTCTGGGTGTACCCCCAGGACGAGTCCGGGGGGGAGTTCCAACCAGGCCGGAGAGCCCTCAGAACGCAGCAGCAGCGGTGGATTGTGCCCCGCATTGCTGTAGATCAGCTTGCCGCTACGCAGGTCGAGAATGCCGCAGAAGACGGTGGCGAACATCAGCGTATCGTTCTCCTGGCAGAGTTCGCGATTCACCCGCCCAAGCAGTTCGGTCGGCTCCATCCTCTTATCCGCGATTCCCTTCATCAGCGATTTGGTCACCGCCATGAACAGCGCGGCGGGAATCCCCTTGTCCGAAACGTCCCCCACCGAGATGAAGAGTTGCTCGTCCCCCAGCAGAAAAAAGTCGTAAAAGTCCCCGCCGACCTCGTGGGCGGGCTCCATATCTGCGTACAGATCGATCTCCTGTCGTTGCGGAAAAGGGGGGAATTTGCGGGGCAGAAAGCTCATCTGGATGGTTCGGGCGATGCGCAGCTCACTCTCAATGCGTTCCTTGGCCGCAGTGGTGCTCTCAAGGTCATCGATGTAGTCCTTGAGGGCTTTTTGCATGGCGCCGAAACTGCGGGTGAGATAGCCGACCTCGTCGTTGGTCCGCACGACGGGCAGATCGATCTCCAGGTTACCCCGTGCGACCTCGTGCGCGCTCTCGCTCAGGGACCGTAGCGGCCGGGAGATGCGCTCGGCGATCAGAATGATCACCAAACTGAGCAGCAGCAATCCTGCAGCGCCGATTCCCAGGGTGTAGCGGGAGAGGCTGTTGACTTCAGCGAAGATCTCCTTTTCGGGGATGACCACCAACATGCTGTACTGCAGGGTGGGCAGCTTGACATAGTAGAGCCACACCGCTTCCTCGCCGAGGAAATGCTCGAGGGCCACGAATCCCTGCTGTCCGGCAAGGATGGCGGAAACTGTCTGTTTAAGCTCACTGTTCCCCTCGCTCTGGACGAGATCCTGCAGCCGGGTGCTCATGATCAGCTCTTGTCTTGGATGGGTAATGATCTGGCCCTGCTTCGAGACCAGGAAGGAGTAACCGGAGCCGAGGGGGTGAATTGAATTCATCGTACTGTTCATATTATCGAGGGAGATATCCGCGGTGACCACCCCGATGAAGGTCCGTTCTCCTTCGATCATGCGGTAGATGGGGGCGCTGTAGGTGACCATGAGGATATTGCCGCTGCCTTCGTCAAAATAGGGCTCGCTCCACAGGGAGGCCTGCTGGTCTCTGGGCAGCCGGTACCAGTCCATGTTGAAGTAGTCGTAGTCCTCCCCGCCCAGCCGGCGAAAGCGCATCTCGCCTTCCTTGTGCTTGTAGTAAGGGGCATAGTGGCGCTGCTGGGGATCGAAGGCATAGGGGGCGAAGGCCGCCGTGGAGCCGAAGACCGCTGTGTTACTGTGGACGAAGCTCTCGAGTAAGGACAGCAGTCTTTTCTCGCTGTAGGGTCGCTCCCCATGTGCCTCGGCCAGGGTCAGAGGTACTCTTTGGATGCCCAGCGCTGCTGTTTCGAGACGCTGTGCCACAACATCGGTGAGGGTGGCCATATTCTCCCGAAGATTCTCCAGGGCCTGGGTACGGGAAGCGTAATAATTGTAGCCGAAGGCGAAGAGAAAGATGAGGGCTGTGCTCGACAGTACTAAAAAGGCCAGCCGCAGGGCGAAGCGACGCGGAGCCGCGCCGGTGGGTGGGGGCGAAGCGGCGGCACTCATGAGCCCTCCAGAGCGTGCCGCAGAAAATGCAGGATCAGCAGATTTTGCTCCCCCTCCCGGCGGTAATCCAGTTCGTCGGCCATGTTGCGCATGAAATGGATGCCCAGTCCGCCAATCTTGCGCGAGGTGAGGTCAGCGGAGAGGTCTACCGCGGGAGCGTCCAGCGGGTTGAAGGGCGGCCCTTGGTCGGCGAGGCTGATCTGCAGTCCCTGCGGCGTAAGAGTGCAGCAGACGTCGAGGGGGCCGGACTCTCCACCGTAGGCATGCTGGATGACATTGACCGCAGCCTCTTCCATAACCAACTCGACACGATGCGACTGTTTATTGTCCAGCCCGGCACGCAAAGCATGCTCAAGCACAAACAGGACCAGAGTATCCAGGTTATCCAATCCGGCCGCAAGCTGCAGAGACAGTCTGCTCATAGCCGAAGTTTCTCCCTGGCCTCCTGCGTCGTCGCACAGAGGGGAAATAGTTTATGGACTCCCGAGAGGCGGACGGCTTCGGCAACCAGATCCTGTGCGCCAGCGAAGGCCATGGTCTTATCTGCTTTCTCCAGGCGCATGGCGATGCGCAGGATGCTGCGCAGCCCGGCACTCGAAAGGAAACTGACCTCTGCGAGATTCACGATCAAATTCTTCGGTTCTCCCTGAATTGCTTGTTCAAGGGCTATTTCAAAATCAGGGGCGGTGAGGCTGTTGATTTTCCCCTCAACCCGCGCCTCGCGGACATCTCCAAAATCCTCGCCGACTACTTTCATTGTTGTCTCCCTTATTCGCGAGCGCTGCCCAGTGCCTGCTGCAACCGGGTGCTGGATGACTGCGTCTGGTTCCCCGTCCAGAGGGCCCAGCAAAGCTGAATGAAGTATAGCCCAACATACAGCCTACACAAGTCAGCGGAGCCAGGGCCGCAGCTCACTCGCTTGGTCGGCGATCCGCAGCCCTGCGCCGCTGCTGAGCCGTTTGCTTCTGGTGGATGTTGACGGGCAAATCACTCGAACTGTTCAGGGTTGACTGCGCGCCCCTTTGAAGAACCCGATGAAATCCTCCAGAATCAGATAGCTGGCCGGGACCAGGAGCAGGCTTAAGAAGGTGCCAAACAGGATGCCGAAGCCGAGGGAGACGGCCATCGGGATCAGGAACTGGGCCTGGGTGCTGGTCTCAAGCAAGAGCGGCAGCAGGCCGAGGAAGGTGGTCAGCGAGGTTAAGAGGATCGGCCGAAAGCGCGCGCCACCGGCGGCCATGACCGCTTCCTCAAGCGGCATCCCTTCGCGCCGGCGCCGGTTGATGAAGTCGACCAGCACCAAACTGTCGTTGACCACCACCCCGCAGAGCGCCAGGATGCCGAGCATACTCATGAAGCTGAGGTTCATCCCCATCAGCATGTGGCCGACGATGGCGCCGCCGACGCTGTAGGGGATGACCAACATCACTGTCAGGGGCTGCAGGTAGGATTTGAAGGGGATCGCCAGCAGGGCGTAGATGGCGAAGAGCACGAAACCGACCCCGTAAAGCAGGCTGCCGACCGATTCCTTCTGTTCGCGCAACTCCCCTTCGAAACTGTAGCGCACCCCAGGGTAGGCGAGGATCAAGGCGTCAAGAAATTCACGCAGATCGGCCGCAACCTGATTGACGTCGACCCGCTCCTTTTCGACATCGGCGGTGACATTGACCGCGCGGTTCCGCTCAACCCGGCGGATGGTTGAGTAGCCGTTACTCAGCTCGAGATCAGCGACCTGGCGAAAGGGGACCTCAATCCCCGCGGGGGTGCGGATCTTCATGTTTTCGAGACTGGCTGCCGTTTGGCGTTGCTCTTTCGGGTAGCGGACCATGACCCTGACATCATCTCTGCCGCGCTGAATCCGTTGAACCTCAGCCCCGAAGAAGGCGCTGCGCACCTGCTGACCCAGGTCGATCGATTTCAGGCCGAGCAGTTCGGCCTCAGGCTTGAGGCGCATCTGGATCTCCTGCTTGCCCTGATCGAAGCTGTCCTGCACATCATAGACTCCGGGATATTCATGCAGGCGCACCTTGATCGCTGCGGCGACCCGCGTCAATTGGGCGAAGTCGGCCCCGGTCAGCTGGACATCGATCGGGTTGCCGCTGCGTCCGATCTCGGCGCGATAGGTCAACTCCTTCGCGCCGGGGATGTTGCCGATCCGTTTGCGCCATTCCGCGACAATCTCGTTGGTCGTGACCGGACTCAGGCGATCTTCGGGGGGGACCAGTTCGAGGGTCACCTGTCCTTTTTCCGGATCGCCTCTCATCCCCGGACGTCCACCGCCGCTCCAGCCGATACTGACCAGGATGTTGCGCACTAGTGAGCCCGAACCGTCCGGCTCCTGAAACTGCTGCTGCAGCTGCAGGGCGACCCGGCCGATCCGTTCAACGTGGCCGCGGGTTTGTTCGATCGAGGTGCCCGACGGCATGACCAGGGTTGCGCGCGCGGTTTCACTCTGGATGCGCGGGAAGAAGGTATAGCCGTAGCGGCCGCTGGCGACAAAGCTGACGATAATCAGCACCGCGGTGGTAAAGAGGGCAAAGGTCAGAAAGCGGCGCGCCAGCGCTTGCTTGAGGATCGGTCGGTAGAGTTTCTGGATGAATTGTTCCAGGGCATCGGCGACCCGCGCCTGGAGTCGCAGCAGGGGACCTTTTTCGCCTTTTTTCATATGCACGTGGCGCAGGTGGGCGGGGAGGATCAGTTTCGATTCGATCCAGGAGAAGCAGAGCACCGGGATGATGATCAGCGGAATCTGGGCGAAGATCGGTCCGCGGCGCCCCTCCATGAAGAGCAGCGGCAGAAAGGCCGCCACCGTGGTCAGCAGGCCGAAGGTGACCGGCACCGCAACCTCCTGGGCGCCGCGGATTACCGAGTCGACGGTTTCGCCATCTCTTTTCAGGTGCGAGTAGATATTTTCGCCGGTGATGATGGCATCATCGACCACCATCCCCAGCACCAGGATAAAAGAGAAGAGGCTGATCAGGTTGATGGTGACCCCGAAGATCGGCATCAGAATCAGCGCCCCCATGAAGCTGATCGGAATGCCGATACAGACCCAGATGGCGATCGAGAAGCGCAGAAACAGGGCGAGCACACAGAAGATCAGAATCCCCCCCTGAATGGCGTTGTTGATCAGGGTGCTGAGTCGCAACTTGACGATGCGCGAGCGGTCGCGCCAATAATCGACACTGATCCCTTCGGGGAGTTGCGCCTGTTTCTCGAGGACATAGTCGCGCACCGCCTGGCCGATCTCGAGGGCATTCTGATCGCCGGTGCGGTAGACCTCGATCATCACCGCCGGGCGCCCGTTAAACAGGGCGAAGAGCGGTTCTTCGTCGAAGCCGTCACGGATCAGGGCCAGATCGCCGAGCAGCAGGCGGGTGCCGTCGGGATTGCTGCGGATCGGGATCTGGGCAAACTCTTCGGCGTTGTAGGCCTGGCCGCGCGTGCGCAGCAGGATCTCGCCGCCGCCGGTCTTGATCGCTCCGGCGGGCAGATCGACCGAGGAACGTCTTATGGCGGTGACGATATCCGCGAAGCTGAGGTTGTAACTTTCGAGGGTCGCCTGATCGACCTCGATCGACATCTCATAGGGGCGCACCGCGACCAGATCGGCCTGGCTGATATTCGGCAGGGCCGTCAGGTCATCGCGGATCAGTTCACCGAGGCGCCTGATCTCTTTTTCCGGCAGGGCGCCGGCGATGACCACCGAGATCACTTCACGCCGGAACTCAACGACCTGATAGCTGGGCCGTTCGACATCGTCGGGGAAGGTGGTGATCGCATCGACCTTGTTCTTGATGTCATCGAGCAGTTCGCGCGGATCGGTGCCCTTCTCCACCTCGATGCGGATCTGACCGCTCCCCTCACTGGCGATGGAGACCATCTCCTTGATCCCCTGCAGGGAGGAGATCGCTTCTTCGACCCGGATGACCACGGCCTCTTCGACTTCGGCCGGAGTCGCCCCGCGATAACTCAGGCCGATGGTGACGGCATCGCGGTCAAATTCAGGAAACACCTCTAAGGGGACCAGTTCCCGAACCGAATAGATACCGCTGCAGAGGATGATGACCATCAGCAGGTTGGCGGCAACCGGGTTGTTGGCAAACCAGGCGATCATCCCTTTCATCTTCAGGGCTCCTGCTGTGGTTGTGGCCTGCTGTTATCTGTGTGTGATCCGGCAATCTGGACCTTGATGCCATCGGCGGCAAAGGGGAGCGCGGTCAGGCTCAGCCGATCACCGGGCTCAAGCGGGCCGCGGGCAATCAGGCTTTTGGCGTCACGCCAGATGATGTCCAGCTCGCGGCGTTGCAGGCGGTTTTCGGCATCAATCAGATGAACCGTGTTGGTGCCACGCACCGCGGTTCTGGGCAGGACGAAGACGTTTTTGAGCAGTTTGCCGAAGATCTCTGCCTCTAGGAATTGGCCAATTTTTAAAGCAGGACTGCCATTCTTGCGCAAGTAGGGATCCGTGATCTGGCCGATGACAAAGAGTTGGCGACTTTGAATGTCAATAGCGCCTTCGGTTCGAACCAGTCGCCCCTGCCATTGATGGGTTTTGTCACCGATCTGGCTGTAGAACAGAACTTCTGCCCCTGAGGGATTCGTTTTTTGATCATTGAGGAAGCTCTCAGGGAGTTTCAGGAAGCGTTGATCCTCACTGCTGATCGGCAGGCGAATTTCAACTGCGTCGCTGGCGAAGATATCGGCCAGCGGACTGCCGGGAGAGACATACTGGCCTGTGTCGACTTTTTGCACCAGGATGCGACCGGCGTAAGGAGCGAATATCCGGGTACGTTCCAACTCAATTTCGGCTTGACGTAACTCGGCCTGAGCAGCCGCCAGCGCCGCCTGGGCGTTATGGCGTTGCGGCGTGCGCAGGGTCAGGGGAGTGGGCTCGCCTGCGAGATTCAGGTTCTGCCAGTCGCGCTGCGCCTGATCCGAAAGCGCTTGCTGTTCGTCCAGCTCCAGCTGTTTCTGGGTCAATGTGGCGCCTGCGACGATGACCGCATTTTCGTAATCGCGCGGGTCGATCTGCAGCAACAGGTCGCCAGCGGCAAAGAAGCCACCGGTGCGGAAATTGTCGGCGACCTGGATGATCCGGCCGGAAACCTCTGCGACAAGGGTACTGCTCGACCTTGGGCTCAGGGTGCCACGGCTTAAGACCCGCACCTGGTAATCCTGTGGCTGTAAACTGAGAATTTCGACCCTGGGGGTTGTCAGCTTGGGGCGTTTGCGCTCGGTTTTTGGCGCGGTCGAGAGAAGACTGGCGGCAATCCCGACCCCGGCGAGCAGGACCAGTGCGGGGAGGAGCATGCGGAACAGGCGTTTCATTGAGGATCCTTGTCAGTTATGCGGTCTGACGCCGAGGGGATGAATGGTTTCGTGAGTTTCTCTCTGGTTAGTTTCCAGAGTAGATCTTCCTTGCTGAGGATGCTTTTTATGTCAGGGTGCCGTTTACATGAATATCTGTAAGCAGCTAAAATGTCAAAGTTTTTAATGCTTCAGGCCTGTTCCTTCTACAGAGCCTAAGCCCTGTCTTGATCTCCTAGGAGGCTGTCGGACTATTCACGACCCGGCTGCAAATGACTGCTTGGCTTCAGGTTGTCGCTACCGAAGATTTTGCCTTTGAATCTCAAGAAAGAAACAGCCCCCGTAATCGATGCCGACTGTTATGGCTTTCCCTGCACCTTACCACCCTCAGCCTATACTTGAAACGCTTGAATATTTAATCAATTAGGCAATTTCTCAGATTTAAAACATGACCTTAATTGTGGCCGATCGTAACCTTAAGCGGCTTCAACTTGAGGACTGATACCGCCTATACTGAAACAAGAAAAAGACAGCGGCACAGAACTTTGGCGAAGGGAGGCTGATCATGGTCAGAAACAAAATAGCGCGGCAGATGCGCAAACTTATGGCTCTGCTGGGGGTGGAGTTTTGCCTGGCCGTTTTGCTGCCACAAGAGCTGGTCCCGGTTGTTCGGACAGGTCGGCGCCGTACAGGCCTATGACGCGCTCATGGGAGAGTACAGGTCGATCCCCTTTGTGCCGGATGTGAAAGCCGATCTGACGAGCTATGTTGTCGAAAAGGGGATGGACGGCATCTTCTTCTATCTGGCGAGAGAAGAGGCGGCGATCCGGCAGAATCCAGCCAAGCGCGCGACAGACATTCTGCAAAAAGTGTTCGGGGCAAAGTGAGCGCAGGCTTTCACCCTGTCTAGCTTTCTGGCTGGATATTGCGATATTCCGTGCGCAACAGTTTCAACACCAGCAGCCAGATCAGGCAGATACCGAGAACCGACCAACTGAGCTGTGGCAGGCTTAACGGGGCAGGAAGCCAGCGGGTGAAAAACAGAATAAGGATCGAGCCGAAGATCTTGAACAGCCGGTAACCGAACATGTCGATCCAGGCCTTGGCCTGGTAGATCAGCAGGGAATCGATCGGCACATAGAGCAACTCCTTGGAGGCCCGATTGATTGAATAGGAGAGGCCGCGATCGCTGATTTTGGCCGCAGAGATCAGCGGCAGGCCTGGTTGAAACATGAAGCCCAGCGTGCTCAAGCCGATCAGCAGCGGTTGCACTAGCAGCCCGGCGATGATCCCCAGATAGCGATGGATCACTGGGGTCAGCAGCAGATTGACGGCAATCGAAACGCTCCCCATTAGACTGAAAAAGAGCGACAGAAAGGCGGTGCGCTCGTCGATCAGCGGATGGCTGGCTTCGACGGTTTTGAGGAATTGGAATTCGATCAGTGGCGACGCCAGTTGCGTCAGCAGCAGGATCGCTGCGATCAGCAGCAGCAAGCGGCTCCGTTTCAGCGCCTGCCAGCCCCCCTTGTAACGAAGCTCCTGGCCGTGTCTCTCCACTTCGCAGTAGAGTCCGAGTCGCCCCATCAGCCAGGTTAAGCCGAACAGCAGCAGGATTATCCCGGCTGCCACCAGCAGCAGGTCTGCGGTTTGTAATGGCGTCATGTTCAGAATCAGCACCGCGGCGCCGCCGCCGAGCACCCCGCCGATCAGCCCGCCGGTGCCGATGAAGCCGTACCAACTCTTCCCTTCGCGGGTGCTGTAGATCGAATTGGTCAGGCTCCAGAACTGTTCAACCATCAGGACACCGAGGATATCGACGAAGATGTAGAAGGCGCTAGCGACCACCGGTCCCGGCGTACTGAGTAGAGCGCGGAAGAGCACCAGCAGCAGGCTGAGTGCCAGGCAGGTGGCAAGCACCACCTTGACCCGGCTGCAGCGTTCGACCAGACGATGATAGCTACCGATGAAAAGCGCCATGGTCAGCGCGGTGCCGATCCAGACATAGGGCAGCTGGTCGGCCCCCAGGTATTCGATGAACAGGGAGCGGCTGGCGGGTTTAAGATTATAGAGCGCCATGACGATAAGCAGGAAGTTGACAAACAGAAACCCGGCCCGCAGCCCCAGTATCCGGCGTGCCGGATAGCGTTGGTCGCAGCTGTTTCTCAGTTCGTCTTTTGCGTGCATTTGCTTTTTCTCCTGCTTGTCAGGTATAGTCGCTGCTTATGGGAAAATTAAAAAGTTTTATCGTTTTGCTGCTCATCCTGCTCTGTGCCTCCCCCTTATCCGCTCGACAGAGTCCACCGCCACTTGATGGCAGCCTGAATACCCGCTTGCAGCAGGGGCTGGAGTCCTGTCTGCAGGATTTGCAGCTTGATACGGCAGTGGCGCGGAAAAAGCTGAGTATTGCGCTGGTCGATATTACCGATCCCTTTGCTCCGCAGTTGGCGTCGGTGAATGGCGATCAGATGATGTACGCCGCCAGCCTGCCGAAAATCGCCATCCTGCTCGGTGCCTTTGAGCGGATCAACGCCGGTGAAATGGAACTCGACCCGGCAACCCGCGCGACTCTGACCCGGATGATCCGTAACTCCTCCAACCAGGCCGCCACCGAAATGCTCAATCGGGTCGGCAAACCCTATCTCGCGGCACTGCTGCAGTCTCCACGTTACCGCCTCTACGACATCGAGCGCAACGGCGGCCTCTGGGTCGGCAAGGATTACGGTAAGGCCGGGGCTTGGAAGCGTGATCCGCTCGCTAACCTGTCTCACGGGGCCACGGCCTTTCAGGTGGCGCGCTTTTACTACCTGCTCGAAACCGGTCAGCTGGTGTCACCGGAGATGAGCCGCGAGATGAAAGAGATCCTCGGCCAACCGGCAATCTGCCACAAGTTTGTCAAGGGGTTGAAAACCTGTCAGCCGAGCGCCCAGATCTATCGCAAGTCGGGCTCCTGGCGCCAATTTCATGCCGACAGCGCGATCGTCGAGCATGATGGCCGACGTTACATCGCCGTCGCCCTGGCCGAAGATACCCGCGGCGGCGAATGGCTGAAACGTCTGATCGTTCAGCTCGACGGCCTTATTCTGCAGAATCGCTCTTAATCCGCAGCCTGTTTTCCGCCTGTAACAAGCGGTGAATCCGCATCGCCAGGGTCTGGTGGGCCACAGCTGAGTTGACCTTCAAAATATTTGAACTGAGCACCATCAGGTAGTGCAGGGGGGGCTCCCCCTGGGTGTCTTCGATAATCGCCACCGAGTTGAGCAGATTTCTCGCGTTCCCCTGATAGGCCTTGCAGATAAACCCCTCCTCCGGCTGACAGCTGTAGAGTGAACCCGACTTGAAGTAGAGCGCGGCTTTATCCAGGGCTGGATGCGAGGCATAGCGGATCCGTTTTTTCGTCAGGTAGAGCAACTTCTTCAGCTCCAGGCTGGAGAATTGATCGACCAGCTCCCCCTGTTCCAATTTTAACAGCAGATTGAGCAGACTGCGGGTGTCGGCTCGGCTGCTGCCACCCGGAACCAACTCCCTCCCCTTGGCGGTAAAAAATCCACCCTGGCGCAGTCGCTGTGGGTCCAAACCGTTCCGCTGCAGCGGCTCGTGCAGGCTATGGATCAGCAACTGCATCAAGGGCCCCGTCGGCGTCTGCTGAAAGAAATCTGCAGCCGTCTGGTCATCGACCGGGTAGTTCTTGCCGAACTGCACCATCAGCAGGCTCTCTCGCAGGACCATTGTGGCCGCAGCGCTAGAACTGGGCGAGAGCATCCAGTCGAGCCAGCTCCAAAGGTTGGCTCTATCCCCTTCGACAATTTTCCGATAACTCAGGCGCTGCTGTTTGGCATCCCAGAAGGGCACCCTGTGTTCATCCTTGTGGATGAACTGATTGGCTACCAGCTCTCTGCTGCGGAGCAGTTCGCGACGGGCCTCAAGGTCATCTGGATAGCGATCGGCCAGGGCCTGAAATAGAGCGACCGCAATAAGGATTTTACCGAGGCTGGCCGGGTTGAAATTCTTCTCGGCCTGATGTTCAGCGTAGATCGGTTGCCCAGGCTTGCTCAGATCGAGCAGTGAAAAACTGTAATCCTGCCGATCTTTACCGAGCAGGGCGATGATTTTCGCACTGAGTTGTGGGTCTGTCTCCGGCAGTTCCAGAATCGGTTGAGCCAGCAGCTGTAGATGAATTTGCGCACTGGTCAACAGAGCACCCGGCGGCAGTTTGTGCCCTTTGGCTGCGCCCTGCTGAACCAGCCGAACGCCTTCCAATCGGGCAACCCCGGTCTGTTCCGCCGCGTCCAGGGGGTAACCCCAACAGATCTTCGCCCAAGCCACCACTAGCAGGAACAGAATTGCGCGCTTCATGGGGTCTTCACCGCGGGGACTTGTTCGAGATTAACGCGAGAGGTTATCTTGGCGTGTTTGGTATCAAGCTGTTGCAGGAGTAGCTCATTTTTAACCCGTTTACTCTCCACTAACGGGCGGATCTGAAACAGAATAAATCTCCCCTTCAGGAAGCCGAACTCGATATCCGCCGGTTTGCTGCTGCCATCAGGCTTGAGCAGCGCGGGGAAACGGGCCGGCAGCTCTTCAGCCATCTGACGTAATGTCTCGAGTTCTACCCTGCTCAGTAGCTGCTCCGGGGCGCTGGCCGAAACCTTTTGGACCCCCCCTTGCGCCAGCAGAATAGGTTTCTGAACGGCACTGGCTTGAGCCAACAGGCGAACCTCGCCGTTTTGTCTGTTGATCAGGAGCTCCTCTGCACGCTGGCCGCTGACTGCGCCCCCGACTCCTTCATTGACGGCCACCTGCAAGAAATCGCTATTGCCTGTCGCCAGATCAATGGTCGCCATCACCCCTGATTTCTCGACAGGAACGCTCAACATCAGCAGCACCGAGGCGTAGATCTGCTCGGGAGCGCGCATATGGGCCTGCCGCCAGCTGAAGGCCCGATCGCTGAAAGGGGAGGCCCAGACGGTACGGATCGCCTGCACAATATTGTCGAACCCGACCACGTGGGGGACGGTTTTGTTCAGCCCGGCCCCGCTGAAATTCGGCAGATCCTCGACGTTGGTGTCGCTGCGGACGAAGACTCCGTAGCTCCCGTCCAGACCAAAACTAGCGTCGAGTGAGGCACGCAATGCGGCGAGAAAATCGGGTTCGAGCGGGGCGGAGGCAATCTGTTCGCGCAGTTGCGCGAGAAACTGACTCTGTGCCGCGCTATCCGGCACCTCTGCGAGGCGCTTGTAGTTGTCGCCTATCCAGTCGAACAGCGTCTGGCCGTTCGGGGCCGACGTTTGCTCTAGAAATTGGCGGAAGCGGCCAAAGGGAATGACGAGTGCGTCGGGAACCAACCCCTGGTAGAGCTGTTTTAATTCGCCCAGGTTAGCTGCCTTGGGTCCGGCGATTCGCCCCGAATCCTCTGCGCCTAGCTGGTCCAGTCTGATGGTGTCGCGCTGCTGTAAATCGAGCTTCTGCAGATTCGGCTCGATCAGGAAGTCGGCCCCGTGCTTTTTCTGTTTGAAAATCTTCTGCCAGTCTGCGCTGTCCGTTTCGATTCTGATCACCCCGCCCGGGCTGACGGCAACCACGATCATTTCGCCTTGATGCGTGGCGAACCGCTTCAGCAGCTGATTGTCGATCACGAGGTTGGGGATTCCGAGGTTGCGCGCAAGCAGCTGGATGTGGGAGAGGGCGTTGCCTGCGCCACGCGTGAGGATGCCGGCGACTGGCGGCAGATCTTCGACTGTTTCCGACAGCAGGTAGATGCCATCCGCTGAAAAATTGTGTTGCTGTGGATCTTCGACAATCTCCAGCCGGCCGCGCGCCAGCCCGGGGTTGAGCGGCTGCAGTCCGCTGGTCGCTGCTCCGAACAGACGCTGACTGACCCCGCGTAGCTGCTGGCTGTCGGTCAGCAGGTTGTCGATCATACGCGAAATCGGCAGCAGCGGACTGCCGCGCAGCCGTTCTGGCACAAAGTTCCGAAAAGCTGGATCGAGCTGGGCAAGCCACTCGATCGGGGCTTCGAAATGATAGTGTAAACGGTTCTCCGCCCAGCCTGTCAAGCGCGCCAAGTAAGAGAGCTCAGCCTGGTAGCGCTCAATTGAGAGCGGGGACTTCTGCAGCGTCTGTAAACTGTCACGCAAACTTGTCCACTCCCTTTTGGACAGCATCCCCGTGCCGTAGAGCGCATCAATCCCAAGCTGAATCCAGGCCAACTGCTGGCGGCGTGAGGCTACGGGAAGCTTCGTCAGGAGTTGATTGGCGGAGCGGTAAAGTTCCAATTCCAGGTCGAGACTTAGGTCGAGCCACTCAAGTTGGCGGATCTGACTGGAGGCTCGACTGAGTTCGGTGCGGATAGTAACCAGGAGTTGACAAGTTCTGGTAAAGCGGTCTTCAACCGGCAGATCGGCCAGGGTCGCCATGTTTTCGGTCAGCATTTTGATCAGTTGCGGATCGCGGCTTACCTGTAAGCGAAGCGCTTCACGAAAGGGGCTAGCCTGGGGGCTGGTGATCTCGTCGATCAATTCCGCCAACTGGCGGTAATCATTCTGCAGCCCGGGCTTAGCTGTTTGTGCATGTTGGCGGACCCTGACAGCATCCGTCGCTTCTGGCCAGCTGTGCAGCTTGATCCGCAGCGGGCTAAACTCTGGATCCTGTTTTTCGAGCGCCTGTGCCAACTGCCGCATGGCGGTCAGGGGTGGGGAATGCTGGCCGTGGGGAAGAGAGCGCACCGCTTCGCGCAGCAGTATGAAGCGCCGGTCAAGTAGTTCAGGTTGCCTGAGTAGGCCCAGCAGCAAGGAATGGCCGTGCCAGTTTTCATCTTCGGCCTGAATCGCCCCTCGATAGTAGCGGGCCCGGCGGAAAATCCAGCCGTTATCAGCAATGCGCAGGAACTGTTCGAGGATGATCTGCTTGAGTTTTTCATCCCAGTTCGGTTGAGCAAAGAAGCTGTCCCGCGAGAGGTCAGCGAGCAGATTGCCGATCATGAAATTGTGTTGCCGCAGCAGCTTTACCCGCTCGCTCCATTCACCATGTTGCACACCGCCGCCATGCTCGCGGCAGGCATAAGGGTCGGGTGGAAGGATTGCCCCATCCCGACAGAACCAGCGAATCCTTTGAAAGGGGCCGCGAGGATGCTCTTTGATCTGCTCAATCCAGTTGCGCAGGGTTTCAGTATCGGGTAATTCGCTGAGGCGATGCTCTGATGTGGCTGGGACAGGGGAAATTGACGCGCCTGCCCTGGCCGGCTGGCAGATTCCGAGCAGGAGCAGGGTCAACAGCAGTGGGGTTCTGAAGGGAAAGATTTTTGCCTCCCTAGGGTGATAGGCCGGTCGCTACAGTTTAGCAGATAACCAACGCGCAGGGGGACAGATCACTCTCTGACGTAGGTATCGATGTCGGTCTCGTGAACCATGCCCATCAGGTGAGCGAATTCTGATTCGATCAATTCGTAGTGTTGATGAGTGGCCTCTGCATTTTTTAAAAAGACTGCGCTGGCCCGGTCGTCGGCAATCTTGCCCGACATGTCGCGCAATGATTTCTCAAGCACCTGTGACTTGTGCATGGCCAGTTCAAGAGCGTGGCGCTCATCCATCTCTTGCATCACGGCTTTTTCCTTGTCACTCAGCCAATCCAGGTCCGTACTCGGGTCGACGGCCATGAACGCATCAAAATCGGGAATATCGCCTCCTGCGTAGATGTCATAAAACCACTTGGCGTGTTCCTCCTCCTCAGCGGCCAGGAGTTCAAAGGTTTTCCTGGCACGGTCGTCCTTCATGTGTGTTGCCCCCAGCCGATAGAAGTCGCGGGCACACTTTTCCACCAGGATTGAGCGCTTGATAGCTTCTTGGACATCGACATTTTCAAACATGGGAGATCTCCTCCGTTTCGTCTTTCACTGGAAGCCAGGCCGCTTTACGCTTGGGTAGAAGTGTGAAGACTGCGGGACAACATCAAAACAGCTCCAGCCCCCGGTGACGGTTTTTTTCTTGTTAGATCCTGCCCTCATCGTAGCACGCCAGGCAACATTGCTGCTGGAGTCATTGCCCCAGAACCAGTCCTTCGCGTCGGGGGTCAGCGCCACCTGCCAGGCCATCTTCGCTGATCATGATCCCGTGCAATCCGCTGTTGAGATCTCGAATTGTCACGCGATAACCACGCTCTTCGAGTGCCGGTTTCTGCTGCACTAAGGGCGTATCTTTTTCAAGCTCGAGGCTGGCGCCGTTCATATGCAGATAGTGGGGCTGGTTGATGGCTGTCTGGATATCTTGCCGCCAGACCAGAGTGCCGACGATGGTCTGGGCGACATAGGGGATAATTCGACTGCCACCGGGAGAACCGATCACCATTTTCAGTTTGTCTTTTTGATCAAAGATCATGGTGGGTGCCATCGAACTGCGGGGGCGTTTGCCTCCTTCAACCCGGTTGGCGATGACTCCACCGCTTGTGTCCTGCCAGGCAAAGGAGAAGTCGGTTAATTCGTTGTTGAGCAGAAAGCCGCCAACCATCAGTCCACAGCCGAACTCCTGTTCGATGCTGGCGGTCTGGGCGAGCGCATTGCCGTAGCGGTCGATGATCGACATATGGCTGGTGCCGGGTTGCTCCGGGCTGTAGCCCGCCAGAGGGTAAACATCGGTCAGGCCGGCGACACTTTTCCCGGAATCCTGCTGCGGGTCGATCCGTTTCGCACGCTGCCTGAGGTACTCTGGATCGAGCAGTCCCCGGATTGGAACTTCGCTATAATCCGGGTCGGCGATGTATCTGTCCCGGTCGGCAAAGGCCAGCCGGCCGGCCTGGGCGAACAGGTGGATTGTCTGAGGGCTACCGGGCTGCTGCTGGTCGATTCCCACCTGCTCAAGCAGACTCAGCAGCTGCAGCAGGCTAATCCCTCCAGATGAGGGAGGGCCCATACCGCAGATCTGATAACGGTAAAACGGCTGACAGAGCGGATCACGTTCGCGTGCCCGGTAGTTGGCCAGATCTGTCAAGGCAAGCTGGCCAGGATTGGCATCCTCCCTGACGGTCTGTATTATCTGTCGGGCCAACTCTCCCTGGTAAAGGGCCTTGGCGCCCTGCGCGGCGAGCAGGCGGAAAGTCTTGGCCAGTTGCGGATTCTGCAGTCGTTGACCAGCCTGCAGGGGCTGGCCTTGCGGGTAGAAATAGTCGTGCGCGGCTTGATTGCGCAGCAGTTTGTTTCTGGAAGGTCCCGCCAGCAGACGGCTGAGGCGTGGGCTGACGCTAAAACCATTTTCCGCCAGTTCGATCGCTTCGCTAAAGAGTTCAGCCCAGGGCAGGCGCCCGTGTTTGTGGTGCGCGAGTTCGAGGTTTCTCAGCAGGCCGGGCACCCCGACGGCACGTCCACCGGCCACTGCCTGTTGAAAAGAGAGCGGCTTGCCGGCGTCAAAAAACAGGTCTGGTTGCACGCTGTGCGGGGCGGTTTCACGGCCGTCATAACTGTGGAGGCGATCCAGCTGTTGATCCCAGTAGAGGATGAAGGAGCCTCCACCCAGCCCGGAGGATTGGGGCTCAACCAGGGTAAGCACCATGTTGACCGCAATTGCGGCATCGATGGCACTGCCGCCAGATTGCAGGATTCGTTGACCGGCTGCGCTGGCGTAGGGATTCGCTGTGGCGACCATGTAGGATTTTGCTGTCACAAGCTGCTGGTTGCTCTGACCGGTGTGCGCTTCCGGACTACGGTCTATGACGGGCCGGTTACGGCAAGCCAGGGGTATGATCAGCAATAGTCCGGGTAGGATGATTTGCCATATCTTTAATTGTCTGGCCATAGCAGTTTTGCCCTTGCTAAGGGTGAGGTTGCCGAGCTGTTACCTATTCTAGGACATTTTTTCTTCTTGTGTCGTGGTAGTCAGGGATGGACAGATTGTACTA
>JAAXQE010000234.1 GCA_012974425.1 Geopsychrobacter sp.
CTAGTAAAAAGAGGAACTTTACGCCTGATCCAAATTTTCTGCCACACGCAAAAATTCCAGGGCCTCTTCCAGACGCGCAATCGAACCACCAAAGCCCGCCTGAAACAATGAGACCTCATTCTCGCTGGCAAAGCTGAGCAACGAGGGCTGACAGCAGGGTGATGCCAACGAATTGACCAGGAAAAATGCCTCAGCGGCCAACACCGGCCGCCCACTAATATGATCCCCGACCAATATCTGCCCACCCCCACCGCGTTCAATAGAGCGGCGCAAGCCACAGGCGGCACAGCAAGCGATATCGACCGAACCATCTAAACAATGCACTTCACTGCTCTGGTGAGGCACAATTCGCCGCGCGCAAACGGAACAGTTCTCTTGTGGTGCAGAACTCCTCCCTCTGGTGACAGCGCCACCGCGAATTCGCAATAACAAGCCCTGGCTGAGCAGGCTGCTCAGGTCGCGGTGAATCGTCATGCGTGACACGCGAAATTGCCGGGCAAGGTCTCCAGCCGAAATCCCTGCCTGCCTGTCGAGCAAGTTCAAGATCTCGCGCTGCCGCTCCTCTCGCTTCATCTTAGTCCTCCTAGTCAAACCGTCCACCACCCCTGCTCCAGCAAGCCAGGACAGCTTAACATAAAATCGTAGCTCCCTGTGTCCCGCGACAGCCCACAGTGTTTTCCCGTTAGATCTAATTATGTTTACCTTAACTTAACAAGGTTTATCCTGGGTAAATTTTTTTACCTTGGATAAATATTGGTATTGACATTTTCTACCATGTCAGCTATACAGGAATGAATATAAAACCCTATTCTATTTTCTGGACAATTCCATGGAATTCAACATCGGTGTAAAGATCAAGCAACTCCGCAAGGAGCGCAAGCTGACCCTGCAGGACGTCGCGACCGAGACAGGCTTCTCGCCGGCCCTGATTTCGCAAATCGAAAACAATAATGTCTCTCCGCCCATCGCCACCCTCTCCAAGATTGCCCGTTTCTTCGATATCAAGATGAGCTACTTCTTCGAAGAAGGGGAAGCGGTTGCCAAATATGAGATTGTCCACAAGGGGGACCGACGCATCGTCAGCCGGGTCATCTCTAAAGATGGCACCGGGCATGGCTATACCTACGAGACCCTCTCCTACCGCAAGAGCAATAAAAAGATGGAACCCTTCCTGCTGACCATCTCTGAGCGAGCCTCGGAGGAGAACCTCTACAGTCATGAAGGCGAAGAATTCCTCCTCATCCTCAAGGGGGATGCCGAATTGATTCTTGACGACGAACGCTTCCTCCTTAAAGAAGGCGACGCCGCCTACTTCGACTCCTCGGTCAAGCACCGCCTGCTCTCCAAGAGCGATGAAAATGTCGAAGTTCTGGCCGTTGTTACCCGCTGATCACCTGGCAATCTAATTGAGGCCACCTACTCACAAACAAAACATCCTCATCTAATTCAAAAACGTATACAGAAAGGAACCGCCATGAGCAGTTTCGAGAAGAAAACTCTGAAAGACTGGGAGACCCAGGCCAAGAAAGAGAAAAAGACTGACGACCTCTCCAGTTTCAAATGGGAGACCCCCGAAGGGATCAGCGTCAAACCACTCTACACTGCTGCAGACACCGCCGGGCTGGAGACCGCAGACACCCTCCCCGGCCTGGCCCCCTTTGTGCGCGGACCGATGGCGACCATGTACGCCGGTCGACCCTGGACGGTGCGCCAGTATGCCGGATTCTCGACCGCTGAAGAGTCGAACGCCTTCTACAGACGCAACCTGGCCGCTGGCCAACAGGGTCTTTCGGTCGCCTTCGACCTGGCCACCCATCGCGGCTACGACTCGGACCATCCGCGTGTCGAGGGCGATGTCGGCAAGGCCGGGGTTGCCATCGACTCGGTCGAGGATATGAAGATCCTCTTTTCCGACATCCCGCTCGACAAGGTATCGGTCTCAATGACCATGAACGGTGCCGTGCTGCCTATTTTGGCCAACTACATCGTTGCCGCCGAAGAACAGGGGGTCAGTGAGGAGAAGCTGGCCGGCACCATCCAGAATGACATCCTCAAAGAGTTCATGGTGCGCAACACCTACATCTACCCGCCAGCCCCCTCGATGCGCATCATCGGTGACATTATCGAGTACACCAGCCAGAAGATGCCCAAGTTCAACTCGATCTCGATCTCCGGCTACCACATCCAGGAAGCTGGCGCCAACAACGCCCTCGAGCTGGCCTTCACCCTGGCCGATGGCCTCGAATACGTGCGCAGCGCGGTCGCCAAGGGCCTGGATGTCGACGCCTTTGCCCCACGCCTGTCATTCTTCTTCGCCATCGGCATGAACTTCTTCATGGAGGCCTCCAAGCTCCGCGCCGCGCGTTATCTGTGGGCCAAACTGATGAAAGAGTTCAAGCCGCAGAACCCCAAGTCATCGATGCTGCGCACCCACTGTCAGACCAGTGGCTGGTCGTTGACCGAACAGGATCCCTACAACAACGTCGTGCGCACCACCATTGAGGCGATGGCGGCAGTCCTGGGCGGCACCCAGTCGCTCCACACCAACGCCCTCGACGAAGCGATCGCCCTGCCGACCGACCAGAGTGCGCGGATCGCGCGTAACACCCAGTTGGTCATCCAGGAAGAATCAGGGATCTGCAACGTGGTCGACCCCCTCGGCGGTTCCTACTATGTTGAGAGTTTGACCAAGGGCCTGATCGATGAAGCACAGAAGATCCTGGATGAGATCGATGGTCTCGGCGGCATGACCAAGGCGATCGAATCAGGCATGCCGAAACTGCGCATCGAGGAATCGGCGGCCAAGAAACAGGCCGCTATCGATTCGGGTCGCGACGTCATCGTCGGGGTCAACAAATACAAACTGGCCAAAGAGGACCCGATCGAGGTGCTCGATGTCGACAACGCCGCCGTTCGCGAGGGGCAGATCGCGCGGCTCAAGAAGATGCGCGCCGAGCGTGATGAGGCCGCCTGCCAGCAGGCGCTTGCCGATATCACTGCGGCATGTGAAAATAGTACGGGAAACCTGCTCGATCTCAGCGTCAAGGCCTCACGCCTGCGCGCTTCGATCGGTGAAATCTCCGACGCCATGGAAAAAACCTTCGGCCGTCACCGCGCCGAAATCAAACTCGTTTCAGGAGCCTATGGATCTGTGGTTGAAAGCGACAGTGATTTCAATGAACTCAAGCAACGGATCGACAGCTTCGCCGCCAAGGAAGGCCGGCGCCCGCGTATCCTGATCGCCAAGATGGGCCAGGACGGCCACGACCGTGGCGCCAAGGTAGTCGCCACCGCCTACGCCGATGCCGGATTCGACGTCGACATGGGACCGCTCTTCCAAACCCCCGAAGAGGCGGCCAAGATGGCGGTTGAGAATGACGTGCACGTGGTCGGCGTCTCTTCTCTGGCCGCCGGCCACAAAACTCTGGTGCCACAGCTGGTCGCAGAACTGAAAAAGCTCGAAGCCGAGGACATTGTGGTTGTCTGTGGCGGGGTTATTCCGCGCCAGGACTACGATGAACTTTATGCTTCCGGTGCAAGTAAAATTTTCGGCCCCGGCACCCCGATCACGGTCTCGGCCGGACAGACGTTGGACGCGATTGAAGAGAAACAAGGCTAATTCTTTAGCCACAGAGGACACCGAGGGGCACAGAGAAAACCGAGAAAAGCATATTGGCCACGGACACACACGGACGACTGCGGGACAAAAGCAAGAACAGAAAATCATTCAAAAGCGGCATTAAGGCTTTAAACCAAAATCGAGATTTTTGCTTTTCGATTCTGTCCCGCCTCTGTCCGTGTGTGTCCGTGGCTAAAAAAGATCTTGATCTTCTCTGTGTTTCTCTGTGCTCTCTGTGGCAAAAAAAGGTTCTCCCTTGCCAAAAATCAAACAAATAGCCGATGGCGTGCGCAGCGGCAACATCCGCTCGCTGGCCAAAGCGATCACCCTGATCGAGAGCCGCAACCCCGATCACTCCCGCGCCGCCACCACCCTGCTTGACGAGCTCCTGCCTGACTCAGGCAAGGCAATCCGCGTCGGTATCAGTGGCGTCCCCGGAGTCGGCAAAAGCACCCTGATCGAAGCCCTGGGGATGATGCTGATCGAGCAGGGCCAGCGTATCGCCATCCTGGCCGTCGATCCCAGCTCACAGCTTAGCGGCGGCTCGATCCTCGGCGACAAAACCCGCATGGAACTGCTGTCGCGCGAAAAGAACGCCTTTATCCGCCCCTCACCCACTGGCGACAACCTAGGTGGTGTCGCGCGCAAAACCCGTGAATCCATGCTGCTCTGCGAGGCGGCCGGTTACGATATTATCATCGTCGAAACCGTCGGCGTCGGCCAGTCGGAGATTACCGTCGCCTCGATGGTCGACTTCTTCCTGCTCCTGCAACTCAGTAACGCCGGTGACGAGCTCCAGGGGATCAAAAAAGGAGTGATGGAGATCGCCGATGCGATCCTGATCAACAAGGCCGAAGGCGAAAACCGGCCGCGTGCCGAACTGGCTCGCCAGCAATACGCTAACGCCCTGCATCTGATTAAACCCAAAAGCAAGAGCTGGCAGGTCCCCGCCCTGCTGTGCAGCGCCCTGCACAATGAGGGGATCAGCGAGATCTGGCAGACCATCGAAGAGTTCCGCGAGCGCCTGACAGAGAGCGGCGAGTTCGCTGAAAAACGCCGCCTGCAGGCCCACGACTGGATGTGGACCCTGGTGACAGACGACCTCAAGGACCTCTTCATGCGCGACAAAAATGTCTCCGCCCTGCTGCCCCTGCTCCAAGCCGGGGTTGGCCAGGGCACCACCACTCCCAGCGCCGCCGCCAGACGGTTGCTTGCAGCATTCCGGCGTGGTCATTAATCCAAACCTCAATCCTCACATCAAGCTAGCAAACAGGAGTGATCATATGACGACTAAAAAAATCAACCACATCGGCATTGCGGTTAAAAATATTGAAACCGCCACCCCTTTCTACCGTGACGTTCTCGGGATGAACTTTGAGGGGACCGAAGAGGTTGCCGAACAGCAGGTCCGGGTTGCCTTTTTCCAGGTTGGCGAAAGTCGGATTGAACTTCTGGAACCAACCTCGCCTGACTCGCCCGTCGCCAAGTTTCTGGAGAAGAACGGCGAAGGGATTCACCATATTGCCTATGAGGTCGACGACCTTGAAGCCGCGCTCGCCGATCTGCAAGCCAAAGAGGTCCGCCTGATCGACAAAACCCCACGCAAAGGTGCTCACGGCGCCAGCATCGCCTTTGTTCATCCCAAGGCCAGTGGCGGAGTACTAACCGAACTTTGCCATGGAAGCAAGCACTAGAAAACAGCGTTATAAAACAATTTATTGCAGTATATGCAAGTACTTACACAATACGAACGTTTTTTATCTTGACTTAATTTTCGCCAAAATTATACTGACCACGTAATTATAGAACATGCACCAAGAGCCCGGTATCACCAAAGAACGACTTGAACAAGCCAGAAAAGGCTGCTAAACTCCCCGGCGAAATCCATGCCGCCTCGGCAAACCGGAGATTTGCTCTATGAAAATTTGTTTTCCACTGCTATTGGTCGCCCTGCTGGTGTGCCTCGCCTCCCCGGCCCTTGCCAAGCTCAAGGTCGGCGACAAGGCACCCGATTTCAACGGGCGCACCCTCGAAAATCAGCCGGTTAAGTTCAGTGACTTCACTGGAAAGATCCTGCTGGTCGAGATGGGGACGACCTGGTGTCCATCCTGCCTCGAACAGGCCGAGCAGATCGACAAACTGCGTGACTACCTGACAGAATCAGGGGTCACCTACATCTCGGTCTATCTCGCCGACTCGGCAGAGAACATCAGGACACACACCGCAGAACACAACTTTCGGCCAGCAGACAGCACCATAATCGACGCCGGTGAGGCGCGACGCAACTACGGCATCTTCACCATTCCGCGCCTGCTGCTGATCGATAAAAACGGCGCGATCGTTTTTGATGAGTCGGTTCTGAACAGCAGGGAACTGAAGCGGCGGATCGACAACCACAGGCAAAAAGAATAAGCGCTGTCAGC
>JAAXQE010000228.1 GCA_012974425.1 Geopsychrobacter sp.
CCAGATCCTCAACCCCTGACCTTTACCAATTTCCAGGCAGCCAGCGTTGTGATCGGCCAGAGCGATTTCACTGGCGCAGCTCCTAATCAGGGTGGCCCCGCCGCCGCCGATACGTTTGATGATAACTACGGCAACCCGGTGGTACACAACGGGGTTCTCTACCTGCCCGACTGGTTTAACTCACGGGTGCTCGGTTTCAACAGCGTCCCGACCAGCGACGGCGCCAGTGCCCATTTTGTCCTCGGCCAGCCCGATTTTGCCACCATAACCACCGGGACCAGCCAGAGCGACCTGGGCGGTCCCCAATCCCTCTCGGTCGATAACAGCAAGTTTTTCATGACCGATACCGACAACAGCCGCATCCTCATCTACGATACGGTGCCGACCAGCGGGCCGGGCAGGGCCGATGCGGTGGTCGGGCAGCCCAATTTTTCTTCAGATCTCCCCGCAACCACCGCCAGTGGGCTGTCGAGCCCGGAAGCATCCTTTGCCGTCGCCGGCAAGCTGATTGTTGCCGATAGTGACAATAATCGCGTGATGATCTGGGACAGCATCCCGACCGACGACGGTATTGCCGCTCATATTGTATTGGGGCAGGATTCCTTTACCCGTAATGCCGCCAATGACAAGGACCAGGATGGCTTTGAAGACATCCCCTCGACCCCCTCGGCGCAGACCCTGAGTTATCCTACCGGAGTCTGGAGCGACGGCACCAAGCTGGTGGTGCTCGACTCTGGCAACCACCGTGCCCTGATCTGGGACAGGTTCCCGACTGAGAGCTTCACCCCGGCCACTCTGGTCCTGGGTCAGGCGGACTTTAACTTGAATGCGCCCAATGACGATGATGGGGACGGCTTCGAAGACACCAAACCCACCGACCCCTCAAACCCTACCAACCCCACTAAACCCACCAACCGGACCCTCGACTTCCCCTATATCGGGGTGTTCAGCAAAGACGGTCAGCTGTTTATCGCCGATAACAGTAACGATCGCGTCTTGATCTGGGACAGCTTCCCTATCGACGACTTCACTCCGGCCGATCGGGTCTTGGGGCAGTCCGATTTCAGCGGGGCCACGGGCAACGATGACAATCATGACGGTACCGTCGATGCCACCCCGTCAGCTAATACCCTTAATAACCCACGTGGAGTTTTTGTCGAGGGGAATAAGCTGATTGTGAGTGACGGCCTGAATAATCGCTATCTTATTTACGAGGGCCTCTAGTCGGCATGGATTCTTCCGGATCGGCCGGGGTTTCCGGACTAGAAACGTCTCTTGTACTGCTCTGTCTGCGGGGTCTATCCCCCCATCACCAGCGTACTCAACGCCGACAGCATTAATGGTCTGCACGTAGACCAGGCTGACAGCCCCCCGGCACTGCACCCGGAAAAGCTGAGTGTTGAAGAGCGGATTCGGCGCTGGGAAAAGGCGTGGATCGGACAGGTTGAGATAGGCCCTATCTCCTGAAATCATTTTTTAAACTCAGCTGTCTGGGCTGCAAGCGGCTATTCAACCATGCTAAAATATAGCTGTGCAGGGGGGGGAAGGAGCGGGTCTATGCGACCTGTAGGAGACTGGTTCGGTGAGCACGGCTTTCGGCATGAGGATCCAGATAAGATCGAGGTCACGCCGAAAATAATGTGGGAATCGGTTCTGCTGGTTATCTTGATTGCCAACGTAATATTTTTTGCGATCATGCTGCTGTTCCCATATCTCGCCCATTGAATTCACATCTGTGTTACTGAAAAATCCCAGCCGGTTGCCGGATGGGATTTTAGATATATGCACCCCAAGTGGTGCCATCGAGTTCAGCTGCAACTCAGAGTGGCCGTTGGTGAATCGCCTCCCATTGCCAAAGAGGCCGAGACCGCTGTCAACGCCGTAGACAAGCTGCTGGTCGAGGCGTAAAAGCACGGGGGGAGACTAGGTATCCATTCCCAGCATATGCACCTTGAGTCGCAACTGCTTGCGCTGTTCGGCGAAACAGTAGGCCACAAGCGCATCGCGCTCTTCCTCTTCGATATCGACGAAACGCAACGCAAGCTGCATCACCCCGCCCAGTAAAAAGGAACGAATAACCACAGCCCTACACTCGATGACGCGCGGATTCGGCACATCAATAATGATCTCAAGACCGACCTTGCGCCCGTCGCGCAGCGCCTCTTTCACCGGGATACGGATTCCACCACCACTCAGATTGACCGGAGTCTGTACCGATTGGGCACTGACATCTTCGCCATCGATCGGCCAATAACTGACCGACAGGGCAGCATCCACCCGGAAATAGGCACGTTGTTGCGCCTGGCTGGATGCATCCAATACCCGCAAGAGCAGCTTGGTATCACTGGCGACGCTGACGACCTCGGCAGAAAACCCCAGCGTTGAGCCATCGGCAGCGACAAAGGATACCAGACAGCCAGCCTGTTCATCAAACGAGGCTGGCTGAAGCTGGTCCGGCAGAAAGGTAACCTCAAAAATAGGTGGTTTCTGTGCCAGGGCGACACCGTCGACAACTGTGGGCTCAGCACCATGACGCGGCAGCGAAATTTGCACAACCCGATATTCCTTGAGATGGTCTAGTACGGACATTAGCTTACCCGAAGCAGGATCAAAAATGGTCGACTCGCGGCCCCCTCGCATCCAACAGCAAGGCCACAATCATTTTTGTTAGATTGATGTTTTAATGTTGATAGTTAACTGCACAATTGTGCCACGGATTATCTCTAAAGGCAATCAGTGAAAACATCAGGAAAACCGAGCAGGTGTTGCCAGGCAATAGACCGATCCTCACCGCCTGCTCAACCGATCCCGCGGGCGGTCGCGCTGGTCCTTTTGGTGGTGGAATGGTAGCCCGATATCGCCATCCGCCCCCCTTTAAGCTGCTCCAACTCCGCGCCCAGAAAAGCCTTCATGGCTCCGATCCTGGGCATAAGCAAGGCGTTGATCTCGAGGATCGCGGTGATCAAGCGCAGCCGCGTGCGGTAGAGCGGGTGCCCCTGCCAGGTCGGTAGATTGCTCTTGAGCAGCGGCAGCAGCGTCTCATCCTGCGCGCAGGCCGCAGACTGCAATGCCTGCAGCCTGGCGGCATGCTCATGCACGCCTGAGTAGTCGCAGCTATCCAGCATTTTCAACAGCTTTTCAGCATGTTGCTGCAGTTCGCGGTACTGCTCGCTTGAAACGGCGAGCAACTTTTCGGTCTGCGGGGCAAAGCCGGTCATCTGCGCCTCCCTAGAGTGGAATCGAGATCCTGCCGGACTAGGTTTCTTAAGTAGCCAGTCGGCATGAGATCAGCAAGACGCCGCAAAGGATCGCGGCGCGACCTCGCCAGTCGCTTGAATTTGCTGGGCGTTCTGCGGACTCGGCGCGTAGGGGCTGTTCGGGCTGGCCGGGGCAGCCTGAGCGCCCTGGCGGTTGAGCTCCGCCGCGCCGACAAAGGCCTCGCGCAGGTCGAGCAGAATCTTCTCTACCGGTGCAAGCTTGGCGGCATCGTTGCTGCTGTTGACCTCCGAGAGTTCACGCAGGATAAAGTCATAGAGCCGACTCAACTCTTCGGCAATTTCGCCCCCGACTTCACGATTGAGGGTATTGGAGAAGGTCGTAACAATCGCCACCGCCTTGCTGATCGCCTTGGCCTTATCGGCCCCACGCCCCTCGTCCAAGGCCATTTTTGCCTGGCGCACAAAGCGGATCGCTCCATCATACAGCTGGATCAGGATCTGCTCTGGCGTAGCGGTCAGGGTCTGGTTGTTCTGGTACTGGTTCATATAGGCATTCATTATCGATTCCCCGAGGTCATGTTGTTAAGGATATCCATCTGCTGGGTCAAAAAACTGCTCTGATTGTTCATGCCGCTGATCAACTGCTCCATCATGCCGAAGCGCTTACGCATGACCTCTTCCTTCTTGGCGATGCGCGGTTCCATGCGCAACAGATCCTCGTCTATCCGCTTGACCACCGATTCGTAACGATCTTTCTTCTCGGCATACATGCCGCTGCCGGCCCCGGTGATGGTCAGCAGGGTGGTATTGAAGCCCTTCATCACCCCGGCGGTCTCCCCTTCGCCCGCCAGCAGCTTGGCGATATCGTCGAAATTGTTTGTCAGCGCCTTATCCAGCGTGCTGTCGTTGAGCTTGAGCGAACCGTCACGCTGGGTCGAGAGCCCCAATTGCGACAGGGTGCTCAGCGAACCGCTGGTATCGACTACCGTCGACAGCATCGACTGCAACTGGCGCTTGACCGAATTGATCGTGCTGTCGCCGCGCAACACATCGCTCAGCGACTCTTCGGCGCCGTCCTCAATCTCGGCCTCGGTGGGGGCGCTGGCACCAAACTCGGCATAACCGGCCGAGATCCAGTCCATCACCTTGTTATAGCTTTCGACAAAGCCGCTGATCTTCTCTTTTAGGGCTGCGGTATCCGGCGCCACGGTCATCAGGGTCGTCTCAAAGGTCGGCGGATCGGCCCAATCGACCGGATCGACATCCACCTCGGGGGTGCCTGAGGAAAGCATGTTGCTGGCTTCGTTCAGATTGAGGGTTACGCCCGAGATCACGCCGGTTAAGCTGTTGCTGTCGCTCACCACCTTGATGCCGTCGACATAGGCCACGGCCTGCTGGGGGGAGCGGGTCTTGGTCAGATCGAAGCTGATCGGGTCGCCTGCAGCATCGACCAGATCGAAACTGGGGGTAAAAGCGGTGGTCGCATCCTGGCCGGTCAGGACCATGCGGTACTGATTGCTGCCGCTGCCATCGTTGATGATACTGGCACTCACCCCGGTCTTGGCGGAGATGGCATTGATCGCTTCGCTCAGGCCGATCAACGAGTTGTTGTCCTCATCAATAGCGATGACCTCATCGCCCAGGGTCAGGCTGCCGCTGCCGAACAGACTGTCGCTCTGGGAGGCGACCCCGGCGCTGACGCTCTTTTGCACCTGGGCCAGTTGGGCCACCGCTACATCGTAGCTACCGCTCGCGGCGCCGGTGCTGACGGCGGAAAAGGCATCTTCGTTGCTCAGTTTGATGCTGCTGGTGCGCACCTCACTGGTGATATTGAGGCTGCCGACCGCGGTGCGCAGGTCATCCAGGGTCGAGTTAAACTGACTGAATGCTTTAAGCCGGGTGGTTTCGGTGGTTTTTTGTTCTGCAAGGCGGTCCAGCGGGCGGCGTTCCAACTCCATCAACTGGGTGATGATGTCGTCGGTCGGTAACCCTGTCGCCAGTCCCCCGAATGTGATCGCTGCCATAGCCTTTTCCTTTGCCGTGGAATCCGCGCCGGTGAGGGCACGGCTGATCCTGGACGTACGCGCCGCGCGGGCACGGCACGCCGTGCCCCTACCCCTCGGTGTTTACGATGTTGCCGCGCAGATCTTCCATTGCGACCTTCAGGTTCAGCACCTCTTCGGCCGGAAACTGACGGATGACTTCATCCTTTTCGTGATCGACAATCTTGACCACCAGTCCGTTGGTGCGTTCATCGTTCTCGAAGCGCACGCTGTAGAGGCCGTCCTCGGTTAAGGCCTTGATCTGCTGGAGCATCTCTTCGGGTTGAACCTGTTTATTTTCGGCCTGCTCGCCCGAGACCGTATCCTCGACCTTTTTTCTGGCGTCACTCGCCTGATCAGGCCCCTTGTTCGACTGCGGCTGCGCGACATTCTGCAGATTGAGTGCATCAATGTTCATCGTTCCCTCCTGCTTCGGTTACTTAATTAACCGCTTTTCTGGGAAAAAGCGGGGGCCGGCCAGGCCGGCCCCCGAAAGGTTAATCTACAAATTAGCCGAGGAGCGACAGGGCCAGTTGTGGACCCTGATTCGCCTGCGCCAGGATCGAAACCCCGGCCTGCTGCAGGATGTTGTTCTTGGTCATCGCCGAGGT
>JAAXQE010000139.1 GCA_012974425.1 Geopsychrobacter sp.
GAGGGTCTCCTTTTGGGCTGCCCACTTGTCTTGCTCATTCTGCAGTTTACGCAATTCCTCCGTCTTCCTGGCTAGCAGGTCTTCGGCCTGGGTAATGCGCTCATCCAGCGCCGCCAGTTGTTCATCGGTAATCTTCTCCCCAATATGATGTTGAGGCATTGGGTGATCGGCCGACCCGCAGACCGGGCAGGGATGCCCATCCTGTAGGGTCTCGGCAATCCGCGCTGACTGCCCTTCGACCCAGGCGCCAAAAGTTTCTCTTTGACTGAGCCTGGCTTTTTGAACGTCCTCTTTTTGTGAATTGATGGCCTCTTCCGCAGTCACAATCTCCGGATTTTTGTTGGCGATAGCTTGATCAAGGCGGTTGATCTCATCATGACACTCAATGAGACCTTTGATGGTCAGTCCTTCTTTGGTGATCGCATCCAGATCCCGGTCGTTGCTGCGCAGACTTTCAAGATCAATCCGCGCTGTTCGCAAGCCTGTCGTCAGACCCAAAAGACTCTTTTTGATCGCAGCCTGATTATGCTGAGCAAGGGTGTGATTGTTTTGGGCGATTTTTAAGTCATTGCTTGCCTGGTTATACGCGCGAAGTTTGGGAAGTTTATCTTCAAGGGTTTGCCGTTGTAGTTTCTTCAGCTCGATATCAGGCTTTTTCCCTTCGGCGGTTTTCAGCTTAGCGGCGGCAGCTTCCTTTGCCGCCTTGGCAGTTTCGAGCGTGGTTCTTTTGTGCGTTAATTCAATCCGTACTTTTCCCTCTTCTTGCCGCCTTTGGGACTGCCCCCTGTATAAAGGATCGATCCGCTCCGCCATTTCGGCCTGCTGCAGGGTTTGCCCCATCAACTTGAATTCTTCAGTTTTGGCCATCTGGAGATTCAGGGCGGTTTGACACTCTGCATATTCTTTCAGTTTTTCGTTGCCGGCCTTTCCTGCGTCGAAGGCGGATTGAGTGCCGCTGACGATCTTCTCGGCCGCTTGCTCTTCTTTCTTCAAATCCTTAATGGCACCCTGCCGTTCTATTATTCCGTCCTCAAGCTCCTGCAAGGTTGCATATCCCACCCCTTCCAGAATTGTTACCAGTTTGCCTTTGGCATCCCGGTACATTCTCTGAATCTCGGCGGCCTCCTCCTTGAGTCGTTGTTCAATCTGAGCGTAGTACTGCGTGCCAAAGAGGGTTTCGAAGATCTTTTCCCGGTCTTGCGAATCGGCTTCAAGCAGGCCGCGGAACTGGCCCTGGGCGAGCATGACCACTTGACGGAACTGACTTGAGTCAAGGCCAATCAAACGCTCTATTTTTTCTTTGGTTACCCTTACCCCCTCGGCGAGGAGCTCAGCTTCATCAGTGGCATGAATCGCGTGGAGGCATGCCTTAGCTGTAATTTTAACCGTGCCGCCGCCGCGTTTTTTTGGCCGCTCCTGCTCTGGAGCATAGTAGGCGCGGTACGTCTTGCCACTCCCCAGCCTGAAGTCAAATGTCACTTCGGTCAGAAGATTTTCGTGGGCAAAGTCACTGCGTAGATCACGCGCCTGCCGCCCGGTTTGCCCGGCCGAACTTTCGCCAAACAGGGCGATGCACATGCCGTCAAACATTGTGGTTTTCCCCGAACCGGTGTTGCCAGTGATCAAGAAAATGTTGTTATCGCCCAACTCACCGAAGTCAAAAATCTGCTCACCAGCAAAGGGGCCTAGGGCACACAGGGTCAGTTTTATTGGTCGCATCAGTTTGTTTCCTCGATGGTTTTATCTGCGTTGACGACCCTTGCAAAGGCCCAGGCCTGCTCATCACTCAGGGCCTCATCTGTTACCTGGCAAAAGAAATCAACAAACAGGTCTTCAACCGAGCGCTTCTTGAAATCGGCCAGCCCATCCTGGGTGCGTGTCCGTCCTGGCCCAGCAATGATTTTTCGCCGCACTTCCAAGACGTTCGGATAAACCTCACGCAAGCGGGGAAGCGGGTCAAGGATCGCCCCTTCGTCGAGCAGAGTAATGTGCAGGTAATCATCGCTTGGGCGGACTCGCCCCGCCTCAAGCAATTCTGCAAAATGTCCCTCGATTCTCCTGACATCGTGCAATGGGCTGAAACTGACCTGGCTGTGACCGGCCAAGCCAGCGGCATCAAGCTCTACCAACGTCATCCCCTTGGTATGCTCTGTTTCGGAGAAGGAGTATTTAAGCAGCGAGCCGGAGTAACGAATATTTTCAGCGCCTGCTTTCTGCGGGCGGTGCAGGTGTCCCAGGGCGACATAGTCGAAGTCTTTGAACAGGCCAGGGGCTACATCGGTAGCCCCGCCGACCCCCAGTAGACGTTCTGATTCCGACTCTTCACCCCCCGCAATAAAAGCATGGGTGATCACAATGCTTCTTGCGCCCTCCGGGTGGATCGCCTTGACAGTCTCAACCAGCTGAACCATGCAGTCGTGGTGGGTCTTGATTTCGCCTGCCGGGAAAAGCTCACGGCAGGCGATCGGTGTGGCGTACGGCAGCGGATAGAAGTAAACCGGACCGTGTTCGTCTTCGATGAGAATCTGGGCCGGCCTCGTGGTCGCCCTTCCGACCACATGCAAACCAGCGTGTTCCATCAGTCGTGAACCGAAGTCCATTCTCTCTTGGCCATCGTGATTTCCACCGAGTAAAATGGTCGGAATTTTAAGGCCCAAGACAACTTTGCTGAGAAAGTCATCGAGCAGGCTTATCGCCTCTTCCGGGGGGATGCTGCGATCATAAATGTCACCGGCTATCACCAGAACATCGGGAGGTGTCTCTTCGAGGTAGTTTTTAAGTTGACTGAGAAGGTGGCGCTGATCTTCGGTTAGGTGTTGTTTGTTGAAGATTCGGCCAAGATGCCAGTCGGCAGTATGCAGGATTTTCATGGTTTTCACCTTTGAAGTTTTATTCTCTACAATCTCTGCCAATATTCTCGCTCGAAAAAGTCATTAAGTCCTATCCGAGAATGCGCCAATCTTTTGTCTGAACATCGAAAGTGAGGGAATGGGTACGGAATTGTTTTGAGTTAGAGCTTGTTTTTTTTTGGTGGCAGCGGGCCATTATTAAGTCGAGTGTTTTCGGATTTCAAACAAGGCCGGCCCTCGCGTGAAAACTTGAGATATGCTGCTGCAAAGCTAGCCCATACAGGGCAACCCGTCAAGAATTGCCAATGCAAGGCCACCTCAAAAAATGTTACAGATCATTTCATTGTGCGAGATGGATCCTGTGATCCGCGAGCAGGGCAATGACCGACTTTTTCTGATCGGCCCCGATGTGGTCTTTCCCGAGGTGATCGACCAGATCATTCACCGGGATTAGAGGTTGACAGGTGAATATTAACCCACAGAGATGTCTCGCCTCTCGCCTCTCGCCTCTCGCCTCTCGCCTCTCGCCTATAGGGCCAGCCTCCGAATCAGTTCCGACCCCGTCGCCGACAGCAGCCCCACTAACAAAATCCACAGGCCATTGCGGATCAGGGCATACTTGCGGGTCAGGCGGTGTCTCCCCAGATAGTAGATCTCGTGCAGGTAGGCGTCGTAGAGCTTCTCCTTGTCGAGGATCGTCTCCTTGAACTGTCGGATGAACTCCTCCTCTTCCAGTTCGGCGAAGGAGCGGAAGTAGAACAGGTTTGTCCTTCCGGTGGCATGCCAGGGCGGGATGATCGCCAGGATTGACATCACCACCGACAGCAGGCCGGAACCTGCAAGGAGCAGGACAGTCGACAGGTGGAGTTGCTCGTATTGGGTGAGGGTGATGGTGATGATCAGCGACGAGGCGGTGAGGATCATCGAGGCCTTGGAGTCGGCCATCTTGTTCAGATCCATGTGTTTGAAGAGGTTGGCGCGCAGGGCGTTGCTGGCGAGCAGACGCGGGATCAGGGGCTCTTCGGTAGGGGGCTGGCTCATGCTGTCACCTGTCTGTCGGATAGGGGGTTATCAGTTGCGCTGATCAGTTCTGGCGTTGCCACAGCAGGTCATCACGTCCTTCATCGTTGCATAGCCGGGCCCAGACAAAAAAGAGGTCAGACAGTCGATTCAGGTAGGGCAGGCAGAGCGGTTCGACATCTTCGGTCTGTTGCAGGGCGACCACCTCGCGCTCGGTGCGGCGTGTAACCGTGCGGGCCAGATGGCAGAGTGCCGCAGCCTTGCTGCCGCCGGGCAACACGAAGGTTGCAGTCGGCTGCAGTTTCTCGTTGGTTTCTTGCAGCCAGTCTTCAAGCTGTGCAATTTGTTTCTGACTGATGCCCCATCCCTGGTTAAGGCTATTGGCGGCTGGCGGGGTGGCCAGTTCGCTGCCCAGATCGAACAGTTGATTCTGAATCAGGCAGAGTTTTCCGAGTAGGCCGCCCGGTAGCTCCTCGCAGCGGATCAGTCCGACAACCGAGTTGAGTTCATCGACGCTGCCGTAGGCACAGACCCTGAGCGAACATTTGGCGACGCGGCTGCCGCCGACCAGGCTGGTTTCACCCTTGTCGCCCCCGCCGGTGGTGATGCGATCGAGTTTTGGCATTATACTCTCCTTTTTTATTAGGTTAACATTTTTGGGACAAAAGCAAAAATATCGCTACCGTCGAGCCCTCTTGCCTGCCGGGGCAATCCCCGACGATCCTGCTTTGGTTGCAATCTGAATGGATCAATCCCGCTCTTGCGTGTGGGTGTTTCGGAAGGGTATAGTCCAGCCCATGGAAAAAGCACTGCACATCGAAAATCTATCCAAGTCATTTGCTTCTGTGCCAGCGGTCAAAGACCTAAGTTTTGACATCGAACAGGGTGAGATCTTCGGCCTGCTCGGGCCGAACGGTGCGGGTAAGAGTACCACGATCAACATGGTATCTGGGATCAGCCGCATCGATGCCGGGCGCATCAGCGCCTTCGGCTTTGATAATCGTAGCCAGTATCAGCAGACCAGACGGATGCTGGGCGTGGTTCATCAGGAGATTGTGATCGACAACTTCTTCACCATCGATCTGGCCCTCAAGCTGCATGCCGGTTATTACGGGGTCGAGGATGACCCGAAGTGGCGGCAGGAGCTGATTGAGCGGCTCGATCTGGGGCCGCACTTAGGCAAGGTGATGCTCACACTCTCGGGTGGCATGAAGCGGCGTTTCATGATCGCCAAGGCGTTGATCCATCGCCCGCGTCTCTTGATTCTGGATGAGCCGACCGCCGGGGTTGACGTCGAACTGCGGCATAATTTGTGGGAATTTGTGCGCGAGATCAATCGCAACGGCACCACCATCCTGCTGACGACCCATTACCTGGAAGAGGCCGAACAGATGTGCGATCGGATCGCTATCATGAATCATGGTGAATTGGTCGCTCTGGAGCCGACCCGTGATCTGGTGCGCCGGCTCTCGCGGCGCAGTCTGAAGCTCTGGCTCGACAAGCCGCTCGAGTCGATTCCGGCCGAGCTGGATAGCTATCATCCGCGCCTGGAGGGGCATGGACGCCAGTTGATCCTCTGCCTGCCGACCGATAGCGGGGTTTCCGAGCTGTTGCATCAATTGTCCGCACTGCACCTCGGGATCAACGATTTCGAAACCGATCAGAGTGGCCTCGAGGATGTCTTTCTGCAGCTGACCAGAGCGGGGGATGCATGAGTAGTTTCAACGGACAGGGCGTATTCAAGCCCTGGCTCCCCTTTACCACTCTGTTGCGTAAGGAGGTGCTGCGCTTCTGGCGGGTCGCTTCGCAGACCCTGTTGACACCGATCATTACCGCGTCGCTCTATCTGTTTGTGTTTGGCGCCACCCTCGGCGAGCGGATCAATGTGCTCGAAGGCTTCAATTACGCTCAGTTTGTCATCCCCGGGTTGATCCTGATGGGGGTGATCAACAACGCCTTCGCCAACTGTTCTTCGTCGCTCTTCATGTCGCGTTACCTGGGCGGCATCGTCGATCTGCTGGTGACGCCGGTCTCGCCGCCGCAGTTTATTCTGGCCTATACTCTCGCCGCGATGCTGCGCGGTTTGCTGGTCGGACTGGTGACCTGGCTGATCTCGACCCTGTTTGCCGAGCTGCCCTGGCAGTCACCCTTGCTGGCGATATTGATGGCGATTCTGGCCAGCTTCCTCTTCGCTCAGTTCGGGCTGATTGCGGCCATCTATGCCAAAAACTTCGACACCCTGTCGATGTACGGCAACTTTCTGATCCTGCCGCTTATCTACCTGGGTGGGGTCTTCTATCCGATTTCGATCCTGGCAGCCCCCTGGAGCAACCTGTCGTACCTCAACCCCTTGTTCTATCTGATCGACGGTTTCCGACATGCCATCCTCGGGGTTGGCGATACCAGCTTCGGGGTCGCATTCGGGGTCAGCAGCCTGTTGGCAGCGGTGCTGTTCGGCTGGGCGGCCTGGTTGATCGGTTCCGGCAAGAGTTTGCGCAGTTGAGACTTGAACATGACTAAAGAGGAGGCGTCCAATGCTTTCACCTGGAACGGCAGAGAGTTATCGCGATTTTTATGATCGGGTGCGTGCAGACCCTGCTCTGGATCCACAAACCACGATTCTGGTCGGCTTGGCCGCGGCGATGGCCGCTGGCTGTGAGCCCTGAATGGAGCATTACCTTGGCGTGGCCAGGGAGAATGATATCAGCGAGGCTCAGATCAGTGCCGTTCAAGGGATCGCCATGGCGGTCAGTGCCGGTCGGGTCAATGCCCAGATGCGCAAGCTAGATGCGCGCGGTGGGTCGTAAGTAAGTATAGATATTGAAAATAAACTTTTAAATCTGAATTGGCCTCGTGATTCCCTCTTGACTTGAAACGCCGATTTTATAATCAGGCTAAATCTGGAGTTTATCGCGAGGCTGGTTTGTGCTTATTGTCGAGGAAGACAGGCCCATGAATGATCATTTGGTACGCGTCGTAACGGAAGACGGGCTGTTGCGCGCAGCGGCAGCTGATACAACAGAATTGGTACGTGAAATCTGCCACCGGCAGCAAGCCGACCTGACGGCTAAAATCGCGCTGGGCCGCTTGCTGACCGGGGCTGCGCTGATGGGTTGTTTGCTTAAGGGGCGCCAGCGTCTCGCCTTGATGGTCGAAGGCAATGGCCCCTTGGGACGACTGATGGTTGAGGCCGATGCTGCCGGCAGCATTCGTGGAAAGTTGCAGAATCCGGTTGCGGGGTTGCCGCCGCGCAATGATTGTTTCGATGTTGCCGGGGCCATCGGTCGCGCTGGCTTTCTGCATGTGATCAAGGACCTGGGCTTGAAGAAACCCTACACCAGTATGGTCCAGTTGCAGAGCAGCGAGATCGGTGAGGATCTGGCCTGGTATCTGACCCACTCTGAGCAGGTGCCATCCTGCGTGGCAGTGGGGGTCGAGTTGGATGAGCGGGGCGAGATTGCAGCTGCAGGCGGATTTCTGGTCCAGGCCCTGCCACCGGGAGATCCGGAGCAGCTCGCAAGGCTTGAAGAGAGCCTGGGCAATCTGTCCCCGACAACCAGTCTTTTGCGGCAGGGGGTCGCTCCGGTGAAGATTCTGGAACAGGCTCTGGGAGGGCATCAGTTTTCGGTGCAGCAGAAGACGCATCTGTTTTATAGCTGTCCCTGCAGTCGTCAACAGATCAGCGACATGCTGACCGGATTAGGCAATGACGAAATCGACGCCATGATTGCCGAGCAGTCAGGCGCAGAGGTCGCTTGCGATTATTGCCGTGAAACTTATAGCTACTCCAAGGAAGAGCTGGCTGGCCTGCGCAGCTAACTGGGTTATGCCATCGCGGGATTGGCAAGCCGCAACCTAGGAAAAGAAACAAACGACGTTTGGTGGGCCCTGGCTATGGTTTGGCGCTGTGCGTAAAGGACAAATGCATACCATTTCGGTCCTGATTGTCATTCGAAGTCCCCTGTAATATCAATACTTAAGCCGTTGTTCCTGTTCGTATCCATTGCATACAGTATACTGTATTTTTTCCTTGACATGTTGGGGCTATTATCCTAATTTTCGTGACGCTGTGGCGGAAACGTCAAGGGTCCATCTCTGTCTGATGGGTCTCACTCTTTTTTAAGCTTTTGAAGGAGCGGGTTTTATGCTTGAGAACTATCTGCCGATTCTCGTCCTGGTCGGAATCGCCTTCGCGTTTGCCGTTGCGGTGGTTATTTTGTCGCGGCTGGTCGGACCAAACAAGCCTAACGACATCAAGTTGGCTCCCTATGAGTGCGGTATGCCGCTGCTCAGTTCGGCCCGTGATCGGTTTTCGATCAAATTCTATATAGTGGCTGTGACTTTCATAGTGTTTGATATAGAGGTTGCCTTTCTTTACCCCTGGGCGGTGGTGTTTAAGCAGTTGGGCTGGTATGGAGCTGTCACTATGGGTATTTTCTTGTTTGTTCTCATTGTCGGTTTCGTCTATGAGTGGAAAAAAGGAGCGCTGGAATGGGAGTAGAGCAAACCAAGACCCTGGGCGACGGTTTTGTAACCACAAGCCTCGACAAGTTGGTGAACTGGTCGCGGGCCAAGTCACTTTGGCCGATGACATTTGGTCTGGCCTGCTGCGCCATCGAGATGATGGCCACCGGGGCTGCCCGCTTTGACCTCGACCGCATGGGGGTTCTCTTTCGGGCCTCGCCGCGTCAGGCCGATGTCATCATTATCGCTGGTACCGTTACCCATAAGATGCTGCCGGTCATCAAGACCGTATATGAGCAGATGCCGGAGCCTCGGTACGTTATTGCCATGGGCGCCTGTGCATCTTCTGGTGGGATCTTTGATACTTATAGCGTGGTGCAGGGGATCGACGAGCATCTGCCGGTCGATGTCTATATTCCTGGTTGCCCGCCCCGCCCCGAGGGTCTTCTTTACGGTCTGATGAAATTGCAGGAAAAGATCATGAAGGAGCGCAACAGCTTCGGTAACGCGATCGGCGTTGGTGAGATTGTTAACGAGGCCTGAAAAAGCCCGTCAGCACGAGAACAGGACAAAAACGATGAGTATGCAAGTTGTTGAAAAACTCAAGGGGACTTTTGGCGCACTGGTACTTGCTAGCGGCGAGTATCGTGACGAGACGACGGTCACGGTAGAGCGGAGTGAGATTGTTAAGATCTGCACTTTCCTGCGTGATGACTGTGGTTACAATTTCCTCAGCGACCTTTGTGGTGTTGACTATCTCGGCCGCACTCCGCGCTTCGAAGTGGTTTATAACCTGTGCAACCTCACCGATAAGACGCGTTTGCGGGTGAAGATTCTGGTTGAAGAGCGGGACCCTTGCGTCGATACCGTTTCGGGTATCTGGTCGACTGCCAACTGGCATGAGCGTGAGTGCTGGGACCTGATGGGCATCTCCTTTAATGGTCACCCGGATTTGCGTCGCATCCTGATGCCGGCCGACTGGGAAGGGTTTCCGTTGCGCAAGGACTACCCATTGCAGGGGCCTGATCGTGAGCCCTATCAGGGCCGACTCTCCTGATATTTAACGACTTCGAATTCATTCCTTTTACGCAAGAGGCATAAAATGGCAACCGAAACGATGACCATCAATATGGGACCTCAGCACCCGTCGACCCACGGCGTGCTGCAGTTGATCCTGGAGCTCGATGGCGAAGTTGTTGTTAAGGCAACGCCACATATCGGCTTTCTCCACCGGGGTACCGAGAAGCTGTCGGAGCATCGCACCTATCATCAGGTGATTCCGTTGACCGACCGCCTCGACTATCTGGCACCGATGAGCAATAACCTTGGTTATGTGCTGGCGGTTGAAAAACTTCTGGGGATCACCGATCTCATTCCGGAACGCGCCAACAATATCCGCGTGATCATGGCCGAATTGACCCGGCTTAAGAGTCACCTGGTCTGGCTGGCGACCCACGCGCTTGATATCGGCGCTATGACGGTTTTCCTCTACTGCTTTCGTGAGCGGGAAGAGATCGTTGATATCTACGAGAAGGTTTCCGGTGCCCGGATGACCTCGAACTATTTCCGTGTGGGTGGCATCTGCGAAGATCTGCCTGATGGCATAGAATCTGTTATTCGCAAATTTGCCGAGGATATGACCGGCCATCTTGAGACCTACGAAGGTCTTCTGACGGGTAATAAGATCTGGCAGTTGCGGACCATGGACGTTGGTTACATCAGCGGCGAGGATGCTATCGACATCGGTCTGAGTGGTGCGTGCCTGCGCGGCTCGGGTGTCGACTGGGATCTGCGGCGTGATGAGCCCTATTGCAACTACGACGAATATGACTTTGAGGTGCCGGTGCGCACCGAGGGTGATTGCTTCGCGCGTTACAAGGTGCGTCTCGATGAGATGCGCCAGGCTATTCGCCTTATCCTGCAGGGTCTGGACAAGCTTAAGCCCGGCCCGATTCTGGCCGACTGCCCGCAGGTCTGTCTGCCAGCCAAAAAGGATGTCGTTAACAGCATCGAAGGCCTGATCCATCACTTTAAGATCGTGACTGAAGGGTTCAAGCCGGAGGCCGGTGAGGTCTACGTCGGTATCGAGGCACCCAAGGGAGAGCTTGGGTACTACATCGTTTCTGACGGTTCGGCGCATCCTTACCGGATGAAGGTTCGGCCTCCCTCCTTCGTCAACGTGCAGGCACTGCCGCAGATGGTCGAAGGATCGCTCCTGGCCGATGTTATCGCCACTATCGGTACGCTCGATATTGTTCTCGGCGAAATCGACCGCTAACCCTCTTCAGGGATGGTGAAAGAGGAAGATATGACTGAAACTGCTCAGCAGGAAACAGTTGAAGAAATTGACCTGACGGCTGCTAATCGGGTCATCGATAAATACATCGATATGCACGGTTCTCTGATGCCGGTTCTGCAGGGGATTCAGGAAGAGTATGGCTATATTCCTGAAGAGACCGTGCATCTTACCGCAGAACGGCTCAACGTTTATGCCAGCCAGATTTACGGGGTACTCACATTCTACGCCCAGTTCCACCTTGAGCCACGCGGTAAATACATCGTTCGTGTCTGTATGGGAACGGCATGCCACGTAAAGGGCGCCGGGCGGATTGCAGAGACCTTGAGGGAGCGCCTCGGCATTATCCACGCCGAGACCACTGAAGATCTTAAGTTCACGGCTGAATATGTTGCCTGTATCGGCGCCTGCGGTATGGCCCCGGTCATTATGGTTAACGATGGTACATACGGTAGTCTGACCGTTCAGAAGATGGGCGATGTCATCAAAAAATACCAGGCAATGGACTGAGGGTTTCCCTCGCTACTGTTCAGGCATTGAGGAAGATTTATGGCTGAGAAAGCTGAAAAATTAAAAATTCTGATCTGTACCGGAACCGGCGGCCTCGCCTCCGGAGCAGCTGCTGTCGGCGATGCCTTTACGGCTGAGTTTGAAAAGCAGGGTGTCGAAGCGACTGTCGGCAAGCGTTGTGAGGTTGTCGGCACCGGTTGTCGTGGTCTCTGTGCCAATGATGTGCTGGTCGACGTCTGCATCCCCGGACAGGAGGCTGTGACTTACGATTTCGTGACACCTGAACTGGTGCCGCAGATCGTTGCAGAGCATATTCTCGGCAATGAGCCGGTCGCCAAGAAGGTAGCCGGTCCATACTACGAGAAATTCCTCGAGAAGCAGCAGCGGGTCATCTTCTCGCGTTGTGGAACCATCGATGCCGAGAGCATCGAGGACTTTATCGATCATCGCGGTTTCACCGGCGTTAAAAAAGCGGTGACAATGACGCAAGATGAAGTCATTGAGGAAGTCAAGAGATCTGGTCTGCGTGGCCGCGGGGGCGGCGGTTTCCCGACCGGCGTCAAGTGGTCTTTTGCCAAAGGCTCACCGGGCAGCGAAAAATATTTGATTTGTAACGCCGATGAGGGTGATCCAGGTGCCTTTATGGACCGCTCAATCCTTGAAGGTGACCCCTATGGCCTAATCGAAGGTTTGATGATCGGGGCCTATGCTATCGGTAGTACCTTTGCCTATGTTTATGTCCGTGCCGAGTATCCGCTTGCTATCAAGCGCCTGCAGATGGCGATTGATACCTGCTATGAGCTCGGTTATCTCGGTGAAAAAAATATTCTCGGTTTCCCACGTCCGCTCGACATGCGGATCAAGGCCGGTGCCGGAGCCTTTGTCTGCGGTGAAGAGACCGCCCTCATGGCTTCGATCGAGGGTGAACGCGGCATGTCGCGTCCACGTCCGCCGTTTCCTGCGGTACGCGGACTCTGGGGCAAGCCGACCAATATCAATAACGTTGAAACCTTCGCCAATGTCTCCTACATCTTCTACAACGGCGCCGACTGGTATAACGCTATCGGTACCGAAGGCACCAAAGGGACCAAGATTTTCGCCCTGACCGGCAAGGTTAAGCACACCGGCCTGGTCGAGGTTCCGGCTGGTACCACGATTAAGGAAGTCATTTACGACGTTTGCGGCGGAATTCACAATAACCGTAAGTTTAAAGCGGTTCAGGCTGGTGGCCCTTCAGGTGGTTGTCTGCCGACCGAGGCGCTGGACGCCATCGTCGACTATGACTCGCTGATCAAGGCTGGCGCCATGATGGGTTCGGGTGGTCTGGTCGTCATGGACGAAACGACCTGCATGGTCGATATCGCACGCTTCTTCCTCAACTTCACGCGTGCTGAGTCCTGCGGCAAATGTATTCCCTGTCGGATCGGTCTGAAGATCATGCTTGAGATTCTCGAGCGGATCACTCAGGGCAAAGGGCGCGAGGGCGATCTCGAGCTGCTCGAAGACATGGCTTACGATATCAAGAAGAGTTCACTCTGCGGTCTGGGCCAGACGGCACCGAATCCGGTTCTGTCGACGTTGCGCTACTTCCGACACGAGTATGAGGCTCACATCAAGACTGGCGAATGTCCTTCCCACTCTTGCAAGCACCTGCTGCACTTTGAAGTTATCGAAGATAAGTGCAAAAAATGCGGGATCTGTCCTCGGGTTTGTCCGGTTGATGCGATTACCTGGGAAAAAGGCACAGTGGCATATATCGATAAGGAAATCTGTACCGAGTGTACATCCTGTTACGATGCTTGCCGCTTCATGGCAATTAAATAGGCGACCCGACAAGGGTTACGATTTAATAAGAGGTCACAATGGTTAATCTGACGATTGACGGTAAAGAGGTCAAGGTAGGCAAGACCGCCACGATTTATGAGGCGGCCAAAGAGGCAGGTGTGCATATCCCGGTTCTCTGCTACGCCAAGAAGCTTCTCCCTTACGGCGCCTGCCGCATCTGTCTGGTCGAAGTTGAACAGATGAAAGGGCGTCTCATCCCTTCCTGTACAACCCCGGCAACTGAGGGAATGGTTGTGACCACCATGTCGGATGAAATCCGCAAGGTGCGTAAGACTGTCCTCGAATTTCTGCTGGTTAACCATGTAATCGAATGTCCGGTCTGCGATAAGGGTGGTGAGTGCGACCTGCAGGATCTGACCTACGAATACGAGGTTATTTCCAATCGTTTCGAGGGCGAGAAGTTCGATCTGCCCAAGGATGAAATCAACCCGCTGATTGAGCGCAACATGAACCGCTGTGTGCTCTGCGGAAAATGTGCCCGGGTTTGTGATGAAGTGGTTGGTTACGGCTCTTACTCCTTTATCAATCGTGGCTTTGAAACCAAGATCGCGACCGCCTTCGATCGCGGCCTGAACTGTGAGTTCTGTGGCCAGTGTGTTTCGATGTGCCCGGTTGGGGCGATTCTGCCGCGTCCCTTCAAGTTCAAGGCGCGTCCCTGGCAACTCAAGGAGGTCAACTCGGTCTGCGGCTACTGTGGCAACGGCTGTACCGTTACCCTCGGCACCAAGGACAATGAGGTCCAGACGATCCGCTTCAACGATAAGACCGGAGTCAACGACGGCAACCTCTGTATCCGTGGTCGCTTCGGAGCCTCCTATGTCAACAGTGATAAGCGTCTGACCAGCCCGCTGATTCGCAAAAATGGCGAATTGGTCGAGGCCAGTTGGGAAGAAGCACTCGAAACGGTCGCAACTGGCTTGCGTGACGCAGGCAGTAGCACCGGTATTCTGAGTGGTGCACGCCTGACCAACGAAGAACTCTTTCTGGTCAAGGGCCTGGCCAAAGCGGTCGGTACCGGCAACCTCGATCACTCCGGTGGTGAGTGCTACAAGGGTGTGACCCAAGGCTTGCAGGAGACCCTCGGTCTGCAGGCATCGACGGCAACCTTCCCTCAGGTCGAAAACGCCAAGGCGATTCTGGCGATCCGTACCGATTTCTATGAGACCCATCCGGTTTTCGGTATGGTCGTAAATCAGGCGGTTAAGCGTAACGATGCTCAGCTTACAGTCATCGGTGACAAGCAAGGCAAGCTCACCCGCATGCCGCATGCCCGGACCCTGCAGCATAAGCCTGGTCTTGAAGTAAATATTCTGAACGCCATGTGTCGCTTCCTGCTCGACGAGGGCCTGGCTAAGATCGATGGTCTGCAGGGCGTCGAAGAGCTCAAGGTTGCATTGGCAGACTATTCGGTTGACGCGGTTGCTGCCGCTGCCGGAGTTGACGCCGCTGCGATCAAGCAGACTGCTAGGGAGCTGGCAACGGTTGAGAACGCTGCGATCCTGCTTGCTTACGGACTCCCCTATACGGCGAACAGTCGTGAACTGGGTCTGGCTGCGGCCAACCTGTCGCTGCTGACCGGTATCGCCGGGCGCGCAGGTTCGGGACTCTATCTGTGCGGTGAGAAGAGTAACAGTCAGGGTGCCATCGATCTGCAGATTCTGCCTGCTGCCGGCGCGCTTGGCGCATCGGGCATGCTGAAAGCAGCCAGCGAAGGGAAGCTCAAGGCTCTCTATGTGGCCGCTGAGGATATGCTGGTTTCTTATCCTGACAAATCTCTGGTAGAAAAAGCGCTCGAGAAAACCTCCTTCGTGGTGGTGCAGGATATCTTCCTCAGTGAAACCGCGCGTAAGGCCGATGTCGTTCTGCCGGCTGCCAGTTTCGCGGAAAAAAGCGGTACTGTCACCAACGCCGAGCGCCGCATTCAGCGGCTCAACCCAGGGATTAAATCCCCCGGTCAGGCGAAGAGCGATTTCGCAATCTTCCAGGCCCTGCTTAGCGCTCTGGGGGCAACTGCCCCGGCAGACGAGGCGGCAGCATTCGCTGAACTGTCTGCGGCAACCTCCGGTTACGAGATGGTCAGTCTCGACATGGTTGGGGATCAGGGTTACGTCTGGGGGAGTGATAACCTGGCTCCCGAAATGCGCAACCTTGTTGCTGTCGCAGGAGGCAAAGCCATCGAAGCCAAGTACCAACTGGTTGTCGGTAGCTCGCTCTATCACAGTGGCACCACCAGCCTGCACGCGAAAGGCCCGATGGCTGTGGTCGCCGAGCCCTATATCGAGTTTGGGCGTGAAGATGCGGCTGAGCTGAAGGTTGTCGATGGTGACCTGGTCAAAATCAAGGCTGCAGGTGGCGTTATCTCCGCCAAGGCCAAGGTTGATCGACGTTTGCCGAAAGGGGTTCTGTTTGCTCCTTATCACTTTGGAGCTCTCGATCTGAATCGCATCTACCACGGCCAAGCAGCCATTGCCGTTGAAGTAAGCAAATAATTATTCTGAAATTGCGGGCCTGCCCGTAGTCACGGCACAACGCCATAAACGTTAAGAAAGAGGATGGTCATGACGCCAGAAGTATTGAGCCTCTCAAACGCCCCGGCACTCTGGGCAGCCGCCATGATGGTGAAGATTATCGTCGCCTTCAGCGTGCTGATGGGTATCGTAGCCTATGCGACCTGGGTCGAGCGTAAGGTTATCGGCCGGATGCAGACCCGTTTCGGACCCACGATGACCGGCTACAAAGGGTTATTGCAGCCGATAGCCGACGGGCTAAAGCTCTTCTTCAAGGAAGATATTATCCCTAACGAGGCCTCCAAGTTCGCCTTTGTGCTGGCGCCGATGATGCTTCTGGCCCCGGCGTTGATCGCGATGGCGGTTATCCCCTTCGGTGGCAGCATTGAGCTCACCGTTGGTGGAGTGACCTACCTGGTGCCGCTGCAGATTACCGACCTCAACATCGGGATCCTCTTCATCCTCGCGATGGCCGGTCTCGGCGTCTACGGGATCGTGCTGGCCGGTCTCTCCTCGAACAGCAAGTACTCGCTGATCGGTGGAATCCGGTCTTCGGCACAGATGGTCTCCTACGAACTGGCAGCCGGTCTGTCGATCGTCGGCATCTTCATGTTCTCTGAGACCCTGAGTTTGAGCGGTATCGTCGCCGCCCAGCAGCAGCCCCTCTGGGGGATCACGGCGCTGCCGAGCTGGATGCACAACTGGTACATCTTCAGCCAGCCGCTGGCCTTCGGACTCTTCGTCGTCGCTTCGATGGCCGAGATCAACCGGACTCCGTTCGATCTTCCCGAAGCTGAGACCGAGCTGGTCTCCGGGTTCTGTACCGAATACTCTTCGATGAAGTATGCCCTCTTCTTCATGGCTGAGTACGCCAATATGGTCACCATCAGTGCTATCACGACTACCCTGTTCCTGGGTGGTTGGGATGGACCTTTCTTTGGCTGGATTAACTTCCTGCTCAAAGTGTTCGGCTTCATGTTCTTCTTTATCTGGGTCCGTGCAACCTTCCCGCGCCTGCGTTATGACCAACTGATGCATATGGGCTGGAAAGTGATGATCCCTCTGGCTCTCGGGAACATCATTGTGACTGCAGTTGTGATCCTGCTCTGCCAGTAACCCTTTTTAAAAGGCGAGGATAGATATGTTTAGAGAGTTTGCCAAAGGGCTGAGTATTACACTGAAGCATCTGCTTCCGGGCAACAGCACTACTGTTGACTACCCGAAAGTTAAGCTTGAGATGTCCCCGCGTTTTCGCGGTCTGCATCGATTGGTACCGACCCAGACCCGTGAGAAGTGCGTAGCCTGTTATCTCTGCCCCACCGTTTGTCCGGCCAAGTGTATTACCGTCGAGTCGGCCGAGAACGAGCAGGGTGAGAAGTATCCCAGGGTATACAAGATCGACCTGCTGCGCTGCATCTTCTGCGGCTACTGCGTAGAGGCATGCCCGGTTGAGGCTATTGAGATGTCCGACGAATATGAGTTGGCCAACTACAAGCGGGAAGATTTCAATTTTGAAAAAGAACGTCTTCTTAGATAAGGAGCTGGCGCACCATGTTATCGATTCTTTTCTATCTATTTGCGACCGTCGCAATCTTCTCGGCATTCTACGTGACGAAGGCGCGAAATCCGGTGAACAGCGCACTCTGCTTGGTGACGACGTTCATCTGCTTTGCTGTCTTGTACATCACGCTCGATGCACCATTCATGGCTGCAATTCAGATCATCGTCTACGCCGGCGCAATCATCGTGTTGATTATTTTTGTCATCATGCTGCTCAACCTCGGCACAGCGGTTAAGAAACGCTATACCCATGCGTTGGCCTGGGGAGCTGCGCTCTCGGTGATTATGCTCTTCATCACCAACACGTTCATCCGTCGTGGCGTGCCGACCGGCAAACTGGGCGATGTAACGACACAGATGATACACAGCTACGGCCATACTGAACTGATCGGAATGGCGTTGTTTACTGAGTTCCTGCTTCCGTTTGAAATTGCCTCCATCCTCTTGCTGGTGGCGATTGTCGGAGCGATTATCCTGTCGAAACGCCAAGTTTGAGCCGTCGCGGCATCGGGAGATAAACCATGATCAGCGTATACCACTATCTAATTTTGAGTGCGATCATCTTCTCTATCGGGACCTTCGGGGTGCTGACGAGAAAGAACGCCATTGTTATTTTCATGTGTATTGAATTGATGCTCAACTCGGTCAACCTGACCTTTATCGCTCTGTCGCGCCACCTGCAGAACATGGACGGGCAGATCTTTGTCTTCTTTGTCATGGCGGTTGCTGCAGCTGAAGCTGCGGTGGGTCTGGCGTTGATGATCGCGTTTTATCGCAACCGTGAGTCGATCGATACTGACGACTTCAACATGCTGAAATGGTAATTGATTACCGCTCTACAGGGTTTTCAAGCAATAGGAGAGTTTGATGTACGACTATCTGTGGCTCATCCCATTCTTCCCGCTCGTCGGGTTCGTATTTAACGGACTCTTCGGCAAGAAGATCCGGAACGAGGCGGTTATTGGCGGTATCGGTACCCTGATGATCTTCCTGTCCTTTCTGGTCTCTTGTGGCAATTTCTACGCTCTGCTGCAAGATTCCGAGAAGGTTCACCAGCGCGTCATCGCATCCTGGATGTCGGTTGGCGACCTGCAGGTCGACTGGGGTTTTCTGCTCGACCCACTTTCGGCATTGATGATCTTGATCATCACCGGGGTCGGAACGCTGATCCACCTCTATTCGATCGGCTACATGCATGGCGAGACCGGTTTCTATCGTTTCTTTGCCTACCTGAATCTCTTCTGCTTCTCGATGTTGATGCTGGTGCTGGGTAACAACGCACTGGTCATGTTCGTCGGTTGGGAGGGCGTCGGTCTCTGTTCCTATCTGCTCATCGGCTACTACTTCGAAAAGAAGAGTGCTGGCGATGCAGCCAAGAAGGCCTTTGTCGTCAACCGGATTGGTGACTTCGGTTTCCTCTGCGGTCTGCTCACTCTTTTCTGGGCGCTTGGCAACAAAGGGGTCTGGACGATCAATTTCGTCGAGATTGCCGAGAATGCCCACCTCCTCGAGAGTGGTGGTCTCATCGTAACTGTTGTGACCCTGGCTTTCTTCCTCGGTGCTTGCGGTAAGTCGGCGCAGATTCCACTCTTTACCTGGCTGCCTGATGCCATGGAGGGTCCGACCCCGGTCTCGGCTCTGATCCATGCTGCGACCATGGTTACCGCTGGTGTTTATATGATTGGCCGGATGAACGGTCTGTTCGCCATGGCGCCAGACACCATGATGACCATTGCGGTGGTCGGTGCCTGTACCGCACTCTTTGCTGCGACCATCGGTCTGGCTCAGAACGATATCAAACGGGTCCTCGCGTACTCCACCGTCTCCCAGCTAGGCTACATGTTCCTCGCCATGGGCGTTGGCGCATTCACCGCCGGTATCTTCCACCTGATGACACACGCCTTCTTCAAGGCTTGCTTGTTCCTCGGTTCCGGTTCGGTTATCCACGGTATGCATCATGGCTATCATCATGCACACCTAAAAGACGATCCGCAGGATATGCGGAATATGGGTGGTCTGCGTAAGAAGATGCCGATTACCTTCTGGACCTTTCTGCTCTCGACCATCGCCATTGCTGGAATCCCGCTCTTCTCCGGGTTCTTCTCCAAGGATGAGATTCTCTGGTGGTCCTTCGGCTCCAATCGTGGCCACTGGCTGCTCTGGTTGGTCGGTGCTGTAGCGGCGGGCATGACAGCCTTCTACATGTTCCGTCTGGTCTTCATGACCTTCTTTGGTGAGCAGCGGACCGACCCACGCGCCAAGGATCATATCCCTGAGTCGGGGCTGACCATCACCATTCCATTGATGGTGCTCGCTGCGCTGGCGGTTGTCGGCGGTTACATCGGCATCCCGGCTATCCTCGGTGGGGCCAACCATATCAAGCAGTTCCTGGACCCGGTCTTCGGCAAGGCAATTGCCCTGAATCAGATCGAGGCTCACGGTACCCATGCCCTCGAGTACAGCCTGATGGCCGTTTCGGTCGGTATCGCGGTGTTCGGTATCTTCCTCGCCTGGGTCATGTATGTAAAGAATCCTGCTCTGCCTGCCCGTTTCGTGGCCAGCTTCCCCGGCCTCTGGAAGGCAGTCTTCAACAAATGGTACATCGACGAGCTTTACGATGCGGTCTTTGTGAACAACTGCAAGCGGATCGGCACCTTCCTCTGGAAGGGCTTCGACGTGCGCATTGTCGACGGCATTGTCAACGGCACCGCCTGGGTCGTCAAAGGGATCGGATCTGGCTTGCGTTACACCCAGACAGGGTTCCTGCATAACTATGCGATGGGCATGGTGGTCGGTGTTGTGGTGATCGTTGGTTACTACATCCTCGGTAAATAAGGTTCGGCACCGAACAGAGATAGAGCTACAAGGAGCGTTTCCACATGGCCGATTATCTACTTAGTTTAATTACCTTCTTCCCGCTGCTGGGGATGTTGATGCTACTCTTCATCCCGCGCGACAACGCAGGGCTGTTGAAAAGCTTTGCCCTGGCAGTAACACTGATTACCTTTTTCATCAGTCTGCCGCTGGCTTTTGACGATATTTTCGCCAGCTCCGGTGCGATGCAGTATCGTGAATTTCACGAGTGGATCAGCATCGGCAGCTTCTTCAAGATGAATTACAACATCGGTATCGACGGCATCAGCCTCTGGCTGGTAATGTTGACCACCTTCATCATGCCGATCGCGACCCTGTCGACCTGGAAGTCGGTCGACAAGAACGTCAAAGGCTTCATGGCGCTGCTGCTGTTGCTTGAAACCGCCATGCTCGGGGCCTTTGTCTCTCTCGATCTGTTCCTGTTCTACATCTTCTGGGAACTGATGCTGATTCCGATGTACTTCATGATCGGTATCTGGGGTGGCAAGAACCGTATCTATGCCGCGGTCAAGTTCTTCATCTTCACCGCAGTCGGTTCGCTGCTGATGCTGGTCGCGATCATCTACATCTATTATTACGCGGTAACCGCAGGCGCGCCGATTGAAGGTTTTGGCGTTCAGGAGTTTTACCAGCTCGGGATCCCCTCTGGTATTCAGCACTGGTTGTTCCTGGCCTTCGCCTTCAGCTTCGCCATCAAGGTGCCGATGTTCCCGGTCCATACCTGGTTGCCTGATGCTCACACCGAGGCACCGACCGCAGGTTCGGTTATCCTGGCGGCTATCCTGCTGAAGATGGGTACTTATGGCTATATCCGCTTCGCCATACCCCTTTTCCCAGAGGCGCTGCAAACCTATTTACCCTACCTGGCGTTCCTGTCAGTGGTCGGGATCATCTACGGCTCGCTGGTCGCGATGATGCAGGACGACGTCAAGAAGCTGGTCGCCTACTCTTCGGTGGCTCACCTCGGATTCGTCATGCTCGGCATCTTTGCTCTCAATCTGCAGGGGATGGCCGGCGGGATTATCCAGATGGTCAACCATGGTATCTCAACCGGTGCGCTCTTCCTTATCGTCGGCTTCCTCTACGAGCGGCGCCACACCCGTCAGATCTCTGAGTTCGGTGGCTTGGCGCATAAGATGCCGATTCTGGCCACGATCTTTCTGATTATCACCTTCTCGTCGATCGGCCTGCCGGGGACCAACGGTTTTGTCGGCGAGTTCCTCGCCCTGGTCGGTGCCTTCGAGAGTGGTCTGCGCTGGTACGCTGTGGTTGCGACTACCGGGGTTATTTTTGCTGCTGTCTACATGCTCTGGATGTACCAGCGCGTCATGTTCGGCAAGATTACGAATCCTGAAAACGAAAAGCTGAAAGATCTTTCTGTACGTGAGATCGTGCTGATGGTCCCGCTGGTAATCTTTGTCTTCTGGATCGGTATTGCCCCAAATACCTTCCTGTCGAAGATGAACCCGGCGATCGAGCAACTTCTGATTCAGGTCAAGTCGCAGCAGGTGGCAGTGGTTGATCCGGTTCTGCCGGTGATCGCTCAGAATCTTGAATTGAAGTAATTACAGGCTGAAACTTTTAGGTTCCAGAAGGAGCGCTCGATGGAAAATCTTGGTCAAATCGCTATGCAGAATGTGAACATGGCGGCAGTCATGCCGTCTGTAGTTCTCTGCTGCTTCGCTATGTTGCTACTGCTGGTCTCGGTCTTTTCAAAGCAGGGC
>JAAXQE010000103.1 GCA_012974425.1 Geopsychrobacter sp.
GTGACATAATCATCAAGCTAGGTTTTTCAGCATAAAGATCTTGGTCATGAGGCCACCAAGGAGCTTCCATTTGCAGTCACCGATTGCCGGCTCAGGGAGACTCGGTCATCTTGCAAACTTATCATCCAGCCACAACTCGATCGGCTAAATAGCGATACCTCAGATCCAGATGGTCTGGCTGATTTCGCGATTTATTGTTTTCATTTAATCTTATCGTCTGCTAGATTGCCCTCTAAGTTAAAGCTCGCAAGCTTATGCTGACTTGAGCGTTTTAAGTGAGGAGTCAGCCAGGAGGCAGTTCATGCGCGGCAAGCCCCAACCCTCCATAAACAATCGGCACAGGCTCCCCTGTTTATTGCCTTCCCTCTTGCCTATCCTCAGCATATTCCTGATTCTCCTCCTCTTTTGTGCCGGGATTTCCACCGCTGGCGACCTGCCGATAACTGGCGCGCATAGCGCCGTACAGCGCCCGGTCATCTCGGCGAGCGAAGAGGCTTACCCCCCTTACTCGATTGTCTCTGCGGATAACCAGGCGGATGGTTTTTCCGTTGAATTGTTGCGCGCCGCACTCAACGCGATGGGACGTGAGGTCTCCTTTGACATCGGCCCCTGGGCTGATATCAAACAGCAACTGGCTGATGGTGATATTGAGGTTCTCCCCCTGGTGGGCCGCACGCCGGAACGCGAGCGGGACTTTGATTTTACCTTCCCCTATCTGACGATGCACGGCACCATTGTCGTGCGTGACAACGAAACCGGCATCCAGGATCTGACCGATCTCAGGGGCAAACGGCTTGCGGTGATGCGCGGCGATAACGCCGAGGAGTTTGTGCAGCGGAGCAACCTCGGCGCGACGATTGTTACCACTAGAACCTTCGACGAAGCGCTGAGCCAACTGGCTGCTGGTCAGCACGACGCCGTTGTCATTCAAAAACTGGTGGCCCTGCAATTGATTCAGGATCTCGGCCTGGCCAATTTAAAAACGGTAGAGCCACCGCTCGCCGATTTTGTGCAAACGTTCAGTTTTGCAGTAAAAAAAGGGGATAGCGCACTCCTCGCCCTGCTCAACGAGGGCCTATCGATCGCCATTGCCGATGGCCGTTTTCGGCAGTTGCACAAGAAATGGTTCGGGCCGATTGAGGCACTTGAGCTCAAAAAAAGCCGCTACATCGTTGGTGGCGACGCGAATTATCCCCCTTATGCATTTCTGGATGAAAATGGCCAGCCCGCCGGCTACAATGTCGAGTTGACCCGTGCAATTGCCCGGCACCAGGGCATTGAGATTGAGATTCAACTCGGCCCCTGGATTGAAATCCGCGACGGGTTGGCAAGCCGCGATATCGATGTCGTCCAGGGGATGTATTATTCTCCGGAACGGGAACTCAACTTCGATTTTTCGCCAGCCCATACGTCGATCAGCCATGCCATTGTCGTTCGGGTTGGTTCATTTCAGCCCCGAACAATGGCCGACTTGGCCGGTCGGTCTATCCTCGTTATAGAGGGTGACATCATTCATGATGTTGCGCTTAAACAGGGCCTTGCCAAGCAGCTGGTGCCGGTGAAGACCCAACCGGAGATGCTGAGACTTTTGTCGAGTGGTCAATACGATAGTGCGCTGGTTGCAAAAATCCCCGCGCTCTACTGGATTAATGCCCTAGGTTTGAAAAATTTACGCTTGAGTGGCCAGCCGGTGCTGACTTCCGAATATTGTTATGCCGTTCCGCGTGGTGACACGACTCTGTTGAATCATCTGGCGGAGGGGCTATCGGCAATCAAAGCAACGGGCGAATACCGAGAAATCTACGCACGCTGGCTCGGGGTTTATGAAAAACCCGCGGTTGAGCTCTGGGATTTCATGAGGTACGCACTCTTTGTCCTCGTGCCATTTTCTATAGTACTCCTGGGTTCTTTTCTCTGGACCTGGACCCTCAAGGGGAAGGTCCAAAGGACCACTGCGCATCTGGAAAATGAGCGCCAACGACTTGCTGGTATCATCGCGGGGACCAGAGCCGGGACTTGGGAATGGAATGTACAAACCGGTGTCGCCATGGTCAACAATGAGTTAGCCGAAATGATCGGTTACTCACTTAAAGAAATTGTGCCTTCCACTGCTGAAACATGGAATAAATTCGTTTGCCCGGACGACTTACCCAAAAGCGAAAAACTCCTTAAAAAACACTTGCGGGGCGCGAGTGATTTTTATGAGTGTGAAATCCGGATGAAGCATAAAAACGGTCAATGGATCTGGGTGTTGGCCAGGGGGGCGATTACGTCTAGAACGGACGACGGCAAGCCGCTCTGGATGTTTGGCACCCATTTGAACATTACTGAGCGCAAGCGGGCCGAAGAAGAGTTGCAAAAGGTCGAAAAACTCAACAGTATCGGCACCCTGGCCGGTGGTATCGCCCACGATTTCAACAACATTTTGGCCGGACTGTATGGCAACCTTTCCTTGGCCAAAGCCAAACTGATCAAGGATCTGCCTGACCACCCCGGCTTCCGCTACCTGGAGGCGGCCGAGAAATCGATGCAGCGGGCAACCGCTCTAACCAACCAACTGCTCACTTTTTCAAAGGGCGGCGTACCGCTCAAAGAGACCCTGAGCCTGAGCCGTCTTATCGAAGAAGTTGTGCCGTTTAATCTGTCCGGCAGCAGTGTCGAACCGCTCATATCCCAACCCGACAACCTGTGGTTAGCGTCAATTGATCAAGGACAAATCCAGCAGGTGTTCGGCAACCTGACGATCAATGCCAAGCAAGCCATGCCTGATGGCGGGCAGTTGCAGATCACGCTTGCAAATGCCGATATTCAGGAGAACCAGCTGTCGGACCTTGGCGGAGGGAGATACATCGAAATCACGCTGGCCGATAGCGGTATCGGCATCGCACCCGAGCACCTCGATCGCATCTTCGATCCCTATTTCACCACAAAGCACGCCGGGAACGGGCTCGGTTTGGCCTCCGTCTATTCCATCATCAAAAAGCATGACGGTCATATCAGTGTCGCTTCTCAGCTTGGTCGAGGGACGACCTTTACCCTCTATCTGCCCGCTGCAGAAGTTCAGAAACTGCCAATACCACCTGTCGCCAGCACCTCCGCGTCCCGGCAGCATAGCGCGCGGATTCTTGTCATGGATGATGAAGAAATGATCTGTGACATCGTTAAGGACCTGCTGGGCGATGCCGGATATAGGGTTGAGACCGTTGCCAATGGTACGCTGGCGCTCGACTGCTATCGTCAGGCGATTAAGGCTGGCACCCCGTTTGATCTGGTCATTCTGGATTTGACCATCCCCGGCGGCACCGGCGGCAAAGAGGTCGTCAAGCAGATCCTGGATCTCGATCCGCAAGCCAAGGTCGTTGTTTCCAGCGGATATGCCGATGACCCGGTCATGGCGAATTATGCCGACCACGGATTCAAGGGCGTTGCCGCGAAGCCTTATGAACTTAGTACCTTGATGAAAACCGTGAACGAGGTCCTGACAGGGCCTGATTTATAGGGAAAATTTTGCAGTCCAAGCTCTTCCCGCCTGTTTAGAAATACCAGCGCAGTAACAGACCGCCGCTATCCCCGGCCGCGCCGAATTCGGACTGCAGAATTGAAATCGAGGGCGCCAGAGTCCGCGGTTTTCTGCCGAAATTGAGACTGTAGAAGAGATCGAGGCTCAGGTTGTCGCCGAGCGATAACTGGATCTGCGGGCGCAGCAGGGTCGAGTCATCCTCCAGGTTCCTGATCAGCAGCCCGGAGAGGGTCGCCAGGGGGTGGATCTCCCAGGAGGGGCCGAGCAGCAGGTACTGTTGGCCGAGCAAAAAAGTGAGCCCTTCGCGGAAAGCTGCCGATGCAGCAGCGGCAATATAGTCGGTCGGATGTCTGGCGCCGGCGCCGTTATACAGATATTCCGCCAGCAGGATCATCCCGTTTTCGAAGCGGTACCAGAGCTCCAGGGCCGCGATGTCGAATCTGTCATGCAGATCCCCTCCAGGTAGAGCAGAATTTTTCCCCTGATAATGACTTAATTCAGCCTTGACCCCGAGGGGACCGAGGTTGCCGGCCAGGCCGAGTCCGATCAACTCCCGCTCGCGCAGCACGCCGCCAAGCCCGAGCAGATCGATACCATTCCGGTTATCGGAGAGGGTCAACAGGTAGCTGTTGTTGGCGGGTTTGTCACCGAAGACCAGGGTTCCGCCGATCTGGCCGCCGAGGCCGAAATAATGCACCCCGTGCAGGGCGTCGGCCCCGGGACGGACATCGGCATCCAGGGCCGCAGGCGCAAAGGGGGCGATGACATCGAGGGGTGAAAAAATCGCAATACGCCCGAACCCGAGCGCCTGCCTGCCGATCTTCCAGTCAAAATTGCCCAAGCTCCCCTTAACTGCAAGCCGATCGACGCCGGACTGGTTCGACCAGCGCTGGCCGCGGTTCCAGGCCTGTTCCAGATCGAGTCTGCGGTTCGGTGACTCAGTCGGCAGTAAAACCTGGCCCGCTGGATCGCTGTAGAGCAGCAGGCTGTTGAGCGCGAATTCGAGTTCGATCGATCCGCTCAGCTTGCCCTGCAGCTCGAAGCGCAGGTTGTTGGCCGAGAAAAAGCCACCCTTAAGTGGGGAGCCGGGGGTGTTTTTGTAAGCAATGTCGAGGGTTTTCAGGTGGCCGCTGACGAGCGGATCCTCCAGCAGGTCGGAGAGGACCGGCTGCGCGGTTGCGAGGAGCAGGGCGAAAATGAGGAGAAATCGGCTCATCCGATCTCCTGCCGGATATCGTTCTCAAGCCGACCATCGCGCAGACTGATCACCCGTTCGGCGTGGGCGATCACCAGCGGATCGTGCGAGCTGAAGAGGAAGGTCGTGCCCTTTTCGCGGTTCAGCCTGCGCATCAACTGCAAGAGATCCTCGGCGGTGTGTGAGTCGAGGTTGGCGGTCGGTTCATCGGCCAGGATCACCGCCGGCTCTGGCGCAATCGCCCGGGCGATGGCGACCCGCTGCTGCTGGCCGCCGGAGAGATCATTGGGGCGGCGCTCCTCGAGGCCTGCGATGCCGAGTTCGGCAAAGAGGGCCGAGATTTTTGCCCTGCGTGCTTTCGGCGCGACCCCCTGCAACATCAGGGTGAATTCGGCGTTCTCGGCGGCGGTTAAGACCGGGATCAGGTTGTAGGACTGAAAGATGAAGCCGATCCGTCTCAGCCGGAAGTCGGCCAAGGCCTTGGGTTTCATTTCGCGGTAATCGCAGCCGTCGACCCTGACCCTTCCTGTGCTTGGCGTATCTAAGGCACCGACGATGTTCAGGACCGTGGTCTTGCCGCTACCCGAGGGCCCGGCCAAAACGGCAAACTCCCCGGCCTCGATCCTGAGGTCCAGCTCCTGAACCGCAACGATCTGCTGGTTACCGAGCGGGTAGATCTTGCTCAGGTTGTTTAGGCTGATCAATGGCATGGCAAATTCTTTCTTGCGGCTTTCATCTAATTCCCCTCTCCCTGAGGGAGAGGGGGCAGGTTTCATTGAACCACGGCGGTGAGAGGACTTCGCGAGGCCTCCCCCTCATCCGGCCTGCGGCCACCTTCTCCCTCAGGGAGAAGGGTTGAGCGGTAGTTCGGCGTTCATCGCCGCCATTAATGGTGGCGCATGGCGACTGCCGGCGCGATACGTGCCGCCTTGGCCGCCGGGTAGAGCGACGCGATCACCGACAGCAGCAGCACATAGGCCGACATCTGGAGCATGTAGTTTATATCCCAGGCTGCGCGCATTACCGGATCGAAGACCACGCCGCCGAACTCCATGGTCTCTGGAATGAAGTCGCGCAGGTCGATGCCGATCTCGACCAGATACCAGGTTGCCAGGGCGCCGAGCAGGTTGCCGAACAACATCGAAACCGCGCCGAGCAGCAGGGCTTCGGTCATCACCGTTGCGCGCAGTCTGGCCGGGCTGGCGCCGACCGCCAGGATAACCCCGAATTCGCGAATCCGTTCCATGACCGACATCAGCAGGGTGTTGACCACGCCGATGGTGACGATGAGCACGATAATCAGGAAGATGAACTTCTGACTGGCGTAGTCGAGCTTGATCGCATTGGCCAGGTTGGCCATGGCCAGCTCCCAACTGACCGCATTTAATCCCGAGTCTGCGGGTAGCATTGCGCCGATGAGCGGAAGCAGTTTCTCTTCCAGATCAGGATTCTCCAGAATGACCGCCAGCTCGTGGATCGCCTCGCTCTGGCCGGTCATCAGCGCCGCGCGCTGGCGGCCAACCATGACCAGCGAGCCGTCGACCTCGCGGATCCCCGATTTGACCAGGCCGCGGATCCGCAGGAGTTCGCTCACCAGTTGCCCCTCAGGGCCTTGCGCGGTGACGACAAACTTGTTGCCGACCTTGAGCTTGAGTTCGCTCAGCAGGCGGCTGCCGACCAGGGCGTCGCGCCCATCGAGGGATTTGATCAGGGCCGGGGCATCGATCTGTTTCAGGAGGGGGTTTATCCCGTTTTCAGCGATCGGGTCGATCCCGGTTAGCAGGATACCGCGGCTCTCGCGACTCGATTGGGCCAGGGCTGGCAGGTAGATTCGCGGCAGCACCGCCTTCACCCCATCTAAGGCCGTAATCCGAGTTTGCAGGTTGCCCATCACCCCCATCACCCCCATCTCATCCATGACCCATAACAGCCGGTCATCGCGCGAGAGCGCATAGTCACCACGGTAGACCGCAATGTGTCCTGAACCCGAGCGCACCCCGCTGTCGACCATCTGGGCGTAGACGCCGAAGGAGAGGTTGTGGAAGGCCTGGATCAACATCAGACTGAAGCTCATGGCGAGGATGGTGATCAGGGTGCGGCGGCGGTTGCGCCAGACATTGCGCCAGGCCAGAAGAAGGGTCTCCATCTTTAATCCTCCCTGAGCGCAGCAACCGGCTGCAGTCGTGCCGCGCGCCGCGCCGGCAGAAACCCGGCCAGCAGCGAGACCAGCAGTAACATGTAGGCCGGGTCGATGAAGTTGCGTTGCTCGAAGATCGCCCTGAGGCGTGGCTGGATGGTGCCACCGGCATAGGTGACCGGGGTGATCCAGCCCGACAGGTCGATGCCGACCAGCGCCATGTAGCTGCTTAGGAGCAGGCCGACAACCAGGCCGAGGGCGGTGCCGAGCAGCCCGAGCAGCAGGCATTCGAGCAGCACGATGAGTCTGATCTGGAGCGGGCGCATGCCGAGGGCCATCAAAATGCCGAATTCGCGGGTGCGTTCCATCACCGACATGAAGACCGTATTCAGGATGCCGAGTCCGGTGGCGAAGTAGAGGATGACGACAAAGATAAAGCGGCTGACATCGAAGGAAGCGATCGCCTCGCGCATCTCCGGCAGCAATTCCCCCCAGTCGGTCGCCTTGAGGCCGTCATTCAGTTGGCTGGTGAGCCGCTGGGCATCCTCAGCCGCTCGCAGCGGATCCCTGACGGCGAGGGCGATCTCATGGATCTTCCCCTCGAGGGCCATGAGTTGCTGCAGCCAGGCCTTCGGCACGAGGATCAGACTGTTGTCGTGACCGCTGTGGCCGGTGCTGAAGATGGCCCGCACGATCAGCAGGTCGTTGCCGATCGAACCGTCGGCCGCCTGGGTGACGAAGACCAGTTCGTCGCCGGGTGAGACCGAGAGCTTCTTTGCCAGACCGGAACCGAGCACCGCACCATTGGGATCTGCATCACTTGGGAAGGTCCCGGCAATCAGCTGGGAATGCAGTTTGGTGACGGTCTTCTCCATCTCAGGCCTGATCCCGAGGAGTTCGGCCGGGTAGCTCCTGTCTTTATGCGAGACCAGACCGAAGCCGCGTAAGCGTTCGCTGCTGCCGATGACCTCACCATCCTGTTGCAGTCGCTTGAGCAGCTCTGGGTCGGAAGGGAAGTTGAGGTACATATCCCGATCATCGAGATAACCTTGAGCATTGATGACCAGGTGACCATGATACTGCTCGGTGGTCGAAGAGAGGATGTCGACCAGCATCCCGGAGAAGACGCCGAGGGAGAGGGTCAACAGGGCGAGGGAGACCACCATCGCAGATAAGGTCAGCAGGGTCCGGCGTCGGTTGCGCCACAGGTTGCGCGATGCGAGGCGCAGCAGCATGCTCAACGTTTCAGGTTCCGCAGCGAGAAGAAACTCTTGTCGATCCCGATATTAAAGTCGAGTTCCGAGTAGCGGATCATGGTGCTCTCCTGCGGCTTCTCGGTCGGCTGAATCCGCATGCGCAGCGGGATGTTGCGCCCATCAATCTGCCGAACCTCATCGAAGATCATCTCGCGGACCAACTGCATCTCTTCATCGAAATAAGCGACCTTGCCCGGTATCTCCAGCGGCAACAGGATTTCGTAGACAATCTTCCCCCAGACCACCGCCGCATCAGGGCGCGGAATACATTCGATCAGCAGATGCTCGGCTGTCTCCTCGAGCAGGGAGAAGCTGTAGTCCTCATCGATCTTGTTCGCCTTGACCAGATCGTCGTTGGTGATGTGGCTGCCCATCCAGGCGCCGCCCATCATCGACGGCGGGACCTTGATGACCCGATCGACCTTCGGCAGGTAGTTCCAGACCTCCTTGTCGGCCTTCAGGGTTGTGACATCCCGCTCCTTGGAGGGCGCGATAATCCGCACCAGAAAGTACTCACGCCCCAGCGACCAGGCATCCATCACCAGGGTGCGTTCCCAGTGCTCGGAGCGCACCCGCATCTCCATGCGTGATTTGGAGGAAAGGCCCATATACTGCTCTTCGGCCTTGCGCACCAAGGCCCGAAGGTCGGTCGCCCAGAGCGGGTGGGGGAGTGATAAGATAAGAAGGAGCAGGGCAGGAAAGATTCTAAGCATCTTAGCCTCAATGAATGTCGCTCCCGGTTCCCGGTTTGACCGGCACATGTTGACGCGGACCAGAGAGGTTGAAGGAGATTTGGCGTAGCCACAAAAGTATAGCAGGTCAGCCCGCAGTCAGATACTGCGATTTGTCCCTTGCGTTTTGAGGATTTGCCAATCGCACCTGAATGGTTTAACCGGGACCGATCATGGAGGTGAAGGTGAAGAGCAGAAAGAGATTCTACTATGGTGAAGACGAACTGAGCGCCGGTATCGCGCTTGAAATCTGCCGAGGGCAGCTAGCCGGCGTCATTGGTGAGAAGGCCGCCGCCCGGGTTGAAGATTCTTATCTGGCCGTCAAGGCCATCGCTGAAGGGGATGTCTCGGTTTACGGGATTAATACCGGGTTCGGACCCCTGTGCACGACCAGGATCAGCCCTGATGACTGCATCAAGCTGCAATACAATATCCTCAGGAGTCACAGTTGCGGAGTTGGGCAGGATGTGCCGCACGAAATAGCCAAGCTGATGATGATTCTCAAGGTCCATTCCCTGGCCCGCGGATATTCCGGCATTGCGCGCAGCACCCTAGATCGGATTCTCTGGCACATCGAGCAGGATGTCGTGCCGCTTGTGCCGAGTCAGGGCTCGGTCGGGGCCTCCGGGGATCTTGCTCCGCTGGCCCACCTGTTTCTGCCGTTGATCGGGCTGGGACGGGTCATGCTGGCTGGGGAGGTGCTCGAAACCGCAGAACTGTTTCAGCGTGAAGGCTTGCAGTCGCTGCAGCTCGGGCCGAAGGAGGGTTTGGCGCTGATTAACGGCACTCAGTTCATGGCGGCCTATGCGGTCAGGGGGCTGGAGCGGTTTAATAACTGCCTCGACAGCGCAGATATTATCGGCGCCATGTCCCTCGAGGCCTTGAAGGGTTCCGTGAAGCCGTTCGATGCAAAACTGCATGAATTGCGGCCCTATAAAGGCACCTCATACGTCGCCCAGCGCTGTCGTGCGTTTCTGCAGGATTCTGAAATCCTGGCATCCCATCAGGATTGTGACCGAGTGCAGGATCCCTATTCCTTAAGGTGCATTCCCCAGGTGCACGGTGCTTCACGCGAAGCCTATGCCCATCTTAAAAATGCGCTGGAGATCGAATTGAATTCAGTCACCGACAACCCGCTTGTTTTTGACAAAGAGAACACGATCAGTGGTGGAAATTTCCATGGCCAACCGCTGGCGATTCCACTCGACTATGCGACCATCGCGGCGAGTGAATTGGGCAATATCTCGGACCGCCGGACCTACCTTCTGCTGGGCGGGATGGAGGGCTTGCCGATGCTGCTGATGAAGGATATCGGCATCAACTCAGGCTTCATGATCCCGCAATATACCTCGGCGGCGCTGGTGACAGAGAACAAGACCCTCTGCTTTCCGGCCAGTGCCGACAGTGTGCCGACCTCGCTGGGGCAGGAGGATCATGTCAGCATGGGCTCGATCAGCGGCAGGAAGCTGAACCAGGTGATCGACAATCTGGAGAATATCCTCGCCGTAGAGCTGCTGACGGCGGCCCAGGCCTTCGATTTTCGCGCGCCGCTGAAATCGAACCCTGTCCTTGAGACCTGCCACGCCCTGGTCCGGGAAGGGATCGATATCGCTTATGGGGACCGGCTCTTCGGCGATGATCTGATCGTCGCCAGGGATATCATTCAGGCCAAGAGCCTGGTGAAGGCGTCCTTGCTTGCTGCCGATAAATACAACATCGATCTGGTCGGTAAAGATAATGGATGTTTCGGGATTTACTAAAGAGCGCAGATGGAGAAGATTATGGCTGAGCATAACCCCAAATTAAGTGACCCCCGCTTCGATCCCAGTCGCAAGATTCGCGCCCCGCGGGGCACTGAAATGGCCTGCAAGAGCTGGCAGACCGAAGCGGCATATCGCATGCTGCAGAACAATCTCGACCCTGAGGTTGCGGAAAACCCCCAGCACCTGGTCGTTTATGGTGGCATCGGGCGCGCCGCACGCGACTGGCAGTGTTACGACCAGATTCTGCAGTCGCTGCAGGAGCTCAATGACGATGAATCGTTGTTGGTGCAATCCGGCAAGCCGGTCGGGGTCTTCAAGACCCACGCTGATGCGCCGCGGGTCTTGATTGCCAACTCTAACCTGGTGCCCCATTGGGCGAATTGGGAGCATTTTCATAAGCTGGATCGTCTCGGCCTGTTCATGTACGGCCAGATGACCGCCGGCAGTTGGATCTACATCGGTAGCCAGGGGATCGTGCAGGGAACCTATGAAACCTTTGCCGAAGCAGGCCGCCAGCATTATGCGGGCAGTTGGGCCGGGCGCTGGATCCTGACCGCCGGTCTGGGCGGCATGGGTGGCGCGCAACCGCTGGCGGCCTCCTTTGCCGGTGCGGTCTCACTGAATATCGAGTGTCAGCAGAGGAGCATAGATTTCCGTCTGCGCACCGGATACCTGGATAAGCAGGCCAGGGATATCGACGATGCCCTTTCGTTGATCACGCTGCATACCGGACGTGAAGAAGCCGTCTCGATCGGTCTCTTGGGGAACGCGGCCGAGATCCTGCCGCAACTGGTCAAGCGCGCCACGGCTGGCGGGATCAGGCCTGACCTGGTGACCGATCAGACCTCGGCGCACGATCTGGTGAATGGCTACCTGCCGATCGGTTGGACCGTCGCACAATGGCAGGCCGCTCAGGCCGACCCCGGGCAGCATCCACAGTTGATCAAGGAGGCTGCAGGGTCCTGCGCGGTTCACGTCAGGGCGATGCTCGATTTCCAGAAAATGGCGATCCCGGTCGTCGACTATGGCAACAATATCCGCCAGGTCGCCCTCGATCAGGGGGTCGAAGAGGCCTTTGCCTTCCCCGGTTTTGTCCCGGCCTACATCAGACCGCTGTTCTGTGAAGGGAAGGGTCCGTTCCGCTGGGTGGCCCTGTCGGGCGATCCGCAGGATATCTACCAGACCGACGCCAAGATCAAGGAGCTGTTCCCCGACAACCACAAGGTTAAGCGCTGGCTCGATATGGCCAATGAGCGGATCGCCTTCCAGGGGTTGCCGGCCAGGATCTGTTGGTTGGGGCTGGGTGAGCGACATCTGGCCGGTCTGGCCTTCAACGCGATGGTGCGGACAGGGGAGTTGAAGGCACCGATTGTGATCGGTCGTGACCATCTGGATAGCGGCTCGGTTGCCAGCCCCAATCGGGAAACCGAAGCGATGCTGGACGGCAGCGATGCCATATCCGACTGGCCGCTGCTCAACGCTCTGCTCAACACCGCTGGCGGAGCGACCTGGATATCGCTGCATCAGGGTGGCGGGGTCGGGATGGGCTTTTCACAACACTCCGGGGTGGTTATCGTGGCCGATGGGTCGGATGCGGCCGCCAGGCGCCTGGCGCGGGTTCTTTATAACGACTGTGGTTCAGGCGTGATGCGTCATGCCGATGCCGGCTACGCTGCCGCGATCAAGTGTGCCAAAGAACAGGGCTTGAAGATGCCGATGCTCAAGTAACGACTGCTCCCGGTCATTTTAAGGAGGACTTAGATGCTTCAACCCCCGGATATGAAGCTTTGGCGTGGCCGCGTCGACAGTGGCGAAGGGGAGCTTGGTAGGCGCTGGCACCAGCTTGCCAGACCGGTCGCTCAGGCGACAGAGACTGGTGCGGTCATCGTCGGCTTTGCCTGCGATGTCGGCGTCTCTCGCAATCAGGGACGCCCCGGCGCGAAGCGGGCGCCTGAATTTATCCGGCGCATGCTGGCCAATCTGCCGGTGCGGGGCTGCACAGATATCTTCGATGCCGGTGATGTTATCTGCGCGGCAGAGGCTCTGGAAGAGGCCCAGGACGAACTCGCTGGACTGGTTGCCAGACAACTCGATGCTGGCCTGTTCCCGCTTGTCCTGGGTGGCGGTCACGAAGTCGCGTACGGCTCCTTTGCCGGTCTTGGCCGGCACTTGCATGGTCAAGCGCAGCCAGCCTCGATCGGGATCATCAACCTTGACGCTCATTTTGATTTGCGCCTGGAGACTTTTGCCAGCTCCGGCACCCCTTTTTTACAGATCGCAGACCATTGTGCCGCGGCCGACTGGCCGTTTCATTACTGCTGTCTGGGCATCTCGGATTTTTCCAACAGCGCGGCCCTGTTTGCACGGGCAAAGGCGCTCGGCGTGCTGTGGCGGCGCGATGAAGATATGACGCTGAACAAACTGGATCAACTGCTGGTCACCGTAACTGCCTTTATGGCGCGGGTCGATCATCTGTATCTGACGATCTGTCTGGATGTTTTGCCCGCCGCCGTCGCCCCCGGGGTGAGTGCCCCGGCCGCCCGCGGAGTCTCGCTGGAGGTCATCGAACCGCTCATCGATCGCATCTGTGCAAGCGGTAAGCTGCGCCTGGCGGATATTGCCGAATTGAATCCGGACAAAGATATTGATCAACGTACCGCCCGGGTTGCCGCCAGGTTGGCTGGCCGCATCATTGAGGGCCGGACTCTTGGACAGGGCAGGGGCGCTCAGACGGCGCAGCAGGATCATCTCAGGGAGGTCTGATCATGAGTTCTAATCCTCAACCAGAATGGGATGCCCTGTGGCTGAACGTTCGGCTTGCAACCCTGGCGGACGGGCAAGGTTTCGGCGAGATTCAGGACGCTGCCATCGCTGTGCGCCATGGGCAGATTGCCTGGCTCGGTCGGCGAAGCGATCTCCCGGCAGGCTATAGAACCGCTGTTGAGCATGACGGAGATGGTTGTTGGTTGACCCCCGGCCTCATCGACTGTCATACCCATATCGTCTATGCCGGCAATCGCAGCGCCGAATTCGAGGCGCGCTTGAACGGCGCAAGCTACGCAGAGATTGCCCGGCAGGGGGGCGGGATCCTGTCGACGGTGCGCGCGACCCGCTCAGCGACAAGCGCCGAACTGTTCTCCGCCAGTTTGCCGCGGGTGGATGATCTGCTGGCCGAGGGGGTCACGACCATTGAGATAAAGTCCGGCTATGGTCTCGACCTTGTTAACGAAGCCAAAATGTTGCGGGTCGCCAGGCGGATCGGTCGGGAATTGCCGCTCCGGGTTCGGACCAGCTTCCTCGGAGCCCATGCCCTGCCTCCGGAGTTCTCTGGCCAGGCGGACGCCTATATCGAGATGCTCTGCCGCGAGATGCTGCCCGCTCTTGTGGCCGAGGGCCTGGTCGATGCGGTCGACGTCTTCTGTGAGCAGATCGGCTTCACCCCCGCGCAGACAGAACAGCTATTCATCGCGGCGCAGCAAGCAGGCCTGCCGGTCAAGTTGCATGCCGAGCAATTGTCCGATCAGGGCGGGGCGCAACTGGTCGCGCGCTACCAGGGGCTCTCCGCGGATCATCTCGAATATCTCTCCCGCGCCGGGATCGCCGCAATGGCGAGTGCCGGGACCGTCGCCGTGTTGCTCCCGGGGGCCTTTTATTTCCTGCGTGAGACCAGGGTGCCGCCGATCGATGCGCTGCGTTCAGCCGGGGTGCCGATCGCGGTCGCTACCGATTGCAACCCTGGCACTTCGCCGTTGACCTCGCTCTTAAGCGCCCTGAATTTTTCCTGCACCCTGTTCCGCTTGACGCCGTTGGAGGCCCTGCAGGGGGTTACGCTTAACGCCGCGCGTGCCCTGGGTCTCGCCGCGCAGACCGGCAGCCTGGAGGTTGGTAAGCGCGCCGATTTTGGATTATGGAAGATCGAGCGGCCAGCGGACCTCGCCTATGGCATCGGCCATAACCCCTGTCACCGGGTCGTAAATAGTGGTATCCAGCGCAAGCCGCGCATGCTTTGATGGTCGAGGTCAGACCGGTTTTTTAAGGAGGCAGGCATAGGCTATTGAGGAAGTTCATGCCACCGCCGGAGTGCCCTGGCCCTCAAAAACAAAATTCCCTTGTGGCCCTATCTTTGCGGTAGGCTAAGGCGGGAATTTTAACTGCGGGGCAAGTATGCTCAACTTATTCAGAAAAAAAAGATTAGGTTTAGCCTTAGGCGGCGGCGCGGCGCGGGGCATGGCGCATATCGGCGTGCTTAAAGCCCTCGAAGAAGCTAATATCCCGATTGATGTCATAACCGGCACCAGCATGGGCGCAATTATCGGCGGTATGTACGCTGCACAGCCAGAGGCCGACCTGGTCAAGCTGAAATTCGAAGACTATCTGGAGAGCGATATCTTTCGCAAATCGCGGCTTGATTTTGCGGTAGAGCGGGAGCAGTTGGACGGGGAGGGGCTGTTCTATCGTTATTCGCAATTGGCACGTAAGAAAATTTTCCTGACCCTCTCCATGACCACGCGGGCCTTTGTCTCGCAGGCGACAGCGGATAAGAGTTTTAATTTTCTGTTGCCCGATGTCGATATCGAAAAGATGTCCCGCCCTTTTGCGGTGAGTGCGCTCGATCTGAATAGCTGCCATGAGGTTGTCCTGAGCAGCGGCCCACTGCGGCGGGCTGTTGCCGCGACCAGCGCCCTGCCGGGAGTCCTGCCACCGGTCGAGGTCGAGGGGCAACTGCTGGTAGACGGCGGTTGGATCAACGTTATCCCCATAATTCCGGCCCGCCAGCTCGGCGCCGAGCTGGTGATCGCCGTGGATGTTGGTTGTGATCTGGGTGGAACCGATGCGACCAGCGGCCTGGCTGTCGTTTTTCGGGCCGATGTCGCAACGCGCAACGCTCTGGCGGAGCTGCAATTGACCCAGGCCGATCTGGTGATCAGCCCCGATGTCGGAGTCAACCACTGGGCCGACTTCAGTCGGGCGGATATGCTGATAGACAAGGGCTATCAGGCCGTCCAGGAGAAGTTACCGCAGATTCGCCGCCTGTTACGCGGCCGCTCTTTTCGTTTGTCGGGTTGAGTTGGGAGTGCTGTGGCAGCCCCTGCCACAGCACTCCCTTAGTGATTGAATTTATCTTTATCCCTCTTAATCAAACTGCTTACGGAACCCTTCGAAGGTCGATTTTAGCTCTGCCAACGCGATTTTCAGCTCGGCTACTTCCTGCTCGAGTTCTTCAATCCGTTCGTTGCCGGCCCGAACTTGCAGAATGGCGGTTGGCGCCTTCGTTTCTACATCTTCGATCTCAGGTTCGCCGGCTAATAACTGGGCGTAGCGATGTTCCTTGCGTCCCTGCTGGCGGGGGAGTTTGACTACCAACGGTTCTTCCTGATTCATCAGTTCAGTGAGGACCTCTTCGACCTGCTCCAGTGATTCAAGCTGATGCATGCGGCTGGCGCGCTGGCGCAATTCTCCGCCGGTCTGTGGACCGCGCAGCAGCAGCTCGGCCAGCACGGCCATCTCGGCATTGTCGAGCCGGTATTTGCCATAGAGGTTGTGGCAGAATTTTGCGGCCCGACCGCGCTCGGCGGATTGGGTTGCCAGGCCGAGGGGGCGCAGGCTTTCGAGGGCCTCGGCAACGATGGTTTCATCGAACTCGACCACCGGAGCGCGGTTCGATTTTTGATTACAGGCGTTGACCAGGGCATTGATGGTCATCGGATAGTATTCGGGGGTTGCCAGTTCCTTCTCGACCAGGCAGCCGAGAACGCGGATTTCTGCAGTCGTTAAAGTTCGCGTCACAATTCTTCTCCTTTAGATTTACATTCGATATTCCAATTCTAGCGGATTCACTGCTAAGCTTGGCAAGCTTTTTGACCTATCTACGAAAGATTCTTTGTCTATGCTGCGCAAGCTGCCTGCAGAATTCGCGCAGCGACGCGGGCTGCAGGTCGATTTGCGTTGGTTTTTTTTCGCCAGGGCAGGGATGGCTCTGCTCGCTTTTCTGCCGGCCCTATTAATTTCGCGTCATCCCGGACGGGGCTGCGAAACCCTGTTGACCCGAAACGAACCCAAGGAGTTTTCCTGATGGATAATTTTCAGTTCTCTATGCCCTATCTGGTGCGGGTTGCAGAGATCAATTATGCTGGCCATGTCGCAAACTCGGCGGTGCTGAATATCATGCAGGACGGTCGCATCGGCTACCTGGCTCAGCTTGGTCCCTATACCGAGCTCGATCTGGGTGGCTGCGGGATCATCCTGCCGGAGGCCCATGTCTTCTTTCGGGCCGAAATGTTTCTGCATGACCGGCTTGAGGTGGGGGTGCGTTGCCCTGAGATCAGGCGTTCGAGTTTTCAGCTTGAGTACCGCATTGAGCGTGGCGGGGAGTTGATGTCAGAAGGGGCAACCCCGGTTATCTGTTTCGATTATCAGCAGCGTAAGCCGGTCAGGATTCCGATCCCATTTCATGTGGCACTGGCAGCCTTTGAGGACCTCTGACCCCGACTCATCGACAGCGCCACCTTGCTGGCTTTATCCTTGACGAAACGCCGTGGCTAAGGGTATTGTTCGCCACTTCAGCCAACTGAAAAAGGACGGAAGAAGAATCATGGAAGAGTTGAACGAACTGCTGTTGCAACGGCGCGAGAAGCTCCAGACTTTTCGGGATGCGGGGATCAACCCCTTTGCCAATAATTTTACTCCCAGTCACCAGACCTCCGCGCTCGCAGAGCTGCATGTCGATGATGATGCAGAATTTCTGCAGGATTGTCAGGAGAGCTACGCCATCGCCGGGCGGATTATGGCGCGGCGCGATTTTGGTAAGGCTGCCTTCATCCAACTGCAGGATGGTAGCGGACGCCTGCAGGTCTATGTGGCGCGTGATCAGGTCGGGGAAGAGACCTTCGGCCATTTCCGCAAGTTTGATATCGGCGATATCGTCGGGGTGTGCGGTGTGCCTTTTCGGACCAAGACCAACGAACTTTCGTTGCGTGCTTCGCGTATCCAGCTCCTGACAAAATCGCTGCTGCCTTTGCCCGAAAAATGGCATGGTTTGACCGATGTCGAGACCCGTTACCGCCAGCGTTATCTCGATTTGATCGCGAATGAGGATGTCAGGTCGATGTTTTACAAGCGCAGCCGGATTGTCAGCCTGATCCGTAATCATATGCTTGAGAACGGTTATCTTGAAGTCGAGACACCGATGATGCACCCGGTTGCCGGTGGCGCCACGGCGCGCCCCTTTGTGACTCATCATAATACCTTAAAGATGGATCTCTTCTTGCGTATCGCGCCGGAGCTCTATCTGAAGCGCCTGGTGGTTGGGGGGTTCGATCGGGTCTTTGAGATCAACCGCAACTTCCGCAATGAGGGAATTTCTATCCAGCATAATCCCGAGTTCACCATGATGGAATTTTATCGGGCCTACGCAACCTATCAGGATCTGATGGACTACACCGAGGAGCTGATCTGCAGCCTGGCCAGCGACGTCTGTGGTGGCCTGAAAATCAGCTATGGTGGCAAAGAGGTCGATCTGACTCCGCCCTGGGATCGTCTCACCATGAAAGAATCGATCGCCAAGTATGGTGAAGTCGAAATGGCGGTGCTTGAGAATGTCGCGCAACTGCGCAACTATGCCGAGAAGCTCGGTCTCGAACCAGATAAAAAGATGGGGCCAGGCAAACTGCTGGCTGAAATTTTCGACCTGGTGGTTGAACCGAACCTCTGGCAGCCGACCTTCATTACCGAGTACCCCACCGAGATCTCCCCGCTGTCACGCAAGAACGATCTAAACCCGGATGTGGTTGATCGCTTTGAGCTGTTTGTCGTCGGGCGTGAGCTGGCCAATGCCTTCTCGGAGCTCAACGATCCGATCGATCAGAAGGAGCGTTTTCTTCAGCAGCTTGACGAGAAGGCTGCCGGTGACGATGAGGCGCATGCGATGGATGCCGATTATATTCGTGCCCTGGAGCATGGCCTGCCGCCAACGGCTGGCGAGGGGATCGGAATCGACCGTCTGGTTATGCTGCTGACTGATGCGGCCTCGATCCGCGACGTGATTCTCTTCCCGCAGCTCAAACCAGAATCCGACTGACAGGGACAGGTCTGAATTGATGTCATTCGAATGGTTTGTCAGCCTGCGTTATCTCCGGGCCAAACGGAAACAGACCTTCATCTCGGTGATCTCTTTCATCTCGATCTTCGGGGTGATGCTGGGGGTTGCCGCTTTGATTCTGGTCCTGGCGGTGATGACCGGTTTTACCAACGGTGTTCGCCAGCAGATCCTCGGCAATGTCCCCCATGTCCTGGCGCAACGCTTTGGCGAGGGGATCAGCGAGCATCAAAAACTGGTCGATGCTGCGCATCAGCTGCCGCAGGTTGTTGCGGTGACCCCTTTCGTCTCGCGCGAGGCGATGCTGCTTTCGCAGGGCAATGTTGCGGCGGTCAGTGTCAAGGGGGTTGAAGCTGCGCATAAGGTGTTTGCCCAGAAGTTGTTGCAAGGCGCAGACCTCAGCCCGCTCGACGGGGTCTTTGGTGACAATCTTGAGCGCCCCGGCATTGTGATCGGCCTCGATACGGCCAACAGGCTTGGAGTCGCGGTCGGTGACAGTATCAATGTGATCCCGCCCCTGTTTAACATTACGCCCTTCGGCATGATTCCCAAGATGAAGCCGTTTCGAGTTGTCGGTATCTTCGAGAAACCGAGCAGCCTGATCGATAGTTTCTTTGCCTATATCAATCTTAAAACCGCGCAACAGTTCTTTGAGTCGAGCGGTGAGATCACGGGGATTGAGATCGAAGTGAAACGCTTTGATCAGGCACCACAGGTCTCAGCCGAATTGAGTCGCCAGTTCAGCTTCCCCTATATAATTCGTCCCTGGCAGAGTCTTTATGGGTCTTTTTTGAGTGCCCTGAAACTTGAGAAACTTGGGCTGTTTATCGTGCTCACGATTATTGTCCTGGTCGCTGCGTTTAATATCGCCACGACCCTGATCATGGTTGTGATGGAGAAGAACCGCGATATCGCAATCTTGCGTGCCCTGGGGGCAAATAGCCGCAGTATTATGAAGATTTTTGTTTTCGAAGGGGCGATTATCGGGGTGTTGGGAACATCACTCGGCACGGTCTTCGGGGTTGGTCTGGCCTATTACGCCGATGGGCTGATCAAGCTGCTTGAAGCGACCTTCGGCATACGTATTTTCGATCAGGCGGTGTATGGCATGGAGCGTTTCCCCTCAGAGATTGTTGTTTCTGATGTATTGGCCGTAGTGCTTGTTGCTCTGGCGATTTCACTGGCGGCGACTGTTTATCCGGCTTGGCGGGCTTCACGTATGGACCCGGCCGAAGCGCTGCGTTACGAGTAGGAACACCATGATCCAGATCAGCGCTTTAAATAAATCATTCGCCACGGTCAATGGTCAGCTGCAGGTTTTGCAGGATATCAATCTGCATATTCAAGCGGGCCAGCGGATTGCGGTGGTCGGTAGCTCCGGGGCTGGCAAGACGACGCTGATGCATATTATGGGTGGTCTTGACCGTCCTAGCAGCGGTGAAGTGTTCTTCGAAGGGAAGAACCTGTTTACCCTCAAAGGCGCCGAACTCGACGCCTTTCGCAATCGTGCGATCGGCTTTGTCTTTCAGTTTCATCAACTGTTACCAGAGTTCACTGCGCTTGAAAATGTCATGATGCCTCTTCTGATCGCTGGCCACTCGCGGGCCAAGGCACGGGGGCCTGCCACTGAACTCCTGGCTGAAGTCGGTCTGGGAAAACGTCTTGAGCATAAGCCGGGCGCACTTTCGGGTGGTGAGCAGCAAAGGGTTGCGATCGCGCGGGCTCTGATTCAAAAACCACGCCTGCTGCTGGCTGATGAGCCGACCGGGAATCTCGACCAGCGGACCTCGGAGGAGATCTTTACTCTGCTCGATAAGTTGCATTGCAGTCACAATTTAACCATGGTCATTGTGACCCATAATGACAAAATTGCCGCACAGATGGATCGTGTCTTACGGATTGTCGATGGCCGGGTTGCGGCAGATGATCTGAATTGAGGTTGAACTGCTCACAGCAACTCTCTATAATCGCGCTTTTTGTGAATAATTATATATAAAGGGAATCTGATTTGATATTTCGTCGACTCTTGTTAGCCTGTCTCGCCCTGCTCGTACTTGTCTCTGCGGCGCATGCCGAGACCCTGAAATTGAGCGATATCCAGTTGGAAGGGAATAGTCGTGTAGATGGGGTCAAGGTGCGTTCGGTCCTGACCATCCGTCCCGGTAAAGAGGTAACGCTCGAGGATATCGACCGCGACATGCAGGCGATATTCAAGCTGGGCCATTTTGATGATATCTCGGTTGAACTGCGCGGGGAGGGGAGTGAAAAGGTTCTGGTCTTCATCGTTCACGAGCGTCCGCTGGTGCGTGAGATCCGTTTTGCCGGTCTAAAAAAATTGACCGAAGATAAGCTCCAGCCCTTGGTTATCCAACGCGCACCGGAGATCTATGATCCGGTTCTGGTCAAAAAGAGTGTCGCTGCTCTCGAAGAAACCTATCGTATCGAAGGCTATCACGCCGTCAAGATAACCCCTGAACTGACAACGGATGAACGCAACGAAGGGCTGTTGACCTTCAATGTCGAGGAGGGGACCAAGGTCCTTATCGATGAGATCGTTTTCGAGGGGAACCAGGCCCTGAAAACCAAAAAACTCAGCGCGGCCATGCAAACCAAGCAGCGCTGGATCTGGTCCTGGATCACCGGGCGGGGCACCTATAAGGCTGAGCAGGTTGAATATGACCTGGATCTGTTGACGGCGCTCTACTACGATCGTGGTTATATGGACGTCAAGATCAAGCAACCGCAGATTCGGATGGTCGACAACGACAAGTATATGAAGTTGTTAATCGAAATTGATGAAGGGAACCAGTACCAGACGGGTGAACTGCGTGTCGCCGGTGATCTGATCAAGCCGCGCAACGAACTCGAGTCTCACCTTACGTTTAAAGAGGGTGATGTATTCAGTCGCACTGCATTACGCAATTCGGTTCTGGCCTTGACCG
>JAAXQE010000226.1 GCA_012974425.1 Geopsychrobacter sp.
TTCCCCGGCATACCTTGCTCTACAGGTTGGAAAAATATGACATCCAGCAGAATTAGTATCTTGCTATTGTTGTGTTTGCTCTCGCTGCGCTCGCCAACGGCGCGGAGCGGAAAACACCAGTGGTTAAAGCCGTAGCACTCGCGCGCGATGCCGTGGTCAATATCCGCACCGAGCAGATCGTGCGGCGCAACAATACCCCTTTCGGGTTTTGCCGATTCCTTTTTTGAGTAATTCTTTCGCGATATGTTGCCCCCCTCCAACATGACCAACCAGTCACTCGGTTCGGGGGTGTTTATCGATGCGGATGGGCATCTGTTGACCAATGAGCATGTTGTCGCCAAGGCCTCGCGGATTTTCGTTGCGCCGCCCGATCGCAGTGCTGAAATTGAGACCAGACTGGTCGGGGTCGATGAGCGCCTCGATCTGGCCGTGTTGCAGATAGAGGGGGAGGTCTGGCCGCATCTTGCTCTGGCGCGTTCAGATGATCTGATGCTCGGTGAGACTGTGATCGCCATCGGCAACCCCTTGGGGCTCGGTCATTCGATTACCACCGGAATTATCAATTCGGTTGCGCGCCGGATTGAGTTGGAAAATGGGGTCTCCGCGCTGTTTATCCAATCGGATGCCCTGATCAACCCAGGTAATTCTGGCGGGACGGAATCGAGCCGGGTGACAGGATCGTCGAGATCGCACGGCGTAAGATCGGTGAGCTCGATAATTTTAGGCGGCTGATGGTGCCCTGATCGGGCGTGTACCCTTGTCTTTTCTCGTCGTACGCAACAACCGTGGTTATCTGCTGCAACTGCCGCAAGATTGAGGCTAGCAATGCATGAGATCGCTTCTGTTGCTGTTTCTGGGTCTGCCGCTGCAGGCATTTGCGAGCGGAGACCGCCCTCTTGATGTTGGTCGCTGTGTTGCTCTTTTTTGACCTCTTCTTCCGCATGAGCAGCTTCCTTAAGCGCTATCTACCTGTTTCTTCCTGCCGGTTTTCCGATTCCCCCTTGGCTTCGAGATCCTCCTTGACAAACTAATGTTCGGCCGATAAATTGAAATCCGTTTTCAAAATCGTGCTGGAAATTGTTGAGGAGTCATTGAGTGAAAAAACACGAAGAACAGTTCCTTGAGTATCTGTCACGCAAGAAGCTGAAAAATACCAGCCAGCGGATGATCATTCTTAAAGCCTTTCTCCGTCAGAAATCACACCTGTCCACTGAAGATTTCTATCTGCAGTTGCGCAAGAAACACCCGGGCATCGGTTACGCAACAGTGCATCGTACTCTCAAACTCTTCTCGGAGTGCGGGATTGCCTCGGAACGGAACTTTGGGGATGGCCAGATGCGTTTCGAGGTGAGTCTGGATAACGAACATCATGATCATCTGGTCTGCACCGACTGCGGGCGGATTATTGAGTTTGAGGATCCACAGATTGAAAAGCTGCAGCTCGAGATTGCGCAAAAACATGATTTTGTTATCAAGGATCACCGGCTTGAACTCTACGGTCTCTGTGGTGATTGCCAGGCGACTGCCTAGTTTCGTTTGTTAAGGAAAGACCAGGGCTATGCCAAAAGAAGCGACTCAACCTAGAATTGTTCTAGTCGGTAATCCGAATGTCGGCAAGAGCGTACTGTTTAACGTGCTGACCGGGTCCTACACCACGGTCTCCAATTATCCTGGAACCTCGGTCGAGGTCTCCAGGGGGCGCTGCCGGATCGCCGCGCGCAGTTATGAAGTGCTTGATACTCCGGGCATGTATTCGTTGATGCCGATCACTGAAGAGGAGCGAGTGGCGCGCAAAATCCTGCTTGAGGATCGCCCCGAGATCCTGCTGCATGTCATCGACGCGCGCAACATCGAACGGATGCTGCCGATGACCCTGCAGTTGATCGAAGCTGGTCAGCCGTTAATTCTGGTGGTCAATATCCTCGATGAAGCCGAGCGTCTCGGCATGAAGTTCGATCTGCCGCAACTACAACAAAACCTGGGAATCCCGGTCGTAGGCGCGGTTATGAAGCGCCGTGAAGGTTTAGAAGAGTTGAAGCAGGCTATCGCCAGCTATCATGGGCCGCCCGCCCCGTTTGAAGCTTATGCGGCTGATCTTGAGGAAGACGTTGCGCGCTTGTCAGTTCTTTTGACGGCTGACTACCCCCTCGGAGCGCGTGCTACTGCCTTACTGATGATGCAGAGGGATTATGAGGTTGAGGATATGGTGCAACTGGAGGAGGGGGAGGGCTTCCCCCTCCTCCAGCCGGTCCTGCATGCGATCAAGTTCAGCCGACGTGTTGACCTCAACCTGCAGATCAGCCTTGAACGCAAACGGCTTACGCGCAAGATGCTTGATGGTGTGCTGCAGCAGGAGATTGCCGATAGTCCTCCGCTCAGTGAGCGCTTGTCACGCCTGTGCATGAATCCGATTACTGGCGTGCCACTACTGCTGTTAGTTCTGTATTTCGGTCTTTATCAGTTTGTGGGTGGTTTCGGTGCAGGGACTCTGGTCGATTTCCTGGAAGGCACCCTGTTTGAGGAATATCTCAACCCGGCGGCAATAAACTTCTTTAACGGTCTGACCGATATCTATTGGTTACGTGAGCTGCTGGCTGGTGAATATGGCCTCTGGACCCTGGGGGTGCGCTACGCCATCGCCCTCATCCTGCCGATCGTCGGGACCTTTTTTCTCGTCTTTTCAATCTTAGAGGATACCGGCTATTTCCCGCGCCTGGCGATGCTGGTCGATCGGCTTTTCAAGCGGATCGGTCTCTCCGGACGGGCGGTTATCCCGCTGGTGCTCGGTTTCGGCTGCGATACCATGGCGACCATGGTCACCCGCACCCTGGAAACCAAGCGCGAAAGGGTCATCGCCACAGTGTTGCTCGCGCTGGCGATCCCTTGTAGCGCCCAGCTTGGAGTAATTCTGGGACTATTATCAGCGGTTCCAGGTGCACTGATGGTTTGGCTGCTGGTGATGGTCGGAATTTTTTTATTGATTGGATTTCTTTCTGCGCAGGTTCTTCCCGGCGAGAATCCAGTTTTCTACATGGAGATCCCGCCGATGCGTATGCCGCAGTTGCGCAACGTTCTGGTGAAAACATTGACCCGGATGCAGTCCTATTTTCTCGAGATCCTGCCGCTGTTTCTGGTTGCCTCCGTTATCCTCTGGGCCGGCAAGATGAGTGGCGTTCTCGATGACATTGTTGCGGCGCTGAGTCCGGTGGTCACTACGCTGGGCTTGCCAGCCGAGGCGTCAGCCGCCTTTATCTTCGGCTTTTTCCGACGTGATTTTGGCGCTGCCGGACTTTATGATCTGCAGAGGGCGGGGTTGCTATCGCCCATCCAGTTGACGGTGGCTGCGGTCACCCTGACCCTATTTGTGCCCTGCATCGCCCAGTTGCTGATGATGCACAAGGAACGCGGTCTGAAAACCGCTGTGGCGATCTTCTTTTTCGTCTCTTGCTTGGCATTTGGTACCGGTTGGTCGCTTAACCAGTTTTTACTGGCGAGCGGACTCTTGGCGTGAACTGTGGATTTTGCAACAAGCAGATCCCTGATAACGTTGGTTTGAACTCCTGTGGTGGCTGTGGCAGTCGTTGTCGCAAGATCCATTGCCCCTATTGTGGGTACGCCAACCCGGCGCCGGGGAAATTTCTAGAGCGCCTGTTGAAGCCAAAAAAGAAGAAGGAAGAAGATTGATGGAAAAGCTGACTCCCCAAGCAGAAGAAATCTTGGAAGCCTTGTGGATTGCCACCGTTGAAGAGAAGGCGGTTGGTTGTTTGCTGAACGATCTTGATCTCGGTCCGAATGAATCTGCCTTGGCCGAACTGGTTAAATTGGCCTACGTCGAGAAGCGGGGTGAGCGACTCTCTTTACGCAAGGAAGGTCGCCCCGAGGCTGAAATGACCGTGCGGCGGCATCGCCTGGCTGAGCGCCTGATGATGGATATTCTGAATATCCAGGGCGCGAAGGGCAATGATCAGGCCTGTGAGTTTGAGCATCTGTTGCATGAAGGGGTCGATACCAAGATCTGTACCCTGCTGAATCATCCGACAACCTGTCCGCATGGCAAGCCGATCCCACCGGGAACCTGTTGTGAGGAGGCGCGTAGTAAAGGCGAATTCGGGGTGGTGCCTTTGACAGAGCTAAAAGCCGGGCAGTCAGGCGAGATCGCTTATCTGGCGCTCAGTGATGGTCAGAAGATGCAGAAACTGATGAGCATGGGCGTGCTGCCGGGCAATCAGCTTGAACTGATACAGCGTTTCCCGAGTTATGTTTTCAAGGTCGGTAACAGTCAATTTGCAGTTGACGATACCCTGGCCCGTGAAATTCATATCCGCGACCTGCGCTGAGCCCGATAAAATCTAACAATTTCGCTACTTGAGTCGGCCAGTGTTTTTCTGTATAATTCCCGCCTTCTAACAGTCCCTGGCGCCCCATCCGCTTTCTATGGCAGATGGGGCGCTCACATACCCTAAACAGGAGTCGTCCATGTTTCGCGAACCCAAAGAGACCGTCAAGCAACTACAGGAAAAACTTGCCGAGCTTTGGAGGTATCTTTGACGTTCCAGCCAAGCAGGAACGTATCTTAGAGCTTGAAGCAGAAATCGCCCGCCCCGGTTTTTGGGATATGGGTGACAGGGCACAGGATCTGCTACGCGAACGGACCGGCCTGCAAAAAATCGTCGAAAACTGCGAAGAGGTGCGTCAGCAACTCGATGATGCCGAGGTTTTGATCGAACTGGGGGAAGAGTCCGATGACCAGGATTCCCTCGATGAATTAAATGCGCAGTTGCCGCTGACCGCCCGTCAGGTCGAGCAGATGGAATTCGCGCGGATGCTCTCCGGACCGCATGACGCCAATTGTGCCACCCTGAGCATCAACGCCGGTGCCGGTGGTACCGAGGCACAGGACTGGGCCGAGATTCTGCTGCGCATGTATCTGCGTTACTGCGAACGCAAGGGCTTCAAGACCGAGATAACCGAATATCAGGCCGGTGATGATGCCGGTCTCAAGAGTGTGACCTTCAGTGTCACCGGCGATTACGCCTACGGTTATCTGCGTGCCGAAAACGGTATCCATCGCCTGGTGCGCATCTCGCCCTACGATTCCAGTGCGCGCCGTCATACATCATTTAGTTCGGTCTTTGTCTTTCCCGAGCTGGATGATTCGATTGAAATCGAAGTCGAAGACAAGGATCTCAAGGTCGATACCTTTCGGGCCAGTGGTGCAGGTGGTCAGCATATCAATAAAACCGATTCAGCGATCCGGATCACCCATATCCCGAGCGGGGTTGTTGTCTCTTGCCAAAATGAGCGCAGCCAGCATAAAAACCGCGCGACGGCGATGAAACAGTTGAAGTCGCGTCTCTATGATCTGGAAATACGCAAGAAAGAGGAGGAAGCCGCGACTTTCTCCGAGGATAAGAAAGAGATCGGCTGGGGCAGTCAGATCCGCAGTTATGTGCTGCATCCCTACCGCATGGTCAAGGATCATCGCACCAGCTTTGAAGTCGGTAATACCGATGCCGTGCTTGATGGCGACCTCGACGGCTTTATCGAGGCCTATCTGTTGAGCGGAAAAGAATGATCTTAAATGGCCCTGGCGGGATGCGACCGCCGGGGCCGTTTTTTTAGTTACTTTTTATTGTTCCATCGCGCTAGTGAAAACTATGGGCTTTAGCCCAAGCCTTTTTCG
>JAAXQE010000150.1 GCA_012974425.1 Geopsychrobacter sp.
CGGTTACGGATCAGAAGGCCGGGAGTTCGAATCTCTCGTGGCGCGCCAAAAATTCAAGGGTTTAGCTCTCAACGGGCTAAGCCCTTTTGTGTTTTAGGGTCAATTGTCAAGTAAACTGTCATGTAAGGGTTCGGATTGTGAAAAGCTGTCATATTGAACCAGAGCGCGGCGGTGATTCTTGGTCTGGTGACGAGAAAGCCCTGAGAAATCCGCTCGTGTTGACTTGCCAGCCCGTATGGAGGGTGCGGTCGTATCCTCTGGGCTCGCTAAGGGTGCGTGTTGCGATACCCCTTTCTGTGTCATCCGGCGTCCCAGTCTAACCCTGCATCGGCCTGATTGGTTCGAGAGAGTTAATGCGCTTAAACCTCTGCCAAGTGCGCGGAAGTCTGAAGCGTAGTGGGTCTTGTTGCCATTCTGATTGCCACTCACCGCCGGCCATAGGCAATTGATCCTGATATTAACAACTGACGCAGGGTGGTTCGGCATATCCAAGGGATTTATCTTTTCGTAATTCCCTAAATCTGATAGTCTTTGCCGGTGGTTGGGTAGGATGTGCCAATGGCGTTTTGTCGTGCTGCCATGCCAAAGATGATCTTCAGCGAAGACTCGGGTGTGAAGTATGTGGCTTGGTTTCTCGCTGGCATGGCACTCCAATGAAGATAAGAATCCGTCTAGTGGCTATTGTCCTCAAATGTGGGCCAATTCCCGACCAGCTACCAGCGTCATGAGATGCTGCTTGTCATTAAATTCAGAGGATCACAGCGGTGAGTAAACAAAAGAAACGACAGCAGTCCTCCGCGGAGAAGGTCTCTGCGCAACAGAATGCCTCAACCCCTGAACGGTCTGTGAAGCAGAGTAAAAAGAAACGCCCGCCGGCGTTGAAAAAAAGGCAGCATCCCAACTGGCCCTTGACGGCACTTGCCGGAGCCGGGATGGCCTTAACTCTGTATCTGACTCTTAGCGTATGGCTTGGCGATACGCCCCTGTACTGCGCCGAAGGCAGCTCGTGTGATATCGTCCAGCAAAGCCGCTGGGGCACCTTCCTTGGGATGCCGACGGCATTTTTTGGATTTTTGACCTACGCGGCACTGGCCTATATCGGTTTCAAGGTACGCAGTCCTGAACGACATTGGAAGTCAGCCTGGACCATCTCTCTGCTGGGAGTGGGCTACAGTATTTATCTTACTTCGGTCTCGCTGTTTGTAATCGATGCCCTTTGCGCCTACTGTCTCGTTTCGCTTTCAATCATGACGGTCACTTTCGGAGTCATCGTTACGCAACGGCCCGCGGGGATGAAGGATTTCAGCTTTACTCGCTGGGCGGGAGGGACGGCAGTCATGGCACTGCTCGTCATCGGGGGGATGCATATGCACTACAGCGGTGTGTTCGACCCTGCGGCCGGACCGGAAGATCCCTACCTGAAGCGACTGGCCCTTTATCTGACCCAGGAGAATGCCGTTCTTTACGGCGCCTTCTGGTGACCGGCCTGCCGGGAACAGAAGTTTCTGTTCGAGTCATCAGCCGACCTGATCACCTATGTAGAATGCACGCCCGGAGGCCGGGGGACGCCGGTTACCGCTGAGTGCAGAATGAACAATATCAGCGCCTATCCAACCTGGATCATCGGCGGGCGGAAGTTTGAAGGCGTACTCAAGCCCGACCGGCTGGCTAGGCTTTCGGGATTCCCCGCAGAAGAATAGGGCCGCCAATCGAGTTAGCGCAAAGACTCGATTCAGGCAGAAAGTCACTGCTCGGTTCACCACATGTTTATCCGTAATCGAAACGGCCAGCCCATAATTTAGGGCTGGCCGTTTGCTTGCCTGAACCGCATCTTCGCATTGTTGATAATTGTGTTTTTGGTAAAGATCAACAGGTCACCGCTCTTCTGAACAAGAATTTCGCAAATAATGTATTGCTGAAGGCAGGAAACTCGATCTGAGCCAGGACAGGCGTGGGTGGAATATGCGAAAGAGTGTTTTTCGTCCTCGCCAATACCTTGAGTTGTCTCCCCCGCTGGATTGCCTGCGCGCGCAGGTTAAGCGCTTGACCTGAAAGGGGAAGGATGTCAATATGCTCCTCGCCTCTTCTGGGGCGCGGCACGTGAAAGTTGTGTTATCTCAGCTGCTTATGTCTGTTTTCTCGCAATTCTGGTCGAAGGCTTCGGCTCTGAAGGCTGGGGGATCGAATCTTTCGTGGGCCACCATTTTAAGCAGAGGCCCGTGTGGTTCTTTCAGCCGAACAGGATCGGGTCTTTATGCAAGAGGCCCTGGTGGAAGCAGATCGGGCCGAGGCTCTGGCCGAGGTGCCCATCGGGGCTGTTGTCGTTCAGGCCGGAAAGATCATCGGTCGCGGTCACAACCTGCGTGAAACGGGGCAAGATCCCACTGCGCATGCCGAGATGATCGCTATCCGCCAGGCCGCTGAACAACTCGGTTCCTGGCGTCTGCTTGATTCTACGCTCTACGTCACCCTCGAACCCTGTGTCATGTGCATGGGTGGAATCATTCTGGCGCGTATCCCTTTTCTGGTGTATGGTTGCCGCGATCCCAAGGCTGGTGCCGTCGGTTCAATTTATAATCTGGCCGAAGATGAACGTTTCAATCATCGGGTGGAGGTGCGCGAAGGGGTGCTGCAACCCGAATGCAGCGGCCAGCTCACTGAGTTTTTTCGCCGCTTGCGCCAGCAGAAGAAAGATTCAAAAAAGACCTAGATAGACGATTTTGGAGAGGTGTCCGAGTGGTCGAAGGTGACAGACTCGAAATCTGTTGACCCGCAAGGGTCCGGGAGTTCGAATCTCCCCCTCTCCGCCATACTGAAAGAGCCCGAAAGCTACAGCTTTCGGGCTCTTCCTTATGTGGTCACTCATAGGCGCCGAAATAAATTTTGAATTGACTTGATTTGTCGTTGTCCCAGCCCAACATCCTTGGCAATTTTAGGCCAAACTAGAAGAGCATCTTGCACCTCCTCTAGGATCTGGTCTGGCTTGGTTACGTCACCAGCTTTGGCTACTTCAAGTAGGTCCGAGCGTTGAAAGTCTGTTCGCTTGCCGTTGCATGACATCTGGTGCGACTCAATGTATCGATTGCCGGGTTTATACGAGAAGCACAGGTCATAGGCTGGGGTCAGTTCCCATTTGCCGGTTTGATCCATTGAAAATGCGTGGTTTTTGCTGTGATCGTCTTGGTTCCTAGCCACAATATTGAAGCACATGCGCCGGAAAATCTCATTGAGTGTGGCTTGCCCAAGCCCAAGTTTTCGGGCAGTGCTGAACAGTTGTTCGTAACCCTGCATCCCCGGTGGATCTCTGTCGGCATGAGCCATTCCGCAGAAGGTTAGGCAGTGAATTTTGTCGCCGTTGTTTAGGCGGTCAAAGCGTCGTGTCATGAAGTGGTTTCGATTTCCGTCTGGGAACAGTCGGCACTCCATCATTTTTATGTCTGCCAAAACCGCCATCAGATGATAGGCATATTCTATCTGCCCTATATTGTGAGAGGTTGCCAGCTCTTCGTTGTCTATTTCATCAAACTTCATCAGCCAATAACTGTATCCTGTAGGGGCCTTCCCCGCGCCGGAAACAACTTGGTTGGTTTCCTCGTTCCACGCGATGATGGCCTTTGCCTTTGCGCCACCTGCACTGGTCCCAATCTGAATGAGGGTGTCTAGATTGCCGTTCTCAAGGGTGGTTGTGATGGCGGATCGCTGTTTGAGAATTTTCTCCGCCATGGCCACTAACTCCTCTACAACGACAGGTACCTCTGAATCATTGGGTCGAGTCTCCATGTCTGGCCCAAACTCTAGTGCACCCATGCCCCGAGTGCCCAAATAACATAACCGCTCGATGGGCGTAACTTCATCAAGTTGCCGTCCTAGTTTGCCGAGTTTGGCGGCTAAAACCGCATTGCCGAATTTTTCGGGAAGGCAGTCGGCAATTAAGCCGGGTAGCCCCATAAAACTTTTGGTACGAACGTGAGCAGGGAAAGCATAAGTTTTCCCGCCCAGGGGCATTGTCAGGGGCGCAACTTCAAGGCCTGTTTTGACAAAACCAGGGTCATAGGCAAAGCGTCCAAGTGATCGGTTACTGTCCCATGTCAATGCGCCGAGGCGTCTTCCCCACATGTTGACGGCGATGGTATCCATCCGGTGCTATTTCTCCTTATCTTGATTTGAGCGCGGCTTTTTTGTTTTGTAACGACACAGAATCTCTTCTCGATTAGCCATAACAAGCCCTGTATTTTTGTCTTTGGCAGAATTGCTGGCAGGGGCGTTCTCGGCCCTGCCCGTTTTTTTTTGCTTAGAGTTATATACCTTGGTTCTTGTCTTTCGTGACTTCCATCTTGTTGGCGCATCAAGCAGGTCAATAGGGGATGGTGGTGGTTCAAGGACAGCCTCAGAGATAAAGTCTATAGCTCCCAACGCTCGTAACACTCGAAAAAGATTTTCAGAGTTGACGGGCTTTCCTTGCCAGAGGCGAGTCAGTGTGTTGCGGTTTACCCCAGATTGTGTCGCTAGATCTATATTCTTGATGCCCTGTTTGATGCGAAGTTCATCAAGGCGCTGACCCATCGCCTTAAGGAGTGAATCTATGGGGGCGGTGTCGATATTGATTGTACGCATGATATATTATGTCCTTATGTGTACTAATCCAGGCTGTGCCTAAAAGATTGTGCATAGGATATCAGGTCGAAACCACTGCGTCAATTGGGTCTATGTTTTACGCATAATATAATATGCGTATTCGCACGCTGGAGTAGCTTGTGTATTATATATTATGCGTAGGCGTTAAGTGTTTGTCGTTTGCTAAAGTTTAAAGAGGGACTCAATTCGCAAGCAGAGTCAAGTTTTCCGTACTAAACTTTTCAGTCCACTTGATCGATATGCCATGTACGCTCAGGGGGGAAAACTTTCGTGAAACTTTCCTGGGGTGTGGAGGGATAGACAGGGTTGTGGGGGGACCACGGCAAAAGCCTGGCAGCGTTGACCTTTGCAAGTTGCTGAAAAATGGTAGTTTTGGTTTTTTGAGAGTATGCCGGTAGATGTGGGAGGGGTTTTCGAATCTCCCCCTCTCCGCATAAAAAAAACAGGGGCTTAGGAAGTTTTTCCTGGGGATTTTCCTGGAAGGAGCCATTTGGGGCAACCCGAATGGCTCTTTTTTTGGGCTTTGTTGGTTGTAGTGGTCAAGTATTTCCGGACAGCAGGTTAAGTTTTTCTTCTGCCGCGCAGGGTGCGATACCACCTAAATTGGTGTCCGGTTTCATTGAACCACTACATTCTAGGCAAACTGGCAACAGCAATCATACATATGATCAGATTAGTGTCGCCAAATTTGCCAGCGCATAGTGTTATCCCCGGCCAAGGTCAGTCAAATCTACGTCGCAGAAGAGAAAAATGGAACTGGGGGGAGATGATTTCGGTCTGTTTTGATCTAAACCGAGAAAACTTGGCTTAATGCGTGTCTAAATATTGACACATTACACAACATATATTATGTTTGCTTAACAAATCAGCATACGTTCTTCTCCCTTTCCCATTATTAAAGTATCAACTGTTGAATTTGACGTTACGTCTTCATTCGCGATTGAAAACAGAAAGTAGCATGTAATGAAATCGTTTTCTGGCATGATCGGACGTTCATCGCAGATGTGCGAGTTGTTTGACCTGATTCAGTGTATTGCCGAAGAGGGAGATAGCACGGTCCTCATTCAAGGGGAGAGTGGGACAGGCAAAGAACTGATTGCGCGGGCGGTCCATACTAATGGCCCGCGCAAGTCTGGTAATTTTGTGCCGGTTAACTGTGCAGCGATTCCGGACGAGCTGCTTGAGAGCGAGCTCTTTGGGTATGTTAAGGGGGCCTTTACCGGCGCGCAGCAGGCGAAGATCGGCAGAATCCAGCATGCCGACGGTGGGACCCTGTTTCTGGATGAAATCGGCGATATGAAGCCGAACTTGCAGGCCAAGTTACTGCGAGTTTTGCAGGAGCGTGAGGTCGAGCAGGTTGGTGGGATTAAGCCGATAAAAATCAATACTCGGGTGATTGCAGCCACGCACCAGAATCTGGAAAAGCTGGTCGAAGAGGGCCGCTTCCGTGAGGACCTTTACTACCGACTGGCGGTTATTCCCCTGGATGCACCGCCACTGCGTGAGCGTCGTGAAGATATCCCACTGTTGATAGATCGCTTCGTCAGAACCTTTTGCCGGCGCCAGGGAGATCAGCCCCCGCGCTTCGAGGAAGCGAGCTTGAGTAGTTTGCGGGCTTACAACTGGCCGGGGAATGTGCGCGAACTGGAAAATCTGATGCAGCGCTTGGTTGTTCTGCATCGCGGTAAAACTATTGGCCTTGCTGAATTGCCGCAAAAATATCGTTGTGAAGAGCTTATTGTCGCCACCGCACCAGCAGCAGTAGCGGAGGCAGTTCATTCCTTAGCCACTGAAGCTTCTAGCGCTCCTGCTGCAGACTGGGGTGAAGATGGTCTCGATTTCAACCTGTTGATCAGTGACTTTGAAGACCAATTGATTATGCATGCGCTCAGGCGTAGTGGTGGCAACAAGAAAGAGGCTGCAAAGCTCCTTAACCTTAAGCGCACCACCCTGATTGAAAAAATCAAAAAAAAGCAAATCGAAGCCTAACCCCTCAAGCGTGCCCTTGTCCTGAGTCTGTCTTCATGCCTGTGGTCGGTCCTAGTACTCTGTATCCTATAACCCTCCGCATCTTGCTGGTTATTTGCCGCGCCAGCTACGTTGTACCTCCTGCTGTATAGCTACGGCTATGCAGCAGGAAGCACGCCTTGCTGACACGACAAATCCCGGCGCAATCTTGCGAACTTTTATGAAATACAGAGTACTAGTTTGTCGGCTAATGATTATTATGCCGGGATGCTGATGTGCAGGCTGGCTTTGCTGCGGATTTCTTCATCAGTGGCAGGTGTGACGAGAATATCGCGGGCACCATATTTGACCGCTTTTAGTACCGCCGATCTGGTCCATTCGGGGCCACCCGCAATTATGGGCGGGAGGCTGTAGCCGCTCGATTGTAATTTGATTGCAACCGAAAATCCCTTTTCGCCAACCTCTGACATCAACAGAAAAATGCCAATCACAGGGTGTGCGCTGAATACGGTGCGCACGTCATCTTTGTAGCCAATAACTTTGATTTCATAATGTTCATTCTTGAGGTTGAGACTGATCGATTCGCTGGCTTCCGGGGCGTCAGTAATGATCAGGAGCACCGGTGTTGCGTCTGTTGGTGGTGGCGGCGGAGCTGGTCGCGAACTGGCTGTCGCTGCTTGGGCAGCTGATGCGCTGCCTGCGGCCTTTGTGACCTCCTCAACCGAGGGGACTGCTTGAGCAGTATTCGCTGCCTGCTGGCCAAGCCCAAGGATATCGGCGGGGAAGAGCAGGTACATTTTGTTCTGCGGGTTTCCTTGCAGACTGATAGCACAGCTGGCGAGGTAATAGAGGCCATCCGGGAATGGGGCATCGTCGGCGACACTGAGTTTGGTTGGAATAATGATTTCCGAGGTTGATTTTACAAATCTGAGTTGCTGCGGGTAGCGCTCGAGAAAGGTCGCGGTCAGACCTCCTGAGATGATATTTGCGACCTCGCCATATGCGTCTTCGACCTCTCCCTTGAACTCACCTTTGCCAATACTGGACTGAATTTCTTCTTCGGGGAGCATGATCAGTGTGCCGCCCATGAGTATGGCGTCTTTTGTCTGGTTTACGAGGTAAATTTCACCTGTGGTGGCTCCACTGACTGTCAGGGATGAGAGTACAGATTTCTCAATACAGTGATTGCTGAGAAACTCTTCCTTGGTCACCATCTCCATATTGAGGTCAGTACAGGTAAAATCTTGACCCAGCAGGGCACCGACCTCTTCAGCGACTTGCGAGATCGTTGTTTTAAGGACAAGGTCCGCGACCTTCTTGGCGTCAGCAAACGCTGGAGGTTGTATTGTGGTTACCTCTGCAACCGCTGCGGATTGCTTTGATTTCGCTGGAGCTGTTGTCTCTTTCGCCTCGGGGGCTGGTTCTGTTGGCGATTGTTCTTCTTCCCCCAGCCCGAGGATATCTGCCGGGGCAATGATTTCCAGTTTCCCGAGGGGCTGCCCGTCCATGTTCAGTTCGGTGCTGAAATGGAAATAGGTGCCAGGGGGGCAGGGCTTGTCTGCCGCCATATCGATGGAACTGCCACTCAGTATGTCGACTTCAGTGCGAACGAAACGGAGACTTTTTGAATATTTATCGAGAAAGACCTGGGTGAGGACCCCGGCGAGAATGTTGGCCACCTCCCCATAGGCATCGGCTACTTCTCCGTCGAGTTGCTGTTTTGCTACATTTTCATCGATCTGACCCTGCGGCAGCATGATCAGGGTGCCGCCGAAAATTATCGAGGTTTTGACCGGCAGAATCAGGAAGGCCTCACCCTCATGGTCGCCGCTTACTTTCAGGTGGGACAGGCTTGAGTTTGTGCGTGGCTCAGCCGTAAAGAGTTTTTCTTTAGTGGTGAGGCTATAGCTGGGTTCACTACAGGACAGCTCTTGACCCAGCAGCGCGCCAAGCTCGGTAGGCAGTGCCGCTGCCACCGCTTTAAAAACTGTTTCTACTATTGCCCTTTGTCCCACAATCTACCTCTGATGTCAGTGGAATGACACAACGCTGCCATTGAACTCTAATTCTGCGGAAACCGTGCCACTTTTGACAAAAAAATCAGGCGAGAGAATATTTGAGGTCGATGTAGAATCGTCCGGCTTCAATAGCGAAGGGAACTAGTACTCGGTTGCTTCCTGACGGGGCAGATATTTTGTAGGAATTGCCCGATATGGTCGTTGGTATCGCCAGAAAAAGGTCAATCCCCTCTGTGGCAAAGGACTCCTTCAGGCCACCCGCCAGCATGTTCGTGATCTCTCCCAGGGCATCTTTGGTATCTTCGTCAACCTCTTCAGGGTCGATCCCGAGCATGGCTCCACCGATTGCCATTCCGACTGCTGCAGGGCAGTGCAGGCCCAGGATAGCATTGAAGCCTCCAGATAGTCCGATCATCGCCGAGACGTAGCAGCCAAGCTCTTCTACCTTTTGATCGATCTGCTCGCCAGCAGTCAGGTCCAGAAAAATCATGGTGGCAAATATCTCTTCGGTTGCAGCTTGGATTTTATGGACAAATTCCATCAAGGTCTCCCGTGGGTCAGGCGTCGCTGAGTTGAAGTTCGACACTGAAGGTGGCGCCGTCCAGGTCAAAGGGGATGAGGACACTAACACAGGACTTAACGCAATCAATGTTATAGGCATCGCCGAATACGGTCGATGGCATCGATAGTTTGATCTCGCTACCGCTCGGGTCGATGGCAGTTTTTACCGCACCGGCGAGCATGTTGGCCAGTTCGCCAATCGCATCACAGACATCATCATCGATACTCTCTACCTCCATGCCCAGAAAGGCCGTGGTCACGGAGGTTGCGACCAGCTCGGGCATATGGATCGACAGGTTGCCCTTGACCGAACCTGCGAGCCCGACCATGCCGCTGATGCTCTTGGCAAAGCTCGGATCGGTACGCGTTGTCGCCTCTTTGGCGGTGACCTCAAGCATGATCATACTCGAAAATATTTCACGGGTTGCTTCTGCAATCTGTTCGGCGTGGTTCACGGTAAACCTCATGGGCAAGAAGGTTGTGGTTTCCTCGATATATCGACCGCTGGAGAACTTGCAGCGGACCTCGTCTAGAGCAGGGGAGCAAGTACCTCGTTGATCAGGTCGGGGGTGAAGGGCTTCTTGACGGCACCCTTTGCCCCAAGGGCCTTGGCCTGATCAATGATGTCGGCGCCGGTTTCGGTTGAGATCATGATAACCGGGATATCCTTGATCGCCTCATCTTCCGCCTTGGCCTTGAGAAACTCCAGTCCCGTCATGTTCGGCATGTTGATGTCACTCAGCACAATATCTACCTGGTTATTGGCAAGGACATCCAGGGCTTCCTGGCCATCACCCGCTTCGAGGATTTCTGAGAAATCGATGCCCGCCTGGCGCAGGGCCCGTGAAACGATCTTGCGCATGGTGTTGGAGTCATCAACGATCAGTACTGTCTTACCCATGGGATTCTCCTTGTTTGTAGTTAAGTTGAGTAGTCTGTCACTTTAAATGCGTTAAACCCTGAAGCCTGAGCCGACAGCGACAAGCAGCAGAGCTAATCCCTCTATTTGCAGCTTCCAGACAATCGACTCTGTCTCGATTTCTGGTAACGGCCCGGTACCATGTTCGGGGAGTCCGAGTTTATATGTCTGGTCATCCGGCAATAGGCTGGTCATGAAGAGACCCGCGAGAGTATTCAGGATTTCGGCAATAATGTCCTGCAGTTGGCTTTCGTTGACCTCCTCTTGTTCAATGCCAAACATGTCAGCGGCTATTTTAGTAAGCAACGCTTGCGGTAAGGCCATCTGGATCTCGCCCTGAACCGGGTCGTGAACCAGGATGCTGGACCAAATTGATTCATTCCCAACTTCAAGTTCAAGCTCGGCTGATTGTTCGGTGACCTGGGCAAAAGCCATGGTTTCAAAGGTTTGACAAACGGCATCGAGCATTGCCTTATCGGTTGGAGTATCCTTGGGGGGCATGTTTATCTCCCTTGATTATCGCTGGTCAATCATCGATAAATGGTGAAAGTGCTTCGAGTAAAAGGGGCGGCGATACCGGCTTGTTGATTACCTTTAATGCCCCGAGTTGCAGAAGCTCCTGCTCCTTGGCCGGGTTGCCGGCACTGGTGATTATTACTACGGGCATATCGAGCAGTTTTGGGCTTGCTCTGACCCATTTGAGCAGGGTTTCACCATCCATTACCGGCATATTCAGGTCGCTCAGCAGCAGGTCGGTCGGCTCGGCCTTGGCCGCGGCAAGAGCCTCCTTACCATTTTCTGCTTCGATAATTTCTGCATCTCCAAACCCGATAATATCGAGGCAGCGCTTTATAAACATGCGGGCCGTGGCAGAGTCATCTGCAATTACAATGCGTTTCATTGGTTCGAATCTCCTGCGGCAGAGAAAGAGCGTTCGAGTTTGTTGAACTCCACGTCCACGGTCAGCATCACCCTGGCCAGTTCTTCCGATTTTAACTCGATGTATTGCGAGTAATTCGGGTCAAGCTTGTAGTGCATGCTGTCAGCACCCGTCCCGCAGCCACCCAGCATTGCGATGTTGTCACCCAGGTGAACGGCATAGACCAGTTCCCGCAAGTCTTCCCTGGCTTCCGCCGGGGTATGATGAAAGCGGATGGCTTCGGTGATTGCTTCCGGTAGTTTCCAGGCCAAAGCAAGTTCATAACCCGCGCGTGGATGATCGATGCCAATAAGCTCTTCTTCGGCGGTGAGGTAGTCGCCATATTCCTCATTTTCGATCTTGCTCAGAACCTCACTGGCGGTCCCCTGCAGGTAATCGGAGATCAACGATTTGCCGATGTCATGTAGCAGGCCGGCGGTGAAAGCCAGATCCGGATTTATCTTCAGGTTGCTCAGGGTCGCAATTTCACGTGAAGCAATCGCCGTGCGTAAATCATGGCGCCAAAGATCACCATGTTCCCCTTCGTATCCCTTGAGCTCCTTGTCGAACAGTTGCGCGGCGCAGTCGCCGACTGCTATCCCGACAACCAGGCGTTCACCAAGGTAGGAGATGGCGCGCTCAAGCGAAGTGATCTCGTTGATCAGGCCAATGGCCGCCGAATTGACGATTTTCAGCACGCGCGCGGTCAGGGTGGCATCGAGCTTAACGATCTGGACGATATCGCCCTGGTCGTGGTCGGGATCGGTCGTGGCCTGCAACAGTTGATTTGCACTGGGTGAAAGCAGCGGCACCGACTTGATGACCTTTTGAATCTCTTCGTGGCTTATTTTTTCAGTCATCTGATCCCTCCTCAAAGCTTCCAGTTCGAACGACCGGGAGAGCTGAGGATGATCTCACCGGTGTCCACAGAAACAGTTACGGTACGGCTGAAATTCCCCCCCAGATCTTCTGCGACAGCTCCCATACCGTACTTCCATAATATTTTTTTCACGGCCAAACCGTTACGCTTGCCAATTTGAAAGGTGTCGTTGGTGTCCATAACGTTGGCCCCACCGCACAGCTTGACGACCATCCCTTTGCCTTTGGGATTACAGCCGAACTTCGCCATTTCAACCAACAGTGCGGGGATGCCGGTATCAACAAAGTATCCAGGTTTTTCAAGCGATTTTGCTTTGTTGATCGTTGATTCGGGGAGCGCAACGTGGACCATGCCTACGGTTCTGGTTTTCGGGTCGAGCAAAATCACCGAAACGCAGGAGCCCAAGGCAAAGGTTTTGACCTCTTCTCCGGGCCGATTAGAGGCCCCGTAGTCTCCCACTCCGAGTATGATCTGACCCATCGTTCTATTTCTCCGCAAGCAGATTGAGCAGGGTATGGGCGATGTTGTCGAGGGGGACCAGTCGTTCGGCTCCCCCTTTGTCGTAGGCAACCCTCGGCATGCCGAAAACCACCGATGTCGCTTCGTCCTGGGCGATGCAGCGTGCCCCGGCATTTTTCATGGCCAGCATGCCATCTGCGCCATCTCCGCCCATCCCGGTCAGCATGCCAGCGACAGCGTTGGCCCCGACATGCTCGGCAACGGAATGCATCATCACGTCGACCGAAGGGCAATGGCCACTCACCTTGTCGGTGCCGCCACATTTCACGTGGTAAAACCCACCTGAGCGAACAATTTTCATTTGGATACCGCCCTGGGCGACCAGAATCAGCCCATTGCGCACCCGGTCGCCATCCTGTGCTTCCTTGACCTCCATGGCACAGAGGGTATTCAGGCGATCAGAGAACATTTTGGTGAAACCGCCCGGCATGTGTTGGACAATAATCACGCCGGGGGTGGTCGCCGGGAACTGGGTAATCACCTTGCGGATCGCTTCGGTGCCACCAGTTGAGGCCCCGATTGCAATCACCTTGTCGGTCGATTCGGCCAGGGCCTTACTGCCCGCCAGGGTCTGGGTGCGCGCCTCAACCCGCTTGCCCTTCCAGTGTGAAACGTTGGCGGTCGAGGCTATCTTTACCTTGACCTGCAGTTCACCAATCATCGCGCTCAGGCCGCTGGCGACATTACTGGTTGGCTTGGCAACAAAATCAACCGCCCCGGCATCGAGGGCATCGATGGTGATCTGTTTGCCACGTTGCGTCAGGGAGCTGACCATAACCACCGGTATGGGGAACTGTGGCATCAGCTTGCGCAGAAAGGCGACTCCGTCCATGCGTGGCATTTCGACATCGAGGGTCAGTACATCCGGCTGGAGCTGTACGATTTTATCGCGGGCCTGATAGGGATCAGAAGCGGTGCCGACAACTTCAATCCCGGGATCCAGATTTAAGCCCTGGCTGAGTATATTTCTGACCAGTGCCGAATCATCGACAACCAGAACACGAATCGGGCGGGCCATTAGGGATTGCCTTTCTGGTAGAGGGCAGGTTGGATATAGTTGTAGCGGGACTGGGACCGGCCAAGGGTTTCTGAGTGGCCGATAAACAGATAACCCCCAGGCTCGGATGCTTGATGGAAACGTGTAACCAGGGCATCGCGTGTTGGTTGATCGAAATAGATCATCACGTTCCGACAGAAGATAATCTGGAACGGGTTTTTGAAGGGGAATGTCGTGTTCATCAGATTAAATCGTCTGTAGGTCGTTTCCCGTTTGACCGCATCACAGACTCCCAGTTGATCTGCTCCGGCTGGGCTGAAATACTTGTTGCGCAGATTTGCTGGAAGTTGGTCAACGCGATCCTGGGGGTAGACACCGGCGCGTGCCGAAGAGAGCGCACGCTCAGAGATATCAGTGGCCAGAATACCGGCATCCCAGTTTTTGTAGTCGCTTCCCAGGTATTCCATCATCAACATTGCCAGAGTATAGGGTTCCTCCCCGGTTGAACTCCCTGCACACCAGATCCGCAGGTCGCGACGATTCTGTTGCTTTAGACGTTCAATGACATTCGGTAAGGCGGTGTTGTAAAAATAGTCAAAATGATCCTTTTCGCGGTTGAAGTAGGTGTGGTTGGTGGAGATCAGATCAACCAGTTCACTTAAGCCTTGTTCCGACTTGTCGCTTTTTAGAAAATCGATGTATTGCTGGAAGGCGGTAAACCCGCGGGTGCGCATGAGCTTCTGCAGGCGTCCGACCAGCAGGGAGCGTTTCTGTTCGGTCAGATTGATACCGAAGCGTTGCTGAATAAGGTCACGCATGGTGCCAAACTCAGCGTCGCTGATCGCCATAATCGCAGAACTGGTATTGAGTGTTTGAGTCATAGTCATCTCTTCAAGCCTAATCCTTGCCGAATTCTTCGCCATCAA
>JAAXQE010000151.1 GCA_012974425.1 Geopsychrobacter sp.
TCTTCTGCGGCGGTACTGATCAGCTTCTGCATCTCGTTATCGAAGAGCAGCTCCTGCACGTCGAGCAGAATCTTTACCTCTTCGCCAATCTTGCCCATCCCCTGAATGCAACGACTGCCGTTGCTCTTGCCGGTACGCGGTGGAGGTTCTACGTTTTTACTCGGGATATCGGCTACTTCACTGACTTCATCGACGACCAGGCCAACCTCGGTTCCTTCAATATTGACGACGATGATACAGGTCCTATCGTCGTAGGCCCGGTCCTCAATTTTAAAGCGGGCGCGCACGTCCATGACCGGAATCACCTTGCCGCGCAGATTGATGACCCCGCGAATGAAATCAGGCATGTCGGGAACCTCGGTGATTTTCTGAATGCCGATGATCTCAATGACATAGCGAATTTCGATACCATAGTCTTCGCCCGCCAGATGGAAGGTCAGGTACTTGTCTTTCTGGGTATCTTCGTTCTCGATCTCTTCCATTGCCGTTCTGACAGCGTTGATGTTGTTTCCGCTCATAATCTCCTCCGTTGATTCCATATAGGTTTAAACCGTAATTTCCAGACTTATGGGTTTGCCTTGGATCGATTCGCGTAGACCGCCGATATCGAGGATCAGGCACACCCCGCCGTCGCCCAGGATGGTGCAGCCGGAAACTCCAGTGACATTACCTATGAAGTCAGAAAGACCTTTGATGACCGTCTGCTGCTGGCCGACGATCTCGTCCACGCACAGGCAGAAGCTGTTCTCCTGGTGTTCAAGAATAATCAGAATCCCTTCGGTAAGCTCCTGTGGATCGGGCTTTTTCTCGAGAACCTCCTGAAGGCGGATGATCGGAAAGAAATTCTCGCGCACGCGAACCAGTTCATCCCCTTCGGGAGTCCGGGTGATCTGCCCCTTTTCGGGGCGGAAGGCTTCAAGAATCGACAGGGTGGGCAGAATCGCCATGGTATCACCAACCCGGACCAGCATGCCGTCGATGATCGCCAGGGTCAGCGGGATACGCAGGTCGATCTGGGAGCCCTGACCCGGAGTGCTACTGACGTTGATCTTGCCCTTGATCTTCTCCAGATTCCGTTTGACCACATCCATGCCGACTCCGCGGCCGGAAATGTCGGTGACCTGCGCAGCGGTAGAGAAGCCTGGCATGAAGATCATGTTGTAGATCTCTTTATCGCTCAGGTCCGAGCCATCACCTTCGATCAATCCCTTGCTGATTGCCTTCTTGACAATGCTATCGCGGTTGAGCCCGCGGCCATCGTCCTTGACCGTGACCCAGACCTCACCTTCTTCGTGGCGTGCCGATAAAGTGACAGTCCCTTTTTCATTTTTGCCTGCGGCGAGCCGTTCTTCGGGCGGCTCCAGGCCATGGTCCAGGCTGTTGCGTAAGAGATGAACCAGGGGGTCGGTAATGGTTTCGATGACGGTTTTGTCGATCTCGGTCTCTTCGCCGAGCAATACCAGATCGACCTTTTTACCGGCTTTGGCTGAAATGTCGTGGACCAGGCGGATCATACGTCGGAACAGGCCCGCCACCGGAATCATGCGAATGGTCATGGCCATCTCTTGCAGCTCACGCACCAGTTTCGACATGTGTTGTCCGGCTTTGGTGAAATTTTCCAGCTCCATCCCCTTGAGATCCGGGTTGTTGATCAGCATATTTTCGGCAATAACCATCTCGCCAATCAGGTTGATCAGATTGTCCAGTTTGCCCAGATCGACCCGAATATCCTGTTTCTTAGCCTGATTTGCGGCAGCGCGAGGCTTTTGTGGTTTGGCCCCCTTCTTCTGGGACGATTGAGCCGCGCCCTGTTTTTCAAGGGCCTTGTTGACCTGTTCGGAGGATGCCTTGCCCTGGTCGATCAGGATTTCTCCAATTGGTTTCTTCTGCGTTTCAATCGCTGCGCTCACGTGCTCGGCTTCGACACCCTCTTCAACCAGGATCTCGCCGAGCATTGGCGGGAGAAGGCGTTGCAATTCCAGGATCTGTGCATCCAGGTCGGGTATCCCGGTATCACGATTCTCGCTGATCTCGGCCACCGCGTTTTGGAGTAAGTCGAGAGCAGAGAGCAGGGTGTCGGCCGGATTGTCGGTCGCCAGGGGGCTGCCAGCCTTGGCGCGATCAAGCACGGTCTCCATCTGGTGGGCAAGTTTCTCCATCTCAGAAAAACCGAAGAATCCGCAGTTGCCCTTGAAGCTGTGCATGTTACGAAAGAGATCGGCGAGGGCCTCGGGGTCATTATTGTTTTGCCCCCATGCCAGCATGCCTTGTTCGGCATTTTGCAGGAGCTCGACCCCTTCGGTAATAAAGCTCTGCCGCATTTCGTCATTGATTTCGAGTTGAGGCAGTTCTGCCATAGCCCCGACTTCGACTGTCTGGTCGATTTCTGGCAACGCCTCAGAGCCGTCGTCCTGGCCGCCTTTGGCAATTTCGATCGCTTGATGAAGCTGTTCGGCCATGATGTCGGCAGGGCCGACCATGGCAGCATCGCTATAACAGTTCTCAACCGTGTCTAGGGCTTCTTTGGCAAAGTCACAGGCCAGGCAGAGCAGGTTGACATGGTTCGGGACCAGGCTGATTTCGTTGTTGCGGATCAGGTCCAGCAGGTTTTCTGCGGCGTGGGCGACCCTGGTTAGGTGATCAAACTCGAGGAACCCAGCGCTCCCTTTCATGGAATGGAAGAGGCGGAAGATCGCATTCATGATCTCCGGGTCACTGTTTTGACCCAGTTCTATGATCTGCGGCTCCAACTGCTCGATCATGTCCCGGCTTTCGGTAATGAATTCCTGGATGATTTCAATCTGATCGTCGTCGATGTCCATTGGTTACCGTCCCGAGAAAAGCAGTAGAGAGTTTCAATCTTGCCAGAGTAGCCCCAGCTCATGAGCTGGCTTCTAATTATAGCCAGACTGACTCCGTAGGCAAGTAAAAGTTTTGAAAAAGTTAATTATAGTAAGCTTTTCTTGGGACAGGGTCGACGGCTCGTCCTGGTAACGATTAGGCTGGGCACATGGACTATCGATAATATCAGGTCCGATTGATTGTGCAACCGAAGTGAGCGCCAGCTATTCTTTGCCGGCAACAACTTCTTGAGCGGCCCTGGTTCCGAGCTGACAGGATCGCAACCAGATGGCATGCCTGCGTTAATCTGGGGGTGCTAAATACTTATGTAAATTGAGGGGTTTCTGCTATAGTAGCGCTGTCGTATTTCTCCTCTAGTGAAAGCAAAAAATGTCACAGACCCTAAATAAAAACAGACTCCCGGACCATTCCGCCCCTGCTGTCATCCTGTCGCGTTCCGAACACGACATCTCGCGCAATCAGATCGACGAAAATGCCCTGAAGGTTCTCTATCGCCTCAACCGGCATGGGCATCTGGCTTATCTGGTCGGTGGCAGCGTGCGTGATCTGCTGCTGGGGCGGGCGCCCAAAGATTTCGATGTCGGTACCGATGCCACTCCGGAACAGACCAAGACCCTCTTTCGGAACTGCTTTCTGGTTGGTCGCCGCTTTCGTCTGGCGCATATCCGCTTTCGTGGCCATCAACTGGTTGAGGTTGCGACCTTCCGGCGAAACCCTGACGCCGATGAGCTGCCCAGCGACAGTGACGATCACTTTCATTTTGTCCAGAATGTCTACGGTGACCCCCGCGAGGATGCCTTTCGGCGCGATTTCACCATCAACGCCCTGTTCTATAACATCGATGACTTTTCGGTCATCGATCATGTTGGCGGTCTCAAGGATCTTGAAGAGCGCACCCTGCGTATGATCGGTGATCCGCTGGTGCGCTTTGAAGAAGATCCGGTGCGGATGCTGCGGGCCCTCGAGTTTTCAGCACGACTCGACTTTAGCATCGACGCTGAGATCATCTCGGCGATTGATCAACGTCGCCATCTGCTTTCGAGTGCCTCAAGCGCGCGGCTGCGTGAAGAGCTCATGGAGCTGTTCCGCCATCGGGTGGCCGGGCAGGTTTGCGAGATGGCGCAACGTTACGGGCTGCTCGATCAACTCTTCGCTGATATCCCTTTTCTGCCGCAGACCTTCGCGCTGTTGAAGCTGATTGATCAACGCACCGCCGAAGGCAAGCCGATTCGCGAAAGCCTGGCTCTTGCGAGTCTGGTTCTCCCGGCCTTTTTTGAGCGCTGTCCGACCGAGCGCAACCAGCATATCAATGATGCCCTCGCGGTTGCTGATCAGTTGCTGCGCCCTCACTGTCTGCACTACAGCATTGCCCAGGGGATCCGTTGTGAGGCCCGCGATCTGTTGCTCGGCTGTTTCCGTCTGGCGCGTGGCCGCGGCCTGAAGGGTGAATCCCGTTTTCTGCGTCATCCCTTCACGGCCCAGATCTTCGAATTTTTCGTCCTCTGGTGTCAGATCGATCACAGCTTGAATGATACCTATGCCCTCTGGCAGGGCGCGCTGGCAACTGAGGCTGGCGAACACACTGGCGAGCGGAAAAGCCCAAGGCGCAGGCGGAAGCGGCCGCGGCGTAAAGCGGCCATGCAGCCATAGGCCGGATCTGCCATATGTCCAATAGCCGGCAAAAATTTGAGCTCATGGTGATTCTCGGTGTGACCGCTGGGGGTAAGACGGCGTTAGCGGTTCAGGCTGCACAGCGTCTGGGTGCCGAAATCATCTCCGCCGATTCCCGTCAGGTCTATCGCGGCATGGACCTGGGGACCGGCAAGGACCTGGCTGAGTATGGCGAGATCCCCTGCCACCTGATCGATATCGCCGAGCCTGGCAGCGAATACAACGTCTTCAATTTTCAGCGCGACTGCTTTACGGCTATAGAGGAAATCTCTGCGCGTGGCAAGCTGCCACTTATCTGTGGCGGGACCGCCATGTATCTCGATTCTGTCCTGCGTGGCTACCGCCTCATCGAGGTACCTGAAAACCCGCAGCTGCGGGCCGAGCTGACTCCGTTGTCCGATGAGCAACTTCGTCAACGTTTGACCGAGTTGAAACCGCTGCAACACAACCGTACCGACCTTGATGAGCGGGAGCGTCTGGTGCGCGCCATTGAAATCGCGCTTGGCGAGCTGGCGTCTCCCGATCTCCCCCCCCTTCCCGAACTTAAACCGCGCGTTTTTGGTTTGCGCTGGCCGCGCGATATTCTGCGTCAGCGGATCGCCTTGCGTCTGCAGCAGCGTTTTGCGGAAGGGATGATCGCTGAGGTGCAACAACTCCATGCTGCCGGGGTGTCCTGGGCGAGACTCGAGTTCTACGGCCTGGAATATCGCCTGATTGCCCATCACCTGCAGGGGCAGCTGGATTACAAGGAGATGGAGCAGAAGCTGCACACTGCCATCTGTCTGTTTGCCAAGCGTCAGGAGAATTTCTTCCGCCGGATGGAGAGGCAGGGGGTGGATATCCATTGGCTGGATGGACAGGGGGATGCGTTTGGAGAGTTGTGTCGATTTGTTGAGGCGAACTAAAGCGACTGATTCCGCCTGCGTCAGCTATGGGTGATCGGGGGCCAGCGATGAACCTAAGAAAACTTGATAAATACCTCCGCAATCGCGCGATCATCTCTCCCTGGCAACTCGCAGGCTGTGTTCGCTCCGATTTCACTGCCGCAGTTGTCATCCCCGCCCTAGCCGAGGCCGAAGCTCTGCCACAAACCCTGGCCGCGCTTAACCGAAACCCTGGCGATTTTCTTGAGCAGACCCTGATCCTCATTGTTGTCAATCAGCGCAGCGCTGCGGCAGAGCCGCAAAAAAACAACAATCAGCGGACCCTTGACTGGTTGCATTCAATCCCCTACCCAGGCCTGAACCTCGCCTGGGTCGATGCCGTGAGTCCGGGGCTGGAGCTCCCTGATAATGATGGCGTGGGATTGGCGCGCAAGATCGGTTTTGATCTGGTATTGAAACATCTGGATCCTGGCTGCGATCCCTTGTTGATCTCGCTGGATGCCGACACCCTGGTTGCGGCCAACTACTTGCCCGCAATATTTGCGCACTTTCGCACAGATAGCGCGGCAGGGGTTTATCTTCCTTTTCGCCATCAAGCTGCGCCAACATTGGCCGAAGAGGAGTCGATCCGTTGTTACGAACTCTACCTGCGCAGCTACCTGTTCGGTCTGCAGTGGGCGGGTTCTCCCTACGCATTCACCAGTATCGGCAGCGCTCTGGCCTGCCGTGCCGCAGCCTACGTTGCTGCCGGCGGCATGAAAAAAAAGCAGGCGGGGGAAGATTTCTATTTTTTGCAGCAGTTGGTCAAGACCGGCACGCTTAAGCCGCTGGACGGAACGGTTGTCCGGCCATCACCGCGCTTCTCAGCGCGGGTCCCGTTTGGCACTGGTCGCACGGTTCAGTCAGAGGTCGAGGATGGCAAGAGGCTTTACCTGTTTGTCTCGTTGGCCTCTTTTCGGATTCTTAGGGACTGGCTTACGCTGGTTGGGCGATCCACAAATTTAACGGCAGTCGAGGTTTTGCGGCACGCAGAAGAGTTGTCGCCAGAGCTCGGCCTGTTTTTAAATGAAATTGATTTTGCTGAAGCCTGGC
>JAAXQE010000087.1 GCA_012974425.1 Geopsychrobacter sp.
TGGCGCGCATAGCGACCCCAGCATTCGGCGTCAGACTCAACCTGCAGCACAACCACGCGGTCGAGCAGGGCCGGGTCGAGCTGGGCAACCTGGTAGCTGCCATCGGGGGGGGGTGATCGCCACAACTACGCGATGCTGTGGAGCCAGTTTGTGGGTGTGCAGCGCGCGCTGTTGGCCCCGCGCCGGTGGTTCGACGAATTGAAAAATGGCTTGCAGGGTATCTTCCTGCTGGGCGCGGTTCAGTTCATCACAGTGAACCAGGGTCTGCTGTGCTTCTGCAGCTGGCCACCAGCTCGGTCGCGACCAGTGCATCTCATCCTCAATCCGGTAGGGGGTACCGACCAGGTCACCGACCTCCATCTGGCCGAGGCGCAGTGAGGTGTAGGCAAAGTCGATCTCAGCGGCCACCTGGACGATAGCGGCGGTCTTGCCAACCCCGCGATGCCCAACGACACAGGCGGTCAGATCGGTCTGGGTGATTATTTCTCGCAGCACGATTTTTAACTGAGCGATATTCATGGAGTGCCTCGATCCGGTTGATAGTTGACTCAAAAAGTCCTCATTTAGATAGCATAAATTGACTGGCAACGACAAGGTTGGACCTGTTGCAGGCGAACTGTTAAGTTAATGAGATTTTTGCAGCCTGAAGGGGTGAGCGGTCCATGCATGAGTTTGAACTGCACAACGTCACGCGTTACCAAGCCCTTGATGCTGGCGGCGAAGTGACAATTCTGAGTCAGATCAATACCGGTTTGGAAAGAGGGCGGCTGAGTGCGCTAATCGGCCCGAGCGGCGGCGGGAAGAGTACGCTTTTGCGTCTGCTCAATCGACTCGATGAGCCGGATGCAGGTCAGATAGAGCGGCGTGGAAAACTCCTGCATAGCTATCCGGTGCGCCAGTTGCGGCGCAAGGTGGCGTTTATGCCGCAACAGACTACGGTTTTTGCCGGCAGCCTCAAGGATAACCTTTTGCTCGCCCAGACCTTTTGTCTGCCTGGATCGGCTGAATTTTCTCAGCATTCATTGAACGCTATACTTGAAAGGGTCGGACTCTCACCACATTTACTCGATCGGGCAGCTGCGGATCTCTCCGGTGGGGAGAGACAGCGCCTGGCTCTGGCCCGCCTGCTGTTGGCCGAGCCAGAGGTGTTGTTGCTTGACGAACCGGCTAGCGCTCTCGACCCGCCAGCGCGGGAGCAACTTGGCCAATTTTTACGCAAACAGGTTGAAGCCGGAATAAGCGTTATCTTCAGTAGCCACGATATGGCCTTCGTGCGGCGGTTCGCTGATAATTTTCTCTTCCTGAGCAAGGGCCAGATTCGTGTAGCAGGGAAGATTGCCGGACTCGAACAGGTGCAGGATCCTGAATTTAGCCGTTTTCTCAATGCCGAGGGGGAGCCATGCTAGATATCTCGCTGTCTGATCTTGTCCTGGTCTACGGGCTGATTCTGTTCAGTCTCGTTCTGATGCGCATGAATCGGGTTGGCGGCGAAGTCGAACTGCTCACGGCTTCATTGCGCATGCTGGTACAGTTGCTGGCTGCCGGTTACCTGTTACACCTGTTGTTCAGTCTGCGCCAGCCGCTGCTGATTCTGTTGGTTTTGCTGGTAATGCTCTTCTTTGCGGTGATTACGGTCGGCGGGCGCGTCGAGCAGCGGCTCCCGCGGTTTTATCGGGTGGTCGGGAGTGCCATGCTGATTGGTTGCGGTAGCGGAACCTTCTATCTTACTTACATCGTGCTCGGGCTCAGCCCCTGGTATGAACCACGTTACCTGATCCCCCTGACGGGGATGATTCTGGGCAATGCCATGACCGGTGCTGCGCTTGCCGCTGAACGTCTGGCTGGTGAGATGGCGATCAGGCAGGATGAGATCGAAACCCTCATCTGTCTCGGCGCCAGTCCGCGTCAGGCCAGTAGCAGTGCTATCAGAGCGGCATTTCGGGCGGCTATGATTCCGGCGATCAATGCCATGGCGGCGATGGGGGTGGTCTTTCTGCCGGGCATGATGACTGGGCAGATTCTTTCTGGAACGGAACCGATTCTGGCGGTCAGGTATCAGATTACCATCATGTGTGTCATCACCGGCAGCGTGGCGCTGACCACCTGTCTGATTCTGTTGCCTGGTTATCGTGGCTACTTCACCGCGGCTGAACAGCTGCGTCGTGACCTGCTCAGGAAGGCGGTTTAGTCGAGGGATTTGCTCACCTGGTTCCGCCCCTGTTGCTTGGCGCGATAGAGGGCCTGGTCAGCGGCACTCAGCACTTGCTCCACTGTGCGGTGCCGACGGGAAGGCTCAGCGGCGCCAATGCTGATTGTCACACTGAGGGCCTTGGCAATGGTCACTTTTGCCGGCTGTTTCGCTGGTTTCTGCGCGGGACGATTCTTGCTGCGTGGGACGAAGGCCGCCGCTGCCACAAGCTGACGTAATTTTTCCAGCTCCGGTAGAACCTCATCGATCCTTCTGCCGGGGAAGATCACCGCAAATTCCTCGCCGCCATAACGAAATGTTCTTCCGCCACCATTCACTTTAGCCAGGCAGCCCGCGACCATCTTCAAGACCTGGTCTCCGACATCGTGGCCATGGGTGTCATTAAATTTTTTGAAATGGTCGATATCGAGCATCGCCAGGGAGTAACGTCTGCCAAGCTGGTTTAAGGCTTCATTGAGCGCGCGTCGTCCCGGAATGCCTGTCAGTTCATCGCGGTAGGCCATGTTGTGCGAGGTTTCAAGCATCCCGGTCAGTAAGCAGAGGACGGCCAGGCTGAAAAAGAGCAGGATGAACTGATTGTCGAGCTGAAGATAGAGGGGGGTCGCTGTCAGCACGACCACCCAGAAAAAAGCGGCTTCCAATGGCTGTGGGCGCCGCCGAAAAAAGAGAATTGTCAGGAGCAGTGTTATGAGAAGAGCCATAACCTGGAGCATCCCGGGTTGAATCTCTATGGGAAAGGGGAGGGGCAGATTGAGTATCCGAGCGAGATCTTTCGGTCTGGGCTGCTCAAGCCAGAACAGAACTAACCCCTGAATCAAGATTGCTGAGCCATATATCGCAGTAAGTGAGCTGCTGAGTCGTTTTTCGGGGAGCAGCAGAATCAGGCATAAGTTCAGCGGGAGAAGCAGGCACAGACTAGATAAAATCCGTGACTGGCCTGGATAGAGCCAGCTGATTCCCAGTGCAACAGCGAGCAGAATCAGGGCAAAGATCAGTCTGTTGCGCTGAAAGCGCAGTCCCAGCAGCAGAGAGAAGACAAAGCTTAGGGCAAAGAGCAGTGGTAGATAGGGGAAGATCAGTTGCTGCAGGGACTCACTTGTGAGCAGGAATAATCCGCTGGCAAAGAAGAGTCCGCCGGGTAAGAAGAATGGGTATAGAAATCTGAAAATTGCCAATGCTCCTGGCGTTAAAGATAGCTGCGTTTTTTCTTACGCGAAACTTTCCCGAGAAACCAACCGAAGCAGAGGACCCCTGCGCCCGCAAGGAACCACTTGATGGCACCTGTGCGCAGGTAAAGGTTGCTCTCTTCTTTAAGCTGCTGCATGCGTCCCGCTAAGTCAGTGTTCTCCTGCCGCAGTTGATCCCGCTCGCGAGTGGTTTGCAGCGCGCCGGCCGAAATCTTCTGCAGCTGCTGGTATTCGCCTTTGATCTGTGCCAGTTCTTCTTCCGTTATGCTCAAATTTTTTGTTTTGTCTTTACTGTCATTCAGGTTTGCTGATAACTGGTCGACCTGTTGCTGTAGTTGGGCATTGGTTGTTTTGAGTTGTTTGATCAGGTCGGCCTTGGGGAACTCCTGGGTCACATACTGACTGCGCACATATCCCTCAACCCCTTTATCCGTTCTGACAAGCAGGAAACCTTCTCGTTTCTCAATAACTTCCAGGGGGGCTCCCGTTTTGACTGTGGTCAGGACTGCTCCAGCATCGCTGGGTTGGGCCCGTACCGTGACAATTAACAGGTCAGAAATGTAGCCGGTTTTCGCAAAGGAAGGTGCTACCAGAAGTAGTACTAGGCATAAGGCCGTCAAAATCGTTTTCATTTAAGCGTACCTTTTGGGTTGGGGGAGACCTAAAGCAATTAAAATCCGCCCGATCATATAGGTTTTGGCTACGTGATTTCAAGGATTTATCTGTGGACTGCCAGGGGGTGTTCATCAGGTTACTTGCAATTTTTTGGTTTCAGATGGTTAAGTGATTGATATTAATAAGTTTAACAGTTTTATATCGGTTTTTGCGTAATTTTAGACCCACCCTTCCGACTCATCTTCGGATTGGAATAGACTCCGAGGCCCAGGTGGCCGGCAACAGCTTGTTGGCGCAGATGATTGCCTTGTTGCAGTCGGCCAGCAGGTCGGATGGGTGGATATGCAGAACACCGCAGATTTAGAAGAGAATTATTGACGGCAAGCCTTGTCGTGAAGGTTTGAAGCCGGGGGCAGACTGTCAACTCTGCCCCCGGCCTTTTTTGTGCTATTATCCGGTGGGCCTGAGAAATTAGTTATTAGATGGGAGTGCCGGAATGCCAGACGAAATTTTTGAAAAAATCTATCCAATCCGCTATTTCGAACTCGACCAGAACGGGTTGTTGGGTTTTGGCTCCCTGCTCGATTTTCTGCAAGATAGTGCTGGTGAAGATGCGGTGCGCCGTGGGTTCGGTGTTGAACAGTTGTTACCCCGTGGGCTGACCTGGATGCTCAGTCGTTACCGAATTCGACTCGATGCGGATGCCGCTATCGGCGATAATATCTCTGTGCGTACCTGGCCATCGGTGCATAAGGGGCTTTCGGCCTGTCGTGAATTTGAAATTTTTTGCAATGAAACCCTGATCGGATCTGCGAGTACGGCCTGGATGTTGATCGACCTGGAGAGCCGCCGCCCGGTTCGTCCCAGTGAAAGAATCGGCGAGACTGCGCTTATCGACAGACAGGTTTTTTCCGAACCGCTGAGCAGCCTCAAAATTTCAACTGAGTTCGATTCGACACTCTCTTTTCGGGTGCGGCGCGCGGATCTCGACTTGAATAGGCATGTTAATAATCGTGTTTTTTTTGACTGGGCCAGCGAAGCGCTTGAGGTGAGCTTGATCGAGAACCTGCGCTTACAGCAGGTCGACATCAACTATCTGGCCGAAGCCCTGGCGGGTGAGCAGGTGTTGTCCCGCTGCTCCAGCCAGACGAGCGCTGCTGGTTTGCTCTGCTCCCACCTGATCAGTCGTCCCGCTGACCATAAAGATCTGGCGAAATTGCAGACCCTCTGGGTGCCCCGCCGCTAGAAGGCTGCAATCAGCAGGATTTTTGCAGATCGGCTACTCTGAAACTGTGGGGGAGTAAAAGGAGCCGATGATGAATAAGGGTCGCTACGAGTATCTTTGTCATGAAAGTGAGATCGGACGCGAAACGCTGGTTAGCCATCCTGGCAGCCATGAAGATGGGGTGATTGTCGGCTGCATCCAGCTGACCGATACCATGGTGGTCAGAACGACCGATGGCTACAGTCGGAGTTGGGATTTTCACGACTGTGAAGATTTGACTCACCAATAGCTTTAAAAAAAGGGCAGGCGCTTAGGTTCCTGCCCACTCTTTTCCGTGACGCTCTTTTTTACATGGTCTTTAGCCTGCCGTTGAAAAGTGCTATCCTCATATTTCATTTTTTGCAGCCTGAAGATTCGATCGAATGGGTTTACTTAACTAAGCGGAAAGATTCCTATGACAGCGACCAGCCTCCAGACCCCCGAGACCATCTATCTGACCGATTACAAAACCCCGGCCTATCTGGTGGAGAGTGTCGATTTGCAGTTCCAATTGGCGCCATCCGCCACCCGGGTCTCGTCGAAAATACGTTTTACCCGGAATTCCGAGCGCAGTAACACAGAACCTCTGCAACTTGATGGTGAACAGCTCAAGCTGCTGTCGCTCAAGCTTGACGGTGTTCAACTCGACGCCTCGCGCTACCAGTTAACGACCGAAGGGCTGATTATCCCCGAGGTCCCGCCATCTTTCCTTCTCGAGGTTGAAACCGAGATCGACCCGGCGAGCAATACGGCGCTGGAGGGGCTCTATCTGTCGAGTGGCAATTTCTGTACTCAGTGCGAAGCTCAAGGTTTTCGCAAGATCACCTATTATCCCGATCGCCCCGATGTCATGGCAAAATTCCGCGTTCGGGTCGAAGCCGAGCAGCGCGATTATCCGGTGTTGTTGAGTAACGGCAATCTGGTTGATGCTGGAGAGCTTCCTGCTGGTCGTCATTTTGCGCAGTGGGAAGATCCTTTCTGTAAGCCGAGCTACCTGTTCGCCCTGGTTGCCGGGGATCTGGCCTGTATCGAGGATCGTTTTACCACCCGCTCCGGGCGCGATATCCTGCTGCAGATCTATGTCGAATGGCGTAATCGTGAACTCTGTGACCATGCCATGCTCTCGTTGAAAAAATCGATGCAATGGGACGAAGAGGTCTATGGCCTGGAGTACGACCTCGATCGCTACATGATCGTGGCGGTCGATGATTTCAATATGGGCGCGATGGAGAACAAGGGGCTGAATGTCTTTAACTCCAAGTATGTGCTGGCCCTGCCCGAGGTCGCGACCGACAACGATTTTCTCGGCGTCGAAGCGGTCATCGGCCACGAATATTTCCACAACTACACCGGCAACCGGGTGACCTGCCGTGACTGGTTCCAGCTCAGCCTGAAAGAAGGCTTGACGGTCTTTCGTGATCAGGAATTTTCCGCCGATCTCAACTCGGCGGCGGTCAAGCGGATCGACGATGTGCGCATCCTGCGTCACAACCAATTTCCCGAGGATGCCGGTCCGATGGCCCATCCGGTGCGACCGGCCACTTACGTTGAGATCAACAATTTCTACACCGTAACCGTCTATAACAAGGGGGCGGAATTGATCCGCATGCAGCAGGCGCTGCTCGGCAAGCAGGCCTTCAATCAGGGGGTGCGGCATTACCTGCGCAAGCACGATGGTCAGGCGGTTACCACCGATGATTTCGTCGCCGCCCTAGAAGAGACCAGTGGCCGGGATCTTTCCCTGTTTCGGCGCTGGTACGCTCAGGCTGGCACACCCAGGTTGACGCTTGAGACCAGTTATGATGCCGCCAGCCAGACATATCGCCTCCTCTGCCGCCAGAGCTGCCAGGCGACCCCGGATCAGAGCGAGAAGCAGCCCTTTCAGATTCCACTGGCTGTCGGCCTGCTCGGGGCCGCTGGCGCCGACCTGCCACTCAAGCTCGTTGGAGAAAAAGGCTCGGGGTTGACGACTCTGGTGCTCGATCTGCAGCAGGCCGAACAGGAGTTCGTCTTTGAAGCGGTGGCGGAGAAGCCGATCCTCTCCCCGCTACGGGGTTTCTCGGCGCCGGTCATCCTTGACTATCCCCAACCCGATAGCGAACTCGCCTTCCGCATGGCCCACGACAGCGATTCTTTCAATCGTTGGGAGGCTGCCCAGCAGTTGGCCCAGCGAGAATTGCTGACGGCCCTTGAGCGCCCAGATTTACTAGTTCTGAGTGACCTGTTTGTTACTAGCTGGGCCCAAGCCTTGGCCGACCGGAATGCCGATGCCGGTCTCTTGACGCAACTGCTAACCCTCCCTTCCGAGGTCTATCTGGGAGAGCAGATGGCGGCGATCGATCCCGGTCGAATTCATCTGGCGCGTCAGGCTGCGCGCCGCCAGCTGGCGACGACTCAGCGGGGCCTGTTGCTTGAGCGGTTCCGCGCGGGTCGCCAGACCGGGAGTTACGGCCTTGATCCGCAGCAGGTCGGGCGGCGTAGTCTGAACAATTTCTGTTTAGCCCTGTTGATGCTGCTCGAAGATGCCGAAGTCGTTGAACTCTGCCTGCAGCAGTATGAATTCGCCACCAACATGACCGATCGCCTGGCGGCCCTGGCTTGTATCGCCTCGAGCGCCGCACCCCAGCGCCAGACGATTCTGGACGATTTTTATCAGCGCTGGCAGAAACAGCCGCTGGTGGTCGATAAGTGGTTCATGTTGCAAGCGACAGCCGACCGGACATCGAGCTGTGAAGATGTCGCGGCCTTGCTGGAACATCCCGCGTTCACCCTGGATAACCCGAATCGGGTGCGGAGTTTAATCGGTGCCTTTGCCGCCGGAAATCCAGCCGGTTTTCATCGCGCCGATGGCGCAGGCTATCGCTTCTTGACGCAGCAGATTCTGCAACTGAACCAGCGCAACCCCCAGGTGGCGGCGCGCATGGCCCTGCCGTTGTCGCGTTGGCGGCGGTTCGAGACGACCCGCAGTGGGCTGATGCGCGAACAGCTCGAAGAGTTACAGCAGCAGGAGTTGTCGCGGGATCTGTTTGAAATCGTCAGCAAGAGCTTGAAGTAGTGTAACTATCCAGCATCTCCCGCCTTTGGTATTCTGGCGGCGTTGCTGTGCTGCTCAAATGCTCACATACTGATGTATGCTGCGCTTTTGCGCTGCTCGCGTCTTGCCAGAACACAAAATTCGGGCCTGCTGAACAGTTACGTTAATACAAGAATATATGAGGATAATCGTGGATAAGATCTTTTTTGCCGGATTCGGGGATATCGCCAGACGTATCGCGCAGCAACCTGAGGTAAGCGGTTTGCCGATGGCGTTGATCACCCGCAGTGCGGAGAAGTTTGACCAGTTGACCGCGCAGGGGTTCGAGGCGCTCCTCGACAGCTTTGATGATCCTGAGAACCTTGCACCCCTGCCGCTGAATGGGCGCACGGTCTTCTATACTGCGCCGCCGCCTGGCGGTGGCTTCAGCGACCCACGGGTCGGTGTTTTCTGCGCTCAGGTCAGGGCAGACAACCTTCCGGCCAAGGTCATCTACATCAGTACCAGTGGCGTTTATGGGGATTGCGCTGGTGCATTGGTGGATGAAAACAGGCCCCTCAATCCACAGACGGCGCGTGCGAAACGCCGGGCCGATGCCGAAGCGCAGTTGCAACAGATGGCGCAAACCTTCGGCGTGCCCCTGATCATTCTGCGGGTTACCGGGATCTACGGCCCGACCCGTCTGCCTCTGCAGCGCCTGCAGCAGGGCCATCCGGTCTTAACCCCGGAGGAGTCGAATATCACCAACCGGATCCATGCCGAGGATCTGGCGCGGATTTGCGTGGCCGCGGCTCTTAAGGGGGAGGCGGGTGATATCTTCAATGTCAGTGATGGCGAGCATGGCACGATGACCGATTACTTCAACGCTGTGGCCGACTTTTTTGGCCTGCCGCGCCCGGAGCAGATCAGTCGTGCCGCGGCGACGCAGGTGATGAATCCGCTGATGCTCAGCTATGTCGATGAATCACGGCGCATGGATAACCGCTTGATGCTGAAAAAACTCGGCATTGAACTCCTCTATCCGAATCTGCAAGCTGGCCTTGCTGCCTGCCAAAGGGAGCTGGACGCATGAGTGCGATTAATTCTGTCATCCGGCCGGTCGCCAGTTTTGGCCGTGGCTTCGCCTATGTCTTTCGCGCGCCGCGCTTTTTATTAAAACATCCGGCCCTGCTCCGTTTTGTCGCTATCCCCTTTGCGATCAATCTGCTGGTCTTCTCGCTGGCGGTCTATTTCGGTCTCGATCTCTTCACCTACCTGCTTGAGCAGTATCTGCCCCAGGGGGATGCCTGGTACCTGGCGATTCTCTACTATCTGGCCTGGCTGGTTGCCGGGGCGCTGACCACGGTCGTGGTCTTCTTCGGCTTTACAGTGGTCGGTAATTTGCTGGCGTCGCCGTTTAACGAACTGCTCTCCGAACGGATAGAGAGTCTGGTGACCGGGACCACTGAGACCGGTCCGTTTAGCCTGAGCGGTTTCCTGTCTGATTCTGGCCGGGCGATGCTGACTGAATTGAAGAAACTACTTTTTTTCATCATCGGTATGCTCCTGTTGTTGATGATGAATCTGCTGCCGGGGTTCGGACCCCTGGCGTATGCCGTGCTGGCACCTCTATTTACGCTGTTTTTTCTGGTGATTGAGTATCTCAGTTTTGTGCTGATGCGCAAGCAGATCAGGTTTAAAGAACAGCGCCGCTACGTTTTTGGGAAACCGCTCATGATGGCCGGCTTCGGTTGTGCGGTTTTCTGTTTGCTGGCGATCCCCTTGGTGCAGTTCTTCTGTATTCCGCTGGCGGTCAGTGGTGCGACGCTGCTCTGGTGTGATTTCCCTTTGCCGGATAAGGAATAGTGAGACCGATGCGCCATCTGCTGTTCTGCATATTCACGCTCCTCAATCTCTTTTTGCCAGGCTCTGCGCTCTATGCTTACGAGCAAAATGCCTTGCAGAAAAATCAGGCGGCGGTTGAATTGCTGAATCAACAGCAGTTTGAGCAGGCTCTGGGTCTGTTGCTTGAGGCTGACAATGAGGTTGCGGGGAATCCGGTAATCCGCAAGAACATTGCAGTTGGTTACCTCGGCGCGGGACAGCAACAGATTCACGCTGGCGACTATGCACGGGCCGCTGAACTATTGCAGGAAGGCAAGGCCTTCGCCGCCGAGGTTTCACTCATCTGGCTGTTGCGCGGCATCGCATTGATGCGCAATGGTACTTTTGCCGAGGCCGAATCGGAATTGAATGAAGCCTGGGCGATGCGGGGTGATGAGCCTCTGGTGTTACAGCAGTTGGGACGCCTCTATTACGAGACCGATCGCATGGTTGAAGCGATTGATATCTGGCAGAGAGCGCTCTCCCTCGATCCCGGCAATGAGCCCTTGGCGGCTCAACTCGAGAAGGCGCAACGTGAACTCAAGGTCGAAAAAGAGCTGGATCGTAACTACAGCGGCCACTTCATCCTCAGCTACGCCGAAAATAGAAAAGCCGACATCGGCGGTGAGATCCTCGATGCGCTGGAAGAAGCCTATACCTGGGCCGGGGCGAAGCTGGGACATCATCCAGAACGTCAGACTCAGGTTATCCTCTATACCCAACGTCAATTCAGGGGGCTGACCGGTTCGCCGGACTGGGCCGCAGGTCTCTATGATGGTAAAATTCGCCTCTCGATCGGCGGACTGACAAGGGTCGGCGACCATGTTGAAGCGCTTCTGGCTCATGAATACATGCATGTCGTCGTACGCGAGATGGCAGGGAATCGGGTTCCTTTCTGGCTCAACGAAGGTTTGGCTGAAGTCGCTGCCCGTGAGCAGGATAGCCCCGCGCTTTCACAGCTTGCGGCCGCCTTGGCTGGAGAGGCTCTTTTTGAACTCGAGGAACTTGAGGGCGCTTTCCGCAGGATCGAAACAAAACGGGTCAAGCTGGCTTACGAACAGAGCTACTCTTTCGTTAGCTATTTGATTGATCGCTTCGGCTGGTACCAGATGACAGAGCTGCTGCCGCTCTTCAAGGGTGGTCTGACCAGTTCCGAAGCGCTTAAGCAGGTCTATGGTGATTACGGCGTCAGTATCGCATCGCTTGAGCGTGACTGGCGGCGTCAACTCTAATATTTGATCTGGTCCCCTGTTTCCGCAGTCCGTTCGACAGGATTTCTCCTTGCCCGAACCTATTCCATCGATTAGACTCCAGCGCACTAATATTTGTCAGATTCTGATTCTTTTATAAGGAGGCTATTTTGACCAACGAACCAGGTTCCACTCCCTTTCAGGTCGATCTTCGGCGGCATCTGCGTGAGCGTGAGGAGGACCGCGATCTCACCCGGGTCATCTATGAGCTCGCGACCGCCAGTCGCTACATCATCAACTCGATCAGAACCGGCGAACTAGGAGTGGCTGGAACCTCAAACCTCTATGGCGAGACACAGCTCAAGCTCGATGTGCTGGCAGACCGGATTATCCGCAAGCGGATGATGCATACCGGGGTGATCGCCTGTATCGCTTCAGAGGAAGCCGATGAGGTTCTGATGGTTGATCCCAATGGCAAATACTCAATCGCTTACGATCCCCTCGACGGTTCCTCGCTGGTCGATGTCAACCTGGCGGTCGGGACAATTGTCGGTATCTACAGGGGGGCCGATGTCCTTAGCCCGGGTCGCGAACTGGTTGCGGCGCTCTATGTGCTTTACGGGCCGCGTGTCACCCTGGTTTATACGACCGGTAACGGCACCCACGAATTTGCCATGAACGCCCTGATGGAATACACCCTGGTTCAAGAAGATATCAAGATGGCCGAAACCGGGAATATCTACGCTCCGGGTGGCTTGCGCAACAAATACACCCCGGCCGTCGAAGCCTTTGTCAGCCACCTCGAGGATCGGGGGAGTAAACTGCGTTATAGCGGTGGTTTCGTGCCCGATATTAACCAGTTGCTGATCAAGGGGCATGGGGTTTTTCTCTATCCACACCTCAAGGATCTGCCTCAGGGGAAGTTGCGTCTGCTCTATGAATTGAACCCCATGGCTTTTCTCGTCGAACAGGCGGGTGGGGCGGCTTCAAACGGCTATAAACGGATTCTCGATGTCGAGCCAGAAGATATCGGTCATTGCGAACCGGTCTTTATCGGCAGCAAAGCCGATGTCGCCAAGGTTGAGGAACTGATCCGTACCCTTGAATCCTAGGGTGGGTTGTTGAGGAATCTTCCGTGAGACGTCTACTCCTGCTCTTATTGCTGTTGTTGCTGCCTGCACTGTCTCAGGCTCAGATCACGCAACGCGACTGGGCCTTGCAGCTGATCGACAGCCTCGGTTGGTCCTTTGGCCTGCCTGAAAAGCCGACGGATGCCGATTATACCCAGATGCTCGGTGGCAGCAGGGTTTATCGTATCGAAGCAGAGGAGACCCATCAGCGTGCTGACCGAGTCGCAGTCATGAAGTTTGCGACCTTCGGCCCGTTTAGTGGTGAAGGCTGGCTCAGCGGGAGCAAGGACCGTAGCCTGGCTCAGCTGAAGTTTAATCTGCCTCATTCTGGCCGTTATCGGATCAGTGCTCGGGTCCGGCTGGCGGAACATCACTTGATATTTGGTACGCGCGATTTCCGGATGAGTGGTGGCGACCAGTTTACCGATGTTAAAGTTGGTTTTGTTGAACTGCAAGCCGGACCGCAAGCGGCTATTTTACAGCTGCAGCCGAACGGCAGCATAGATTATTTTGAACTGGCGGCTGAACCTTTCGGACCCATCATGCCGGAAGGGGGCTGGCAGTTTGATGCCGAATTAACTGCCGAGGTTGTGGCGCGCACGACGGTACAGGCGCTCAACCTGCAGCGCAATTTGCCTAAGGCTGAAAAAGTTACCCGGCTTGAGGCCGAAAGTCTGCCCCTCGCAGAGGGGAGTCGTCTCTATACCGATAAGAATAAGGGGGAGGCGAGCGCTGGGGGGTATGTAAGGATCGGAGCTGCCCCGCTCGCATTCAATTTTTCTGTCGACAGTAACAGGGGCGAGGTGGTCGATCTGGTGCTGCGCGCGGCAAGTTCCAGACCTGTTCGTGTGAAAATCCCGGATCGCCTAGAGACGCGCTTGCAGTTCGGCCCACGTTTTGAGGATCGTCTGCTCGGTACTTTTTTCGTTCCACCAACTGGGATGGATGTTGAGGTTATGTTGCCTGCTGGTGCGGCAATCGATCTGCTTGAGCTACATCCAAGGCGAGCCGATAACGCTGACCTTGGCCGGCTGGTTGGATTGGATGTAACGAAAGTTTCCTTGCCGCGTGATTTGAATAACCTATCGGCTTTGATCTATCGGCTGAAGGAAATACGCTAAGCCAAATTAGCCGGATGGCCTGATGGCTCAGGCTGATTCTGGGGGAGGGGGATTTTGAATCGAATTGCGCTCTACCTTGGTGGCTATGTCGGCGGGTTAATCCTGGCCCAATATCTCGATCTTTCTGTCTCCCTGCTGTTTTTCATTTACGCTCTGTTGTTTGTTTTTCTCCTGCTCGTCCGTACCCCGGGTATCAGCTTCATCGCTTTGCTCCTCTTTTGCTTGCTGACAGGCTTATTGCGTTACCCCGCCCAACTTTCTTCATCCGCCTCTCCAGTGCTAGACGACCAGATTGAGCTTGGGGTGTTGCGTCTCGAGGGGCGGGTGCTGGCGACGTTTCAACGGCCAGACGCTGGACTGGTTATCGATCTCGAGTTGCTAGGCGTTGAGCCGAGGCCTGCGGGGTTTACCGCGCCCAAACGTTTGCGACTCTATATCGGCGCCGCCGACCGGACCCCGCGGGTCGGCAGTCGTCTGGCCTTTCGGAGTAAGATCCGCCAAACCCGAAATTTCGGCGTACCCGGCGAATTCGATTATGTTCGCCATCTGGCCTATCGTCGGATCTGGCACACTGCTTATCTGCAAGACTCGCGCGGACTGGCAATCTTTGCCGAACCAACCACCGGTGTCAGGGCGAAAATCGATTTACTCCGCCAGGCTGGGCTGAAGATGCTTGAGGCTAGTTTGGACCAGGGCGATGCCATTCTGCTAAAAGGGTTATTGCTGGGTGAAAAGGGGGCAATGCCGATCTCCTTGCGTCAGAAGCTGGCCGCCGGGGGTGTTTCGCACCTGTTCGCAATCTCTGGCCTGCACCTTGGGCTGCTCTCCTTTTTGCTCTATGCCTTGTTGCGCTATATTTACAGCCGCTCAACCAGGTTGCTGCTCTGGCAACCTCCAGTCAGGGTCCTATGGTTGCTGATTCTACCGCTGCTCTTTGTTTATCTGCTATTGACCGGGGAAGCTCTTGCGACCCGACGAGCATTTATGGCCATTCTCCTGACTGCGTCACTTTGCCTGGTACGGCGCCGAATAAATCCGTTGAATCTTGTTTGTACGTTGGCGTTTTTATTTTTACTGCTGGAGCCCTTAGCACTGTGGCAGCCTTCCTTTATGCTTTCGTTCAGCGGCGTTTTCGGAGTGCTGTTGTGGCAGAAACCGTTGCGCGAACTCTTGCGCCCAGTGCCGAAAACACTAGGCTACGCCCTGCAGTTATTCGGTATCAGTTTAGCTGCATTTATCGCGACCCTGCCTGCAGTTGTTTTTATTTTCCATCTGCTGGCTCCGGCCGGACTATTGTGTAATCTGTTCGCGATCCCGCTGGTCAGTTTCGCTGCTTTGCCGCTCGGCCTCGCGGGTTTAGTGCTGGGGGTATTTTCCCCATTCCTCGGGGAACTTCTGTTGCACCTCTCCGCCTGGGTGCTGCAACGCGTTGTTGATCTGGCAGAGATAACATCCTCTCTTCCGGGACTCTTTGCCAAGCCGCTCTTTCTGACTCTACAGGGGAACCTGGCTCTCTTGGTGGTCTGTTTGTCTCTGTTGTTCACATGGAAACGCAGGAAGGCTCTGTTGCTTCTACCGGTAGCCTGCCTGTTACTCGCCTTTGGCCCATCTCCGCTTCCGTCAGCGGAGTTGATACTCTTCAGTGTCGGTCAGGGAGAGGCGATCCTTTTGCGTGCTGCCGGGAAGACGGTGTTGATCGATACTGGAGGACTGAGAAGCTCAAGCTTCGATGTCGGCGAGCGACTCCTGGCTCCTGCATTAGGCCGCTTGGGGATTACGTCACTCGACGCAATTGTTTTATCCCATGATCATCCCGATCATAGTGGTGGCCTGGAGTATATTGTTGCTCATTTTGATGTGTCTGAATTCTGGAGCACTGATGATTTTGCGACACTGCGCCCTGAATTAAGGACTCTCCTTTCCGGGAGGGGGGTGTCAATTCAGACCTACAATCATGCGGGCTGGGAGCGGCTGACTCTCGGAGGCTTGGAATCTATTTCTCTTTTTACTGCGTCGGCCGAGGTGTCAGGGGAGAACAATCGTTCTCTTGCCCTCTATCTGCCGACAGCCGCCGGGGGTATTCTGTTGACCGGTGATTTGGAGGCACGCGGAGTCGCATCTCTTCTGGATTCCTCTCTGCCTGGCAGAGTCAGTCTGCTCAAGGTCCCTCATCATGGTAGCCGGAATTCAAGCCCCGGGGAGATTCTTGAGAAACTGCAACCGCAGATTGTAATTGTTTCTGCTGGTTATAAAAATTCTTATCACTTACCTTCCCGGGAATTACTTGAGCAGGCTGAGGATAATGGGGCAGAGGTCTGGCGCACTGACCTTGATGGGACAGTTCGGATGCGTGTGGTTGGGCAAAACTGGGAGGTTGATCGCTGGAGAAGAGGGCTTTTCCGTTGACAGTATTACCTGAGACTGATATCAATTCTATTGATATTATAGGAGTTTTATATACATGGATCAGGCCACGATACTTGTTATAGATGATGAATTATTTTTTCGTCAACTTTACCGCGACCTACTTACTGAGATTGGTCACAGGGTTGAAGTTTACGATAATGGTGATGATGCTATTGCACGTATGGGGAACGGGGGGGTCGATCTTGTTCTGACCGATATCGTCATGCCGGGGCGTTGTGGTCTTGAAGTCCTGCGCGCGGCCCGTGCTCTGGTTGATCCGCCCGAGGTGATCCTTGTGACCGGACACGCCAGTCTCGAATCTGCAGTTCATGCCCTGAAGAACGGTGCCCGTGATTATCTGGTCAAGCCGTTTAATCCCGAAGAACTCAAGCATCTGGTTAAAACTTGCCTCGAGCAGCGTCGCTTGCTGAATGAGAATGGCCAATTGCGTAAGCAGATCCACTTGTTTCAGACTGGACAAACCCTCTCATCCCTCATCGAACTCGATCGCTTGTTCCCGCGTGCGCTGGAGGTTTTTCAGCGTGAATTCGGGGGAGGTTATGGCATCAGTTTTCTTGCAGATGCGGATAACCAGCTGGCACTCCAGGGAACACTGGAGGTCGGGCTGGAAACAGCCGAGCAGTTGTTAGCGCTATTGCCCCCACTGCTTGAGGAGACTGTTGGCCTTAAGTGTCTGACCGCCGCTGAATTGACGCAGTTTTCAGCTGTCGGCAGGTTTGATTCTCTTTGTGTCCTGCCGCTTTATGATGAGGGTACGCTCAAGGGAGGTCTTGCCTTCGCTAACGGGCCACTGGCGATGAGGGATCAGACCTTCCCGCAGGAGCGGATGCATTATCTTGCTGAACAGATTTCTCTCGGTTTCGAAAATTCATGTCGCTATCAAAATGCCCAAGACTTGATGTATACCGATGATTTGACCGGCCTGTATAATAGCCGTTATATGCATATCGCCTTAAATCAGGAATCGCGCCGTTCTCAGCGCTATGGGCTCAAATTTTCGTTGATCTTCCTCGATCTGGATCGGTTTAAGGGGATCAACGACCGATATGGCCACTTGGCTGGCAGCTCTGCGCTGCAGGAGATTGCAAAGCTTCTACGAGCCTGTGTGCGTGGGGTTGATACGCTTTTCAGGTTTGGGGGCGACGAATTTGCCGCCCTGTTGGTTGAGACCGATTCAGCAGCTGCGCGGGTTGTTGCCGAGCGGATAAGGACGAGTATTGCTGAACATCAATTCTTGCAGGATCGTAAACAAACCTGTCATCTGACCGCCACGGCTGGTTACTCGACTTTCCCTTCTGACGCCCTGGATTGCACCGAACTTCTCGATCTTGCAGATCGGGCGATGTACGATGGTAAACGGGTACGTAATGTGATTCGTGGTGTTCAGGAGTTTGGCCACGAATGAAATTGGTGTTGTCGTTTTGTGTTCTGGCCCTCTTGGTCGGGTCTGTTCTCCCCTGTACTGCTTCCCTTTCTTTGGTTGACCATTACCTGAAAGCGCTTGACGCTGATTCGCAAAACCCGACACTCCGCTATCATCTCGGAGTTGCCCTGCTGGATCAGGGCGAGAATAAGCCTGCGCTAATGGCGTTCAAGGCGGCCTATCCCCAAAGAGCGGATGACCCAGAAATCAATGTTAACCTCGCCCTGGTTTCAATGCGCCTTAACGACCCGGACAGCGCTTTGATCTACCTGGATCAGGCCCTGGCCAGCGGCGCAGGTGCTGAGCCGGAGATCTATCCGTTACAGAATCTATATTTTAACCTGGTCTTGAGCTACGCACAGTCTGGTCAGCTTGAAGCCGCAGTGGCGCTGTTAGAGCGGCTTATCTCAAGCAGGTGCCCGAGGATAGCGAAGTTCGGGAGTATGCATATGTCTCCTTGTTTAATCCTGGCCTTGCGGCCTACGCAAGGCCAGGATATCTCGGGAGCCAGATATGAATTTCACGGGCACTACAGTTCCGCGAGATGAGCCCATTGGGTTCCTATTATCTGGCCGTGCTCGATTACCAGCAGGAAAAATTTCAAGCGGTTACCGGCAGTCTTCGGCTATTTAGATGATGATGAGAAGGAGAGCGCACGTTCGTTACTTTACAATACGGCGCTCTCTCTCAAGCAGAGGGATGAATTAGCGCAAGCTCAGCAGGCCATTGAACCTCTCAGGATGGGCGCTCAACCCAGGTCTAAGGATTTGATGTTGCTGGCTGGTATTCAGTTGGCGAGTGGGGCCTATAGCCAGGCACGACAGAATTATATCCGGGTTTTGCAGCAAGATCCGGGGTATGACTCCGTCGTTGATGGGATACGGGCTGCCGAGAAGGGTGCCTTCGAGGAAATTTTAAACGCTGCATCTGCGGCTTTCGCGGCTGGTGACCTGCCCCTCATCGGGGACTACCTGGAGCAGGCTGCTGCGATTTACCCTAGCAGCCTGTCGGGCTTTCCATGAACCGGCTGCAAATTCGTTCATTTGGCCCAGATTCCCGCCCCTTTTTGCCCCATAGCTATGGCTATGAGCCTTCAAACGAGCGAAAATCTGGTCTCAAACGCTCAATTTTTCGCTGCGGTCCGGCAAGTCCGACAGCCTGCAAGGGATAACCGACTCCGGATATATCAGTCCCGTTTAGCGCGTGAATAAAAGCAGACTTGGTTGAGTTATCAAGGGCGGGCAAGAGTCCTGGAAACACAGCAGCGCTATGCTGAGGCCTTGGCTCTCTTGCGTCAAGGTTTAGCCCTGGCTCCGGCGGAGTCACTCCCTTTGCGTGATGAAAAGCACCTGGTAGGACTTCTTTCTGCACGAATTGATCGGTTGTATCGGCAAGGGGATGACCTCTATGGCCGGGGTGAGTTGCACTCTGCCCGCAGCCGTTTTGAAGAGCTGACAGAACTGAGCCCTGAGCATCGGGATGCTCAAGAGTTTAAGCAAAAGATAGACGCAGAGTTGCAACAGCAAGCTCAACGTGCTGTCGGTGCGGGAGAAGCTGCTCTGGGGCATGCCGAGTTACTTGAGGCACAACGGGCTTTCCAGCAGGAGTTGCGAGCCTGGCCTGCTGAAATCTCCGCCAAGGATGGCCTGGATAGGTCTCCTGCTGCGGCACTGGAGGCAGAACTTGCCCAGGTTGAAGAGGAGTTAAGGCATCGGCAAGAGGCCATTGCCAGGCTGGTGCGTACAGCCATTCGGCAACAACATTTTAATAAGGCAGGCCAATTGCTGGCTCAGGCCGAACGCCTTGGTTCTGACCTTGATGATCTGGCCGACCTGAAAATTGAGTTCAATGTTGCACCTGTCCGTGAGGTAGCGCACCAGCTTGATATGGCGCGTCAGCATGTCGCCAGGGGGAGCTTCTGCTCGGGGCTCAAGGCCTACCGTCGCGCTCTCGATATTGACCCCGAAAACGTTGGGGCCCTTGCAGGGTTAAAGCATGGGCGGAGTGTGTTGAGTGAGGCAATTGCGCAATCCCTGATTGAGGGGGCCGCCGCGCACAGGTCGGGAAATCTGCAACAGGCGCGACTGATTTATGGCTCAGTTCTCGAACTCGATCCACATCAGCAAGATGCCTTGTCGGCGCTCCGGCAGATCGAGCCTGTCGGCCGCACCGGCCTGACGAGTGCCGATAGCAAGCGCATCTATCTGAATGGGATTGAGCTCTATGCTGGAGGCAATTATCGGCAGGCTATCGATGCCTGGCGGCAGGTCCTTGCTCTTGACCCTGCTCACGAAAAAGCGTTGATGAACATCAACAGGGCGGAGCGTAAAATACGTCAGATAAGGGAGCGGCAAGGGGGGTGATTCGGTCGGTTTTTTTTGCGAGTTTGCGGTTCAAATATACTTTACTGATGGCTCTGCTTATCGGTTTTTTTATTCTTGGCGGGATCTTTCTGGCAGAGCAGAACCTGCGGCGCTCTCTGGTTCGTGAGAGTGTCGAGAAGGGGGTTGGGGTAGCACGTGGCGTTGCCTTCAATGTCGAAGACCCATTATTGTCAGGAGATGACCTCTCTCTTTTCTCGGCCCTGAAGACGGCTGGCCGCTCACAGGGCGTTGTTTATGTGGTCATCGTCGATGAACAGGGGCAGGTTAAGGTGGCAAGTAGTATCGACCTGGTCGGTACCACCTGGCGCTGGCCCGGGGAGCCTGAACCCTCTGCGGAAGGCGAGGGCTATCTGCTGCGAAGAAGTCTTGCGGGGGATCTGTTTGATGTAGAGGTGCCGATCCTGTTGGTCGGGGATAAGCCTCTGCCGCTCGGTTCGATCCATCTTGGCCTTTCGCAATCCCATGTAAACCAGGCGATTGCAGGGATGCGCCTTCAACTGGGTCTCTTTTCGTTATTGGGGATGTTGTTTGCCAGTGGCGCAGTTTACATGTTGGTCTCCTCGTTCGGCCTGTGGACGCGCTTGTCGACGGGGTCAGGGCGATCGGAGAGGGTCGTTTTGGCCAGCAGATTCAGCTGCAGCGCCAGGATGAACTTGGTGTTTTGACCAATGCCTTTAATGACATGGCCAACAAATTAAGAGAGTAGGAATTTATTGAGAAAACCTTTGAGCGTTATGTGAGCAAGCCGTTGGCACGGGAAATCCTCGGCCATC
>JAAXQE010000095.1 GCA_012974425.1 Geopsychrobacter sp.
GAGTGCGCAAATCTGAGCGAGCAATAGCGGTTTTTTTTGCTTGACGATAAATAAGCATTGAAGTACCATTATACGTAGATCCATATTTGATACCGGCCAGTTCATGCAATACGGCGGCAAACCAGTCGCTCGGAGTACTTAAAAGGGGCAAGAAATGAGGTACGCAGAGACAGGGATTAATTTAGAAATCGATCTCACCCGGGGAAACATTGAGAAGGTTGCCACTGATCCTAGAGATACTGAACTTTATCTCGGTGGGTTAGGGACGAATACCAAGATCATGTGGGACAGGGTGCCTCCTGAGACGGAGCCTTTTTCGCCGGATAATCTTCTGATCTTCGGTACCGGCTTGTTGTGCGGTACGCCTGCCACCGGTTGTAATCGGACCATTGTCTCGACAATTTCTCCCCAGACCGAATTGATGGCATTTTCGATGATGGGTGGCTTCTGGGCTCCGGAACTGAAGTATGCCGGCTATGACAAAGTCATTCTGAGCGGTAAATCGCCCGATCTGGTTTACCTGTTTATCCATGACGACAAGGTTGAAATTCGTGATGCTGCACATTTGAAAGGGAAGGGCGCGGTTGAAACTGCGGAACTTCTTAAGCAGGAATTGAACGATTCGAAAGTGCAGGTTGCGGCGATCGGTATGGCCGGAGAAAATCGGGTCTTTTATGCGTCTATTGAGCAGGGCAGATCCAGTGCCAGTCGTGGCGGCATCGGCGCAGTTATGGGCGACAAAGGTGTCAAGGCGATCGTAGTGCGCGGCACCAAGGATATCAACGTTGCCGAGCCAGCTGAATATATCGGGCTATGTGGTGAGGTGCTCGATTATATCAAGCACCGCGAAAGCAATCCGATCCCCGGCGTCATGCCGATCCTGGCCGGGCTGGGCTCACCGCAAGAGATGAAGGTCCACGATGAAAAGTGGCATACCGAGAATTTCATGTGGGGTAATTCACGTGAACGGCGCAAAGATTTCTGGAACGACGAGATCGCAAAAGAGTGGACAGAGACCCTGGAAAAAGCCCGCACGCGATTGGTCAGTTGTTTTAACTGTCCGATGGAATGCGGGGCAACCATCTCCATGCCGGGTCTGCCAACCTACATGATGAAATGCTTCACCAAGCTGACCTATACCATGGGCGCCTTTTCAGACCTGGATTTCGGTTTAAGGATTGCCCAGAAAGCCACCGAGTACGGCGTCGACGGATTTTCCTGCCCGCAGGTCATGGCCTTTGCCCTTGAGTTGCTAGAGAACGGCATCCTGAAGGATGAAGATTTTCCCGGCATGCCGGAAGATAGCGAGGGCCGGTTTTTCTACCTGCTCGACATGATTGTCCGCCGCGAAGGCGTCGGTGATCTGCTGGCCAATGGCACCTATTGGGCCGCCAAGGCGATCGGCAACGGCGCAGAGGCCTATGCGCATAACAATATCAAGAAGACCGAGCAGTTGCCGCTGAAGCTCTCGATGTTGAATCCGGTATATTTTTTGATGTATGCGACCGGCGAAAAGATGAATATTACCCAGATCGAGGGTCAGTTTCCGCAGGCACCCTTTGCGACCAAAGAGGAGCGAGAAGCCTTTGTCTCAGACTGGATCCAGGTACCGCATGAAAAGTTCAAGCAAATTCTGCTCGACTGGGAATTCCGTGGTGAGAACTCAAACCCCTATTACCCTACGGTCGAAATGTCCTGCGACATCGTCGATTGGCAGGAGACCATGCACTATATCGATGACGCTCTCGGTCAGTGTGCAGGTTTGTCATCCTTCCCCCTAAAACCTCCTTACCATATCCACAACTATCCGAAATTTATCTCGGCCGGAGCTGGAATCGAGATGGATCAAGCCAAACTTACTCAGGCGGCCAAGCGTTACCGGACTTTAGTCAGGGCGGTCAATATCAGCAGAGGGATGCGCCGCAAAGATGAGAAGCCGCCTGCGAACCACTGGAAGAAAAGATTCCCCGAGCTTGAGGAAGAGCTGCTGGATGCCTATTACAAGCTCAAGGGATGGAACAACGATGGTATTCCGACCACAGAATCCTTGCATGAATTGGGTTTGGATTACGTGAGCGATGCCTTCATCGAGCGGGGGATCTTGACCGACGTTGAAGATGCTTCGGTTGAAAATAAAGTGGAGGCCTGAACCGTGACGACGAATAAAAAAACCAAAACGATCAAGTCGATAAAAATTGATATCGATAAATGTAATGGTTGCCGGGCTTGTGAGGTTATCTGCTCCGCCTTCCATGCCATGCCGAAATATAGCAGCAATAATCCGGCGAGATCACGGATCCGGGTGACGCGTGAACCGATCAGAGACGTCTATGTACCGGTCTACGCAGGCGATTACGTGGTCGCCGAATGCGCGGGACGAGACAAGTACTTGATCGACGGTAAGGAATATGATGAGTGCACCTTTTGCCGTGCCTCCTGCCCTTCTCGTGATCTGTTCAAAGAGCCAGATTCCGGCCTGCCGCTGAAATGCGATATGTGTGAAGGCGAAGATGAGCCTTTGTGTGTAAAGTGGTGCATGGTTGACGCCTTGACTTACGAAGAGCGGGAAGAGGAAATCATCGAGGAAGAAGTGACGCCAGGCGAGGTCGAAACCGGCCTGGAGGCTTTGGTCAATAAACATGGCATAGATAAAGTCGCTGATATAGTCGCGCAAATTTCAAAAGCAAAGAAGTGAATCGTTAGACTTCAATCCCTCTCTCTCAGGGAGAGGGGACGATTTGAGCAGTAGTACCAGCAAGATAATCTGAAAGAATAGGTGGTCTCGTGGAAACTGTAGCCCCCGAAAAAGAAATTATTGAGGTCATAAAAGAGAACGGTGGCGATTCGTTCAAGTACTGCTACCAGTGCGGCAAATGCGATGTGGTCTGCCCCTGGAACCGGGTGCGCGATTTCAGCATGCGTAAACTGATCCGTCAGGCGACCTTCGGTTTGACCGAGATCGATCAGGAAGAGATGTGGCGCTGCACCACCTGCAAGACCTGCGTCGACAGTTGTCCGCGGGGGGTGGATCAGATTACTGCCGGGGTCGCCCTGCGTAAGCTTGGCGCCGAATATGATGTCTACCCGGGCAACATCGCCCCGATCCAGAATGTCGTGGCCAGCCTGACCTCAGAGGGTAATTCTCTGGGTGGGGATCGTGACAAGCGGGCAGAATGGGCCAAGGGCTTAGCGGTGAAGAACTATTCCGAGGAGATGGAAATTCTTTATTTTACAGGATGTTACCTAAGCTACGACCCCAGAATGAGAGAGGTCGCTGCTGCTACCGCGAACATCCTGAATAAGGCCGGGGTCGACTTTGGAATTCTCGGTTCAAGGGAGAGCTGCTGCGGGGAGAGTATCCGCAAGACCGGCAACGAAGATCTGTTCAAGCGCCTCGCCAAGGAGAATATCAAAGCCTTTATCGATAACGGCGTGAAGAAAGTTCTGGTCTCATCTCCACATTGTTATCACAGCTTCAAAAACGAATATCCCGAGTTCATGGTCAACTTCGAAGTGGTCTTCATCTCTGAGTATATCAACGAGCTGGTGAACGAAGGCCGACTTGAGTTCAAAAACGAGTACGCCAGAAAAGTGACCTATCACGATCCTTGCTATTTGGGCCGTCATAACGACATTTATGATGAACCACGCGAGCTGCTACAGAACGTTCCTGGTCTTCAGTTGAGCGAGATGGTTGATTCTCGGGAGAAGAGTCTCTGCTGTGGCGGGGGTGGTGGCAGGATCTGGGTGGAGACGCCCAAGGAAGACCGCTTCTCCGATCTGCGCGTGCAGCAGGCGGTTGATGTCGGCGCCGAGGTTCTGGTGACATCCTGTCCTTATTGCATCACAAATTTCACAGATAGCTGCCTGGGCCTGGATGAGGGTGTCCTGGAGATCAAGGATATCACCGAAATCATTCAGGCCGTGCTTTAGATAAAGGACAAAGTCATGGAGCACAACCCAGTAGAAATACAAATTATTGATGATTCCGCAGACAGCAAGGGCGATGTGCTGGTTGTTGGTGGAGGGATCAGCGGTATCCAGGGCGCTCTGGATATGGCCAATTCTGGCTTTCGGGTTTTTCTGGTTGATAATTCACCATCACTCGGTGGCAAGATGTCTCAGCTGGACAAAACCTTCCCCTCCAATGACTGCTCGATGTGCATCGAGTCGCCCAAGTTTATCGAGTGCTCGCGCCATCCCAATATTGAGATCATGACTTACACCGAAGTCGGGGAGGTCAAGGGTGAGGCGGGTGATTTCAAGGTTAAACTGATCAAGAAACCCCGCTACATCCTCGAGAATAAATGTACCGGCTGTAACCTCTGTGTCGATTACTGCCCGGTCGAAATTCCTGATCCATTTAATCAGAACCTGTCGCAGAACAAATCTGTCCATATCTACTTCTCTCAGGCCGAACCTCTGGTCACCTATGTTGACCCGGAGACCTGTCTCTACCTTAAGGAGGAGAAGTGTCAGATCTGCGTCGGGGTTTGTAAGGCGAACGCCTTCGATTTCAAACAGAAGCCGGAAGAGATCGAGATCGAGGTCGGAGCTATTCTGCTCTCCCCGGGGTACGATACCTTCGATCCGAAGCTGCGCACCGATTTCGGCTATGGCGTCATGGAGAATGTCGTCACCAGTCTTGATTACGAGCGAATCCTCTGCTCGACCGGCCCCTACGCGGGTGAGGTGCTGCGGCCTTCGGACATGACACATCCGAAAAAGATTGCCTGGATTCAGTGTGTCGGCTCCCGGCAGGTTATCGAAGGGGGCAACAGCTACTGTTCCGCGGTCTGCTGTACCTACACCCAGAAGCAGGTGATCCTGACCAAAGATCATTACAGCGACGTCGATGCCACCATCTTCCATAACGATATCCGCGCTTACGGCAAGGATTTCGAGCGATTCTATCAGCGCGCGGCGAAGTTGGACGATGTCCGCTTTATCCGCAGCTATGTGAGCGTCGGTCGGGAGATCGAAGAGAGCAAGAATGTCACCATCCGCTATTCGACCTTGGATGAGGGGGTTAAGGAAGAAGAGTTCGATATGGTGGTGTTGTCGGTAGGACTGAACCCACCCAAAGATGTTGAAGGCATAGCAACGACCTTCGATATCGAACTCAATGAGCACGGCTTCTGCAAAACCAATCCGGTCAACCCGATCGAGACCAGTCGTAAAGGGGTTTTTGTGAGCGGTGCCTTCCAGGGTCCTCTTGATATCCCCGAAGCGGTGGTCACCGCCAGCGGCGCCGATGCCATGGTCGGCCAGATGCTCGATTATCGGCGTGATAAGTTGAGCCGCGAGCGGCTCTATCCAGAAGAGCGGGATGTCTCTGAAGAGGAGTTGAAGATCGGGGTGGTGGTCTGCCACTGTGGCGCCAATATTGGTCGGGTCGTTGATATCCCGGCCCTGGTCGAATACGCCTCAACCTTACCGAATGTGTCATGGGCCGGGGAGAACCTGTTTGCCTGTTCCACCGAAAACGCCAACATGATCTCCCGCCAGATCGTTGAAAAAGGTCTCAACCGCGTGGTCCTGGCGGCCTGTACACCTAGAACCCATGAACCGTTGTTCCGGGATACCTGCCGGGAGGCGGGGCTCAATCAGTACTTCTTCGAATTCGCCAATATTCGTGAGCATTGCTCCTGGGTTCACTCGAAAGAGAAGGAGAATGCCACCCAAAAAGCCATGGATATCGTCCGTATGTCGGTCGCTCGCGCTGCTCACCTACAGCCGTTGCAGGAATTTGACCTGCCGGTTGACAAAAGAGCACTGGTGATCGGCGGCGGTATTGCCGGGATGACCAGCGCCCTGAGTATGGCCGAGCAGGGTTTTGAAGTCTATCTGCTTGAGAAGGATTCCGACTTGGGCGGCATGGCCAGACGCATTCACTATACCCTTGAAGGGATGGACGTTCAGGACCATTTGAACACCTTGATCCGCAAGGTCTACCAGCATCCTTCGCTGCGGGTTCTGACCGATTGCACCATCAATGAGGTGACTGGTTATGTCGGTAATTTTCACACCACCGTCAAGGCCGCAGGGCGGGTTCGGGAAATTGTTCACGGCATCGTCATCGTCGCCACCGGCGGCCAGGAACATCGGCCGACTGAATACCTTTATGGTGAGAATGAGCAGGTTGTCACCCAGCTGGAACTCGAAGCTGAAATTGTCCAGCAGAGCGACAAAATCAAGAGCGCCCAGAACCTGGTGATGATCCAGTGTGTCGGCTGTCGGCAGGAAGATAAGAATTACTGCAGCCGCGTCTGTTGCGGCCAGGCGGTCAAAAACGCCCTGAAGCTCAAAGAGATTAACCCGGAACTGGAGATCAGCATCCTCTTCCGTGACATGCGCACCTACGGCTTCAAGGAAGATTATTACCGCGAGGCGGCGAACCAGGATATCAAGTTCATCCGCTTCGAGCCGGAGAACAAGGCGGTGGTCGAAACCGCAGGCAACGCTCTGAAGGTCACGGTCCCTGATCTGGTGCTGGGGCAGAAGATCGAGCTGGAAGCCGATCTTGTTGTCCTGTCGGCGGCGGTCAATCCGTCTGATTCCGGGCAGGATATGGCGCGCTTTTACAAGTGTTCGATGAATCCGGACGGCTTCTTTCAGGAAGCCCATGTAAAGTTGCGGCCAGTAGATTTCGGATCGGACGGTGTATTCTTGTGCGGGACCGCTCAGTATCCGAAGCATATTACCGAAACGATCAGTCAGGCTTACGGCGCAGCCGGCCGTGCCGGCACGATCCTCTCCGGGGATACTGTGACCGCCTCCGGTTCTGTCTGCGATGTTAACATTCACGACTGTGTCTCTTGCGGGGCTTGTATCACTTGCTGCAAATATGACGCTATCGAGTTTGTTGATACGCCCTACGGCAAAAAAGCCAAGGTCAATGAAATTCTCTGTAAGGGCGACGGCCTGTGTAACGCCAAGTGCCCGACCGGGGCGATTTATTTGAAGCACTACACAGATGATGAGATCTTCGCCCAGATAGACGGCGCGATACGTGAAACAGTTGAGTAAAGTTGTTTGCCTGTCCCTTCCCCCTAGAGGGAGAGTGGGGAAGAATCTGTAAATAATTATGTTGCCGCTATTCGCAACATTTGAATTATGAAAGGAGAGAGAGATGTCTGAATTTGAATTTAAGCCCAACGTCATCGGTTTCTTGTGCACTTGGTGAGCATACGGGGCTGCTGACCTGTCTGGAGTTTCCAGGCAACAATATAGTACAGAAACAAAGGTTATCCGGGTCATGTGTACCGGCCGGGTCGACATCGCGTTTGTCCTGCGAGCTTTCACCAATGGGGCGGACGGCGTGTTCGTCGGCGGTTGCTGGCCTGGTGAGTGCCATTATGTGACCCAAGGCAATTACGATACTTTGTTCAATATGCTTTTCACCAAGAAACTCCTTGAACAGGTCGGGATCAACCCTGACCGACTCAGGCTGGAGTGGATCGCCGCCTCTGAAGGTAATCGCTATGCCGAAGTGATGAACGACTTCGGTAAAAAGCTCAAAGGCTTCGGGCCTCTGGGTAAAGGCGAAGGGCTGGATAAGCGGACGATGAAGCTCAAGCTCGAAGCCGTTACGAAGTTGATCCCCTACGCCAAGCTGGTGGAACGGGAGCGGCTGCGAGTGCGATTCAAGACAGAGCAGGAGTATCTTGACTATTTCGCCAGTGACGATTTCAACCGGTTGTTCAAGGAGCTGTTGGTCGATAAGCTGGCCATCAGCCAGATCATGCTGCTGTTGGGTGAGGAGGCCTCTTCCGCCCGGGGCATTGCCGAAATTCTCGGTTTGGCTGCCTCTGAAGTTTCGCGGCACCTGAACATGTCTTCGCGACTTGGCCTGGTGCGTTTCGATGAAGATTTGAAACTCTACGCTTTGACCTGATCCTGCTCAACTGTTAGCTCGTCTTATCCAGGTTTAGAGGATAAGGCGAGCTACTACTAAAGCGCATAAAGTAAGGACGACGATATGGATATCGGCAAAATTGATCAGATTATTGACAAGCACGACGGCGAAGCCAGTTCGTTGATCCAGATATTACTCGACATCCAGAGCGAAAATCATTGGCTCCCCAAGGAAGCGTTGACCAGGGTCGGCGAAAAGTTGGAAGTTCCCATGAGCCGCATTCAGCATATCACCACATTTTACAAGCACTTCAGCCTCAGCCCTAAAGGCAAACATGAGGTTCATGTCTGTGTCGGGACGGCCTGTCATGTGCGTGGCGCAGAGCGTATTCTCGACACGGTTCAGGAGGTGACGGGGGTGGGCGCAGGCGAGACCGATCCCGACTTGAACTTTAGCGTCGAGACCGTAAGTTGCCTCGGATGCTGTGCCCTGGGGCCGGTGATAGTCGTTGATGGTGAGATTCATGGCAACGTCGAGCAGGCTGAAACCGCTGCGGTCTTGACGGAATTGAAGCAAGCCGAGACAGACGAAGTCATGCAGCAATGTGCCTGTGAGTAATTAAAGGGAAGCTTATGTCTAGAATAAAATCACCTGCCGAGTTGGAAGCTTTTCGTAAGGAGATCCTCGCCCAGAGGGATCCGGATAAGCCCTGCATTACGCTCTGCTCAGGGAGTGCCTGCAATGCTACCGGGAGTGGCAAGGTTGCCGCTGCCCTTGAGCTGGAGATCGAAAAGCAGGGGGTTACAACTGAAGTTGTCTCCAGGCGGACCGGTTGTCACGGCTTTTGTGAGCAAGGTCCGATTGTGGTCATTTACCCACAGGGGATCTGCTACCTCAAGGTGCAACCTGAAGATATCGCCGAGATAATTTCCGAGACGATCAAAAAGCAGAAGATCGTCGAGCGGCTGCTCTATGTCGACCCGAACAGCGGCGAAAGAGCGACCCTTGAAGAGGATATCCCTTTCTACAAGAATCAGAAGCGGCTGGTGCTGGGCTCAAATCGCAAGATAGACCCCAGAAGTCTCGAAGATTATCTCGCCGTCGAAGGATATCAGGCCTTAACCAAGGTCCTTTTTGAGATGACGCCTGAACAGGTTGTCGGCGAAGTGAAGGACGCAAAGCTGCGCGGCCGCGGTGGTGCAGGCTTTCCCTCCGGATTGAAATGGGATTTTGCGCGCAAGGCCCCAGGTGACCAGAAGTATGTCGTTGTCAATTGTGATGAGGGGGATCCGGGCGCCTACATGGATCGCTCAGTCATGGAAGGCAACCCTTTTGCGGTGCTTGAAGGGTTGATGATCGGCGCCTACGCGATTGGAGCGAATGAAGGTTATATCTATGTTCGTCAAGAGTATCCGCTGGCGGTCGCCAACCTGACGGTGGCAATCGAAAAAGCCGAGGAATATGGTCTGCTCGGCAAGGATATCCTCGGTTCCGGGTTTGATTTTACGATCAAGGTTCATCGTGGTGCAGGCGCATTTATTTGTGGTGAAGAGACCTCGCTGCTCAACTCTCTGGAAGGGAAGGCGGGCGAACCGAATGCAAGACCGCCATTCCCGGCAATCAGAGGCCTTTGGACTAAGCCGACCAATATCAATAACGTCGAGACCTGGGCCAACATCCCGATGATTATCAATAAGGGCGCCGCTTTCTTCAGCGCGATCGGTACCGAAAGCAGCAAGGGGACCAAGATCTTTTCGCTGGTTGGCAAGGTCAACAATACCGGACTGGTCGAAGTGCCGATGGGCGCTAGCCTGCGGGATATTATTTTTAAGATCGGTGGTGGAGTCCCCGGTGACAAAAAGTTCAAAGCGGTCCAGACCGGCGGTCCTTCGGGCGGTTGCCTGCCGGAAGGTCTGCTCGATACCAAGGTCGACTTCGACGAGTTGAGCCAGGCAGGTGCCATGATGGGCTCAGGCGGGATGATCGTCATGGATGAGGATACCTGCCTGGTCGACATCGCCAGATATTTCCTCGCATTTCTGAGTGATGAGTCCTGCGGTAAATGCACTCCCTGTCGCGAAGGGATCAGGCAGATGCTGAAGATCCTGACCAACATGACCAAGGGGCTGGCGAAAGAGGGGGATATCGATCTTCTGTTTGAGTTGGCCGAGGCGACCAAGGGTTCTTCCATGTGTGCCCTGGGGAAAACCGCTCCCAACCCGGTTTTAAGTACCTTGAAGCATTTCCGGGAAGAGTATGAGGCGCACATCAATGAGAAGAGGTGCCCGTCGCTCTCCTGCAAGGCGTTGATCGACTTTTATATCGACCCGGAGAAGTGCAAGGGCTGCGGGGCCTGTTTCCGCAAATGTCCGGCAGAAGCGATCGAGGGTGGTAAAAAACGGATTCACGTTATCGTGCAGGATAAATGCACCAAGTGCGGTGGTTGTCATGAGGCTTGCCCTGCCGCCTTTGATGCCGTGAACATACTTTCTGGTGTGCCTGTCCCTGAAGCTACCCCTGAAGAAGCAAGAGCCATAGGATAAAAAATATGAGCGAAATTAGCTTGCAGATTGATGGAAAAGAAGTTGCAGTATCAGAGGGAACGACCATTCTCGAGGCAGCACGCAGCCTGGGAATTGAGATTCCAACCGTGTGTGATCACGCGCAATTGTCTCCTTACGGAGCTTGCCGGATTTGCACGGTTGAGGCGGATGCTAACGGTCGCACGAATCTCGTCGCCTCCTGTCAATACCCGGTAGAAAAGGACATGGTGGTCAGGACGAAGACCGAACAGATCGACAAAATCCGTAAGGTGCTGTTGGAGCAGATGCTCTCTCACGCCCCCGATTCAGAACAACTCGTGGCGTTGGGTCAGATCTATGGCGCGGACCGGGATCGTTTTGAAAAAGAGTCTTCGTTCTGTATTCTCTGTGGTCTCTGTGTAAGATACTGCGCCGAGGTCAAGAAGAAGGATGCGATCAGCTTTTTCGACCGGGGCGCGAAACGTGAAATCGCTTTTTTGCCCGAGATTGCCATGCAGGAATGCTGGGACTGCAAAGAATGTTTTCCACTCTGTCCCACTTCGGCCCTGCAGGCTGCCTATGTCCTGACCGAGGCACTAATGACGCCTTCGGTTGTACCCACCCCGTCATGCGGTGGAAGTTGTGGTTGTAAGTAGTCAGTTGGTGGTTAATGCTGCTGCGGAGCAGAATAGGGTAACGATGGGAACAGAGGGCGCACGAAAAGTTGTCCGGGTCGTACAGGGACTGGCCGAGCAGGTCGAGCGCAAGGTGGTGGAGGAATATCCGCTGCGTTTGCGGGTCAACGGTTGCGATCTGGTGACCCTGGTCTGTTCCTCGCACCAGCTCAATTTTTTGCTGGCCGGTTTTTTCCGCCTGCAGGGATTTATTGACAGCCTTGACGATATTCTCTCGATGGGGGTGTGCAGCGAATATGGATTGGCCGATCTGCACCTCCGGTCTGAATTGCCGGAACGGTTGCAACCGACCCTGACTTCCGGTTGCGGGACCGGAATTACCTACAATTTGCCGCAAACCTTTCTCGAGACTGACCGATTTCATTTGCGCCGCTATCGCAGTGAAGAACTGTTCGGCTTAATGAAAGAGTTGCACGGCGAGGCGGAGAAGTACCGCAGTCATGGCGGGATTCATTCTGCGGCCATTGGTGACTCGACCGGTCTGTTGCTCTACGCCGAGGATATCGGTCGCCACAATACCCTCGACCGGCTGGCAGGCGAAGCGCTGTTTCGGCAGATTGACCTGCAGGACAAGATGCTGGTGACCTCCGGGCGCGTTTCTACCGAGATGGTTGCCAAGGCGGCGCGACTCGGGATCGGCTTGATCGCCTCACGTACCTCACCAACCGGTGAAGCCATCGATCTCTGTGAACAGGCCGGAATCACCATGGTCGGTTATCTGCGTGGCAACAGTATGGAAATCTACAGCCATGACGAACAGCTGTTGTTGCCGGGCTGACACTAGTGTCCCGTTTGGTTAATCGTGTCAATTAATTTTGAGGCATTTTGGTTGCGGTCAAGGCGTGCCGACGCAGGACTGGCCTGAGCTAAGCCGAGAAGGCAGAACGCAGACCGCGATCAAAAGGGCCATAATTTGCGGACAGGCTTAACCGCACGGGGCACTAGCTGTATGCCCGGCAATACGCCTGATTCGCTCGGTAGGTAATCTTCCCGATCCACAGAAAAATACAGGAGTCATCCGATGGAAGCATACAGAGGATTCGAACAGGGGCCGATCAGGCCGCCGAGCGAGGCCGACAGTCTGCTGCTGCGCCTGACCCGCAACTGCCCCTGGAACCGCTGTTCTTTCTGTTCCGTCTACAAAAAACAAAAATTCTCTCTTCGTCCGGTTGAAGATATCATCCGCGATATCGACAGCATTCATGCGCAGACCTGCGAATTACAGCAGGGCGGTACGCTCGCAATAAGGAAATTGAGCCCGGAAGATGAGTCTGCCAGGCACGCCGCACGCAGTTGGCTGGCGCAAGGGATGACCTCGGTCTTTTTACAGGATGCCGACAGTCTGGTGCTGAAACCGGAGCAAACGATCCGTATTTTGCAGCATATCCGCAAGCGCTTTCCTTCCGTGCAGCGGATTACATCCTACGGCCGCTCGCACACAATTGCCCGCATCAGTGACAGCCAGTTGCAGGAAATGGCCGACGCCGGTCTGAATCGAATTCATATCGGCATGGAGACCGCCTGCGACCAGCTTCTGGATATGGTTCGCAAGGGGGCCAGCAAGGATATCCATATCAAGGCCGGCATCAAAACCAGACAGGCCGGGATCGAGCTGTCCGAGTATGTCCTGACCGGAATCGGTGGCGAGGAATTCTCGCAGCAGCACGCTATCGAAACCGCTGACGCCATCAACCAGATTAATCCCGACTTTATCCGTTTCAGGACGTTGCATATCCGTGACAGCCTGAACCTGTTTGAAAACTCGGATGAGTTTGCCTGGCAGCGTCCGACCGACCTGACGATTGCGCGGGAGGTTTTGCTGTTCATTGAAAACCTGGACAACATCACCAGCTGCGTCAAAAGCGATCACATGTACAACCTTTTTCAGGAGATCGACGGGATCCTGCCGCAGGACAAGCAGCGACTGATGGAAGTGTTGCAGGCCTTCATCGAGATGGATCCTGAAAAGCAGGCCTGTTTCCAGCTCGGCAAACGGCTTGGCCACTTTTATAAATTTTCTGATATGGACATCCCCGGCCGCCTGACGCGGGTTCAGACGGTCTGCGCTGAAGTCGGAATGACACCTGCAAATGTCGATGCAAAGATCAATACTTTGATTCAGAAATGGATGCGCGAGGGGATGTGGTGAGGAGCAATCGACAAGACCAAATGGTGCTGTCGCTGAAATTGCCGGCGGAGGTCCAAGCCAAAGTGTTTTCGACGAATCCTCGCAGTTTTTTGGGTTTGACATAAGGTCGTATTTTATTCGGGATGTATTTTTAACGTCTTGCAAAGGCAGGGACATTTTATGAAAGATCGTAAAGTACTGGTTCCCCTCGACGATTCGCCTATCTCGCATCAAACCATAAAGAATCTGATTGAATTAAAGGAGAATATCACTCTTCCCTTAACCCTGCTGCATGTCCTGGATTTTAGCAGGGTTTCCTATCGCGGTTTAGGCCAGGCTTCGTTTGAAAAAATCGAGGACAATGCCAGACAGACTGCCAGACAATTTATTGCCGCGCGACAACAGAAGTTTGCCGAAGCGGGAATCAAGGTTGAGACGTTGGTCAGGGAAGGGCGTGCCCGCGAAACGATCTGTGCGGTTGCTGATAGCGGAGAATACGATCTGCTGATCATCGGCAAGCAGGTGGAGAGTGAATTGCGCAATCTGCTTTTTGATCAGGTGGCCAATTATATCGTCCACCATGTCAAGTGCCCGGTCATGATCGTTTAGTCTTTTCGTGAAATTTCTGACTGGCGAGACAGGCCGTGCCACGGCATGAACCTTTCGACAAAGGACCTGAATGTCATGACTGAAAATCTGCTTAAAGGAGGCGAGTTTCTTCTGACTGAAGCTGTAGGGATGGGTCTGTTTACCCCGGAGGATTTTACTTCGGAGCAACGGCAGATTGCCGAGACGACTGAATCCTTCGTCGAAAACGAAATCTTTCCTGACCTGGAGCGGATGGAGAAGCAGGATTTCGCGTTGGTTGTCGAAAAATTGCGCGGATGTGCCGAGCTGGGACTGTTTCTGGTCGATATCCCGGAGGAGTTTGGCGGACTGGAACTGGACAAGGTGACCAGTATGCTGATTGCCGAAAAGTTGGGCCCGAGTGGCTCCTTTGCGATCAGCTGTACCGGGCAAACCGGTATCGGTTCCCTGCCACTGGTCTATTACGGAACCGCCGAACAGAAAGAAAGGTACCTTGCCAAACTGACCAGCGGTGAATGGATTGGTGCCTACTGCCTGACGGAACCGGATTGTGGCAGCGATCCATTAAGTGCCCGGACCACCGCGACCCTCGCGCCCGACGGCTCCTTTTATCTGCTTAACGGTGTTAAACAGTTTATCACCAATGCCGCATTCGCCGAGCTGTTTACTGTTTTTGCCAAGATTGACGGACAGCATTTTTCTGCCTTTCTGGTCGAGAGGAGCATGGCCGGTCTCTCCATCGGCAACGAAGAGAAGAAGATGGGACTCAAGGGAACCTCAACCGCTCAGGTAATACTTGAAAATGTTCGCGTGCCGGTGGAAAACCTGCTTGGTGAAGCGGGGAAAGGGCACAAGATTGCCTTCAATGTTCTCAATATCGGTCGTTTGAAGCTTTCCGCAACCGTCACCGGTGCGGCCAAGGGGGCGTTTGCTGAGGCGGCAAGTTATGCCGTCGAGCGTAAGCAATTTGGTCAGCCTCTGGCAGATTTTGGTGCCATGCGCGAGAAACTGGCGGACATGACCGGAGTGCTGTTTGCCTCAGAGTCGGTTCTTTATCGGGTCGCCGGCCTGCTGGATGAGCGGATTGCGACCCTCGATCGCACTGGTGGTGATTACTCCGAACGTTATCAGAAGGCGATTGAGGAATATGCCGGTGAGTGTGCCATCGCCAAGGTTTTTTGCACGGAGGGACTGGCCCGGGTGACTGACGAAGCGTTGCAGATTCACGGCGGATACGGCTATATCAAGGAATACCCGATTGAACGTTACTATCGTGATGAGCGGATCAACCGAATTTTCGAAGGCACCAACGAAATTAACCGGCTGCTGATCCCGACCCTGCTGTTGCGTCGGGCAGACAACGGCGGGCTTGATCTTTGGGATCAGGTTCGAAATGCCGGTGTGCAATTGCATGGCGAAGGGATTGAGGAAGCCGAAGGAACAGCGGTTTTCGGTGAGGAATATTACCTGCTGGGCAGGTTGAAAAAGATCTTTTTATTGCTTGTCGGACATGTCGAGGCGCAGCGGGAAGAGCAGGAGATATTACTGGCACTGGGTGATATGGCGATCGGCATCTTTGCCATGGAGAGCGCACTGTTACGCGCCGACCGGGGACAAATCGATGCCAGCGAGCGGAAACAGTTTCTGTTGAAAGCAGTGGCGCGGGTGGTCGCGTTCGAGCAGGCAACGCAAATCCAGACAGCCGCCAACCGTTGCGCTGTCTACGGAATTCAGGGGCCAGACCTGCTTGCCATACAGAAAATAATCGCCAGGTTAGCGGCCTATCCCGTCATCGGACTCTTGCAAGCCAAGCAGCAACTGGCTTCTGCTGCGGCCGAGTCGGCAGCCTATCCATTTTCAAATTGATCAGAATTCTATTCCTTTGTTGAGAGCAGGAGGTCAACCATGAACCCAGCCGAATTTGCTGCTGTCGATTTTGCTCCGCCCCGTATCTCTATCGAGGGATCTCCCGAGACCGGATATATCTTTACCTCCGCGGCAAGCCTGCAACCGTACGACGAGAATCTTGGCCAGATGTTACGACACTGGACCGAGCAGTCCCCTGAACGGATGTTTCTTGCTGAGCGAACGGCTGAAGGCGACTGGCGGCGGTTGACTTATGCTGCGGCGAATCAGCAAGCGAATGCTATTGCCCAGGCTCTGCTTGATAGGCGACTGGGACCCTATCGACCGGTGATGATCCTCTCCGGTAATTCTATCGATCATGCCCTGCTGATGCTTGGCTGCTTTATCGCCGGTGTCCCGGTGGTACCGGTTTCAGTTCCTTATTCGTTGCTTAGCAAGGACCACCTCAAGCTGCGTTTTATCTTTGAAGAGATCTGTCCGGGACTGATTTATGTTGCCGATGCCGATCTGTTTGCCGCACCGCTGGCCAGTCTTGATCTCGCCGGGGTTGAGGTGGTGGCTGGCAGCGGGGAGCAGAAGAATATTCCGACGACGGCTTTTGCTTCGCTGCTTGAGACCCCGGTCACCGCAGCGGTTGACCTGTCCCTTGGGCAGGTCGGAGCGGAAACGGTTGCCAAAATCCTTTATACCTCCGGGTCGACCGGGCAACCCAAAGGGGTTATCAATACCCACGGAATGCTGTGTGCCAACCAGCAGATGCTCGCCCAGGTCTGGCCGTTCGCCAGACAGACACCACCGGTGCTGGTTGACTGGTTACCCTGGAACCATACCTTCGGCGGGAACCACAATTTCAACCTGGTGCTCAAACAGGGTGGAACCCTCTATATCGACGGTGGCAAACCGGCACCGGGGCTGGTGGATCATACGGTGAAAAACCTGGCCGAAATTTCACCGACCATTTATTTTAACGTCCCGGTTGGCTATGCCATGCTGCTGCCGCATCTCGAACAGGATGAAGCACTGCGGCATAATTTTTTTAGAAATCTGCAGCTGATCTTCTATGCCGGGGCAGCCCTGCCGCAGGATTTGTGGGAAAGGCTGGAACTGGTCGCTGTGCAGGCCACCGGCAAAAAAGTGCTGATGACCTCTTCCTGGGGAGCGACCGAAACCTCACCACTGGCGACCGCTTCCCACTTCCCACTGGAAAAGGCCGGCGTTATCGGCATCCCCTGTCCCGGGGTGTCGTTGAAGATGCTGCCGAATGGCGACAGCTATGAACTGCGCGTCAAGGGCCCGAACGTGACACCGGGCTATTTTCGTCGCCCTGATCTGACCGCGGCCGCTTTCGATGAGGACGGCTACTACCTGATCGGCGATGCCGGTCGCTTTGTCGATGCTGAGGACCCGGGCAAAGGAATCTCTTTTGCTGGCCGAGTGGCAGAGGATTTCAAATTAACCAGCGGTACCTGGGTTCGGGTCGGGTTGTTGCGGGTAGAGGTGTTGGCCGCAGCCGCGCCAATATTGCAGTTTGCCCTGGTCACCGGGCATGACCGGGAAGAGGTTGGTATCCTTGGCTGGCCGAACCTCGCTGCTTGCAGGAGGCTCTGTGCCGACCTTGATGAAAGTGCTTCGGCAGAGGTCCTGGTACAGCAGCCCGAGGTGGCAGCGGCGTTGCGACAATCCTTGACGGCATTCAATGCCATGCAGCAGGGCTCCTCGACCCGGATAGGGCGGATTATGCTGATGACCGAGCTACCGGACAGCGATGCGGGCGAGATTACTGACAAGGGCTATATCAACCAGCGCACGGCGTTACAGCGACGGCAGGAACTGGTAGAGAAACTGTATGCTGAGCCTGCCGGAGTCGGCGTCATTGTCCTTTGAGAGAGGAGCAAGCGTTGCGTGCAGCAGTCGAGCGGATTTTTTAATATCGATGGTGTTTCGCTTGAATATCAGCTGTTCAAGCCAGCACAAAGCCTTGATCTGACCCTGGTTTTGCTGCATGAAGGGCTTGGTTGCGTCGCCATGTGGAAGGACTTTCCGCAGCAGCTGGCCCGGAAGACCGGCTGCCGGGTTTTGACTTACAGCCGGTCAGGCTACGGCGGTTCAGACCCCTGTGCTTTGCCACGACCACTTTTATTCATGCACGATGAGGGGTTGCGGGTTCTGCCGAAAGTTCTGACGGCAGCAAACATTAAAAACGCTATCCTGGTTGGGCACAGCGACGGTGCTTCAATTGCCCTGATTGGCGCGGGCGGGCGAGACGAGCGTATTTTGGGAGTGGTCCTGATGGCCCCTCATGTATTTGTTGAGGAACTCACCCTGACCAGTATTCATGCCGCAACAACCACATACCGCAGCTCCGGTTTGCGTGAGCGACTGGCCCGCTATCACGGCGACAACGTGGACTGTGCTTTTCTCGGCTGGAGCCAGGTTTGGCTTGATCAGGATTTTCAGGACTGGACTCTTGACGCGGAACTGGCGAAGATTGAAGTCCCGGTTTTGTTGCTCCAGGGGGAGCAGGATAACTATGGAACAATCCGTCAGCTGGAAACAATCGCTGGCCAGCTAACCGATTTGACAGAAACAATTTTTCTACCCGACTGCGGTCACTCTGTCTTTCGTGACCAGCCGACGGTGACATTGCACGCGATAACAGATTTTTTGCAGAGGCTCTATTAGTTTGCCTCAGGCGCAAGCCGAACCCATTGGCTTGGTAACAGGATGAATAACACCACCGATTGCAGGGTATGAAAACGATGAAATTTAACGGAACCGATTCTTATGTCGCAACAGCTGATCTGAACCTGGCAGTCAATGCCGCTATTACACTTGGGCGCCCCCTGCTGATCAAGGGAGAGCCTGGTACCGGCAAGACGATGCTGGCTGAAGAGGTGGCGAAAAGCCTCGATATGCCGCTGTTTCAGTGGCATGTCAAATCGACCACCAAGGCTAATCAGGGCCTGTATGAATATGATGCCGTTTCCCGTCTGCGCGATTCGCAGCTCGGTGATGAGCGGGTGCATGATATTGGTAATTATATCCTCAAAGGCAAGCTGTGGGAGGCCTTCGAGTCGGAGCAGCGGGCGGTGCTGCTGATCGATGAAATCGACAAAGCCGACATTGAGTTTCCCAACGACCTGTTGCAGGAACTCGACCGGATGGAGTTCTATGTCTATGAGACCCGGCAGCTGATTAAGGCCAGACACCGGCCGGTGATTATCATCACCAGCAACAATGAGAAGGAGCTGCCCGATGCCTTTTTGCGTCGCTGCTTTTTCCACTATATTCGCTTCCCCGAGGCTGACACCATGGCGCAGATCGTTGATGTGCACTACCCCGGCATCAAGCAATCATTGCTCAAGGGTGCGCTGGAAACTTTCTTCGGCATGCGTGACGTGCCCGGTTTGAAGAAGAAGCCTTCGACCTCCGAACTGCTTGACTGGCTCAAGCTGCTGGTGGCTGAAGAGATCCCGGCTGAAGCCCTGCACAGCAAGCAGCCAGGCAAGTCGATCCCACCGCTGCACGGCGCGTTGCTGAAGAATGAGCAGGATCTTGGGTTGTTCGAACGGCTGGTCGGCATGACCCGACGTGGTAGATAAGGTCCGCACCTATGTTGGTCGATTTTTTTCTGCAATTAAAGCAGGCCAAAGTGCCGGTTACCGTCCGTGAATATTTGAGCCTGCTCGAAGCACTGGATAAACAGGTGGTCTGGGGCAGCGTTGAGGATTTTTACTATCTGGCGCGCCTCTGTCTGGTCAAGGACGAGACCCATTTTGACAAGTTTGACCGGGTTTTCGCCCAGTATTTTGAGGGAGTGACCGAACTCGGTGAAGAACTGGAAACACGAATCCCCGAGGAGTGGTTACGTAAACTGTCGGAACTGGTTCTTTCTGCCGAGGAGAAGGCCGAGATCGAAGCGCTTGGTGGTTTCGAGAAGCTGATGGAGACACTGAAGCAGCGGCTGGCGGAACAGAAAGAGCGTCATCAGGGGGGCAGCAAGTGGATCGGCACTGGCGGACGCTCCCCCTTTGGTGCCTATGGTTACAACCCCGAAGGGGTCAGGATCGGTCAAGAGGAGTCCCGACATCGCCGGGCGGTCAAGGTTTGGGACAAACGCGAGTTTAAAAATCTGGACGGTGCGGTGGAGTTGGGAACCCGCAATATCAAGATAGCCCTGCGCCGCTTGCGTCACTTCGCTCGCGAAGGGGCACCCGAAGTTCTCGACATGCCGGGTACCATCCGTGCCACGGCCAACAATGCCGGCTATCTCGATTTGCAGCTGGTTCCAAAGCTGCACAACAAGATTAAGGTGCTGCTGTTTTTTGATGTCGGCGGCTCCATGGACGAACACATCAAGATTTGCGAAGAACTTTTTTCCGCCGCCCGGGTTGAGTTCAAATACCTTGAGTATTTTTACTTTCACAATTTTGTCTACGAGAGTGTCTGGCGCGACAACCAACGCTACCGGGCCGAACGGATCGATCTTTGGGATGTTATCCATACCTACGGTCCCGACTACAAGCTGATCTTTGTCGGTGACGCCGCCATGAGCCCCTATGAAATTTCCATGGTCGGTGGCAGTGTCGAACATATGAACGACGAGGCCGGTCATGTCTGGGGGCAACGTTTGCTTGAAGCCTACAAGGATGCCATCTGGCTGAATCCGACCCCGCAAGGCTGGTGGCATTTTACCCAGTCGGTCGGCATGGTCAGACAAATTATGGGCGGGCGGATGTTCCCGCTGACACTTGAGGGGCTGGAGGAGGGGATTCGGTTGTTGAGCAAGACCTCCGTGTGATCCGCCGGGTCGCACGGACATTTTCCACTTCTACGTTTCATCTCAGCCTTGCCAGAAATTTTCCGTGCCGAAACGTTTTGCCAGTACTTTCGATTGCTCACGTTTTTCCAAACGTTTGTTCTCGCGCTCCGGAGCCCCTTCAAAAAGAAACTTTTCCAGTTCTGTTTCGGGGATAACCGTCGGGACCATCTGCTTTTCGCCATTAATGTCCATCGCGACAAAGGTCAGGAACGAGGTCGCGCAGACTGTCCGTTCGCCCGTCAGCATATCTTCAGCGACAACTTTGACGAACACTTCGACCGAGGTGTTGTGGGCCCAGGTTGTAAAGGCTTCCAGGCAGACCGACTGGCCGATGCGGATCGGATGCAGGAAATCGACCGAGTCGGTCGAGGCGGTGACCACCGAGGTGCGGGCATGACGGGTCGCAGCAATGGCTGCAATGTCGTCAATATTGGACATGACCTTGCCGCCGAACATGGTTCCGTAATTATTGGTATCCGGGGGCAGAACCATGGACGCTTTGACTGCCCTCGATTCTTTACAGAATTTTGCTGGTCTGGTTGTCATCTTTATATCTCCTGTACAGTGGTATTGCCCTAAATTCACTGTGGCAAGCCAGTTAAGCAGCCACCCGGACTGCAAATGATTAGACAGTTTCTACCCGGAGTGGCGGCTCTGGTGGTGGCGTCGCTCAGCTGGCTAATAGCTTTGTCAGTATCGCCCTCAGACTTACTTTGAGGTCAGCTGCGTCTGCGTAACGAACCAACACGTTGTTGTTTGGCTCGCCAAATGCTGTGTCGCACTGAGGTTGTAAAGTGATGACCGGTTTGCCGATGCCCCAAGCGAGGCCAAGGGCCAGCATGACGTTGGGAGCTAGGCCGGCAAGGTTGAAGACCGCCAGTCGGCAGGAATACAGTTCCTGGCAGAGCTCACAGAGTGCGGCATCGTCAAGCAAGGGACGGTCCGCGCGAAAGAAGGAGAGCCCCTTGGTTTCCAGGGCGGGTTGAATGCCTTGCCAGAAAAGCTTCAGGTCAGCTTCCCCGCCGGGGATCGCGATAAAAACCCGCTTGTCGGTTAGTGCTGGCGCAATCGGAATACCCTCATTGTCACGATGGAAAAACTTCTCCAGCGGGTGAGCCGAGACAGCCTTCGTTTCGGCCGCCTTGGTCAACTCCTCGGTCCTGTCTTCCAGGCTGGTGATTTATCGTCTTGACGAACTTTTCCACGCTCGCCATTTTGATCGACTTTCCCGTTGGCGAGTAATCGATAGGGCTCATTTTGATGATCGGTACGGAAATGATCTTGTCGGCATTCAGCCGGGTTGCTGCCCTGTTGTAGCTTTCCAGCCAGCTGTTGAATGACCGCAGATAGACGTATCTGTGGTTCTTCAGGTACCTGCTGACTCTTGCCAAAATGTAATTGAATTCTTCGAGTCGTTCCGAGAGTTGTGCGGTTTCCATTTTCTGTCCCTTGCAGTTTCCCGGTCAATCAACGGCAGGCTCTCTGTCCTGTTGCGGTTCCTGCTGGGATGATCAGGCCAGGGTGTTATTTGGAAAATAACACGTTTGGTTCCCCAGCGGTATGCCTCAAATAACGCAACAGATTTTTCGAAAGTGTTTTTTATGTTCTGGTTTTATTCGGTTTTGCGGAAGCTCTTTTGGTGAGAAACGGGCATGATAAACCGCTGTGCAGTTGATGGCGACTGCTTAGTGCTTTCTGTCCCCCATAAAAAAACCGCATTGCAGCGAGATTCCCCGAAATAAGATTGACACCCCCTGCTTTTACAGAGTATTAATTGGGTTAACTCAAACGATGTTCTATCTGTGGTGAGTTGGAAGAAGGGGATCCGGGTCCGATTGTCGTAGGTCTGCATCGGTCCGGTCCTGAATAGAACAGACGCGAAAGGCCGCAAGCCAGAGAGCCTTTAAACTTTTTGTCAGGGAGGTTGACATGCATTTCGGATTGACGGACGAACAACGGATGATGCAGGAGATGGCCAAGGATTTCGCTGCTAAAGAGATCGCACCTAACCTCAAGGATGATGAGGCGAACCACCGCTACCGTCCCGAGCTGGTCAAGCATATGGCCGAGCTTGGTTTCTTCGGTTGCGCGCTGCCCGAAGAATATGGCGGTAACGGCTTCGGCTTTCTCGAGTCGGTGCTGTTGGCAGAACAGATCGCCAAGGTCAGTGGTTCCTGGCGTCTGCCTTTCAATATGCAGAATATCGGCCCCGCCATCACCGTCAACAAGTTCGGCAATGAAGAACAGAAAAAACGCTTCATCCCTGCCTGGGTCAATGCCGATTCCACCGGCTTTTTCGCCATCACCGAACCCAACTCAGGTTCTGACGTTGCCAGCATGGGGACCACGGCTTCCGATTGCGGTGACCACTGGGAGCTCAACGGCCAGAAGATGTGGATCTCTAACGCTCATGTTGGCGACTGGGGGCTGGTTTACGCCTTCACCGACAAGAGCAAAAAATATAAAGGGATGACCTGCTTCGTCGTTAATCTCAAAGATAACGAGGGGATCGTCACTGCTCCGATTGAGACCAAACTTGGATTGTACTGTGCCCCCACCGGTGAAATCGCCTTCTCCAAGGCGAAGATCCCTAAGGATTCGATCTTGGGTGAAGTCGGCCAGGGTTTTCAGATCTGCATGTGGCAGCTCAACAATACCCGGATCAGCTGTTCTGCCGGGGCGCTCGGTATCGCTGGTGGCGCCATCGACGCGGCGATTGAATACGCCAATGAGCGCATCCAGTTTGGTAAAAAGATCGGGGCTTATCAGATGATTCAGGCCCAGATCGCCGACATGGTCGCTGAGCATGAGGCCGCCAAACTGCTTGTCTACCGCGCCGCCTGGCTCAAGGATCAGGGCTTGCCAAATCAACAGCAAACCTCTATCGCCAAGCTCTTCGCTTCAGAAGCCGCCGTGCACGCCGCCAGCGATACGATGAAGATTTTTGGAAGTTATGGTTTCTCTACAGAGTACCCGGCCGAGCGTTTTCTGCGTGATGCGCAATCTCTGCGGGTGGTTGAAGGAACCAGCAATATCCAGAAGACCATCATCGCTGGTATCGCTATGGGCGACGTCGCGAACCGCTAACGGCGCTGAAATTTATTCAGTAACCTAAAGCTCCAGGCCTGGTCTGGATAGGAGAGTGAATGATGGAGACCGACTGGTCCAAGGTTTTAGAGGTATTCGGCAGCGGCATTATCGGGGTCTTTCTGGTCATGTTTCTGCTGCAGATTCTGACGCAACTCAGTACCCGAATCATCGACTTTGTCGAGAACAAGAATAAGGACAAGACTCTGGTATCGGTCCCGCAAGAGGCCGTCGCCAAAGAGAAGGCCTAAGGAGATTCACCATGTTTGACATACTTCGCGAACTTATTTTTACCAGCGGTTTTGTCAGCCTGAGCGGCGGCAATATCATCATGTGGATGATCTCATTCGTTCTGCTCTATCTGGCGATAAAGAAGCAGTATGAACCGCTGCTGCTGCTGCCGATCGCCTTCGGTATCCTGGTCGTCAACCTGCCGTTGACCTTCCTCATGGATCCCGAACACGGCCTGATCTGGTTCTTTTATCATTACGGGATTGAACTCGACATTATCCCGCCGTTGATCTTTCTAGGTCTCGGCGCGATGATCGATTTCGGTCCGCTGATCGCCAATCCGAAGACGCTGCTGCTGGGGGCGGGTGCTCAGGCCGGACTTTATGTCACCTTCTTCGCCGCTGTTCTGTTCGGTTTCGATCTGCAGGAGGCCGGATCTATCGCCATCATTGGCGGCGCCGACGGCCCGACAACCATCTACCTGACCTCTAAACTTGCGCCCCATCTGCTCGGTGCGACCGCTGTCTCGGCCTACGCTTACATGGCCCTGGTCCCGATCATCCAGCCACCGATGATGAAGCTGTTGACCACCGATGCCGAGCGTAAGATCGTCATGACCAAACTGCGCCCGGTCAGCAAGTTGCAGAAGATCTGTTTCCCGATCGTCACTGCCATGACCATCATGCTCGTCGTGCCGCCTGCGGCACCGCTGATCTCGATGCTGATGCTTGGCAATCTCTTTAAGGAATCGGGCGTCGTCGAACGTTTGACCAATGCCGCATCCAATGAGTTGATGAACGTCGTCACTATTTTTCTCGGGCTGTCGATCGGTGCCACCATGACCGCAGCGACTTTCCTTAGCCCCAAGGTGCTGTTCATCTTCTTCCTCGGTCTGTTTGCCTTCGCGATCAGTACCGGTGCCGGACTGCTCATGGCCAAGTTCATGAACCTGTTTCTTAAGGACAAGATCAACCCGCTGATCGGAGCGGCTGGTGTATCTGCGGTCCCGATGGCGGCCCGTTGTGTTCACAAGGTCGGATCAGAAGCCAACCGCCGCAACTATCTGCTGATGTACGCCATGGGACCGAATGTGGCTGGCGTTATCGGAACTGTGGTGGCGGCCGCGATCCTGCTGAAAAATCTTGGTTAAAGCTGGTTTGTTGAGATTCTATTCATTTTCTAAAAAAGGAGAAAATCGATGCCTGAACTGATTGCACCTATAGCCGGTAATGTCTGGAAAGTTCTCGTCGCCGTGGGCGATAAGGTCGAGTTGGACGATGAATTGGTCATCCTCGAAGCCCTGAAGATGGAGACTCCCATCTACTGTGATGACGCAGGGACTGTCACAGAAATCAAGGTTAAAGAAGGCGATGCAGTCAATGAAGAGGACGTTCTGATCGTGATTGATTGATCTTGACGTTTTTACTCGCTAAACCGGTTTTGTAACTCGATGTCACCGTGAAAGGGATAACCATGTCACGCAAGCAAACACCATTGCGCCCGTACTTTGAAAAAATGGCCGAAATTGGCAAGGAACTCAGGGAAGGGGAGGTACGTCGCTCTCAGGCCAATGTTGAACTCGTCCGGGAACAGGAAGAGATCATCGCCAAGGAAATTCTGCGGGTGAAAAACGCAGGGATTCCAGCCGAAAAAATCCACCAGCGTGGCGGGATGACCATTCATGATCGACTCGAATACCTGGTCGACGCAGGAACCTGGTCTCCTCTGCACAGCCTCTACAATCCGAACGATAATGTTGAGGGCTGCACCGGGGTTGTCAACGGCATCGGCAAGATCGAGGGGAAATGGGCGGTCATTATCGGTTTTGACAACAAGGTCATGGCCGGGGCCTGGATCGCTGGGCAGGCCGAGAATATCCTGATGGTCACCGATATGGCCAAGCGCCTCAATGTGCCGCTGGTCTGGCTGACCAACTGCAGTGGCGTCAAGCTGATGGAACAGGAGACGGTCTATGCCGGGCGTCGTTCCAGTGGTGCGCCTTTTTATCGCCATGCCGATCTTAATCATCTGGGCATACCGATACTGAACGGCATCTACGGTACCAATCCGGCCGGTGGCGGCTATCAGGGGATCAGCCCGACCATCCTGCTGGCCCATGACGACGCCAATATTGCAGTTGGCGGCGCTGGCATCGTTGGTGGCATGAATCCCAAGGGCTATATCGATGAGGAAGCTGCTCAGGCGCTGATTGAGGGGACCAAGAATTTCAAGGGGAAGGCTCCGGGTCGGGTTGAGACCCACTTCGACCAGACCGCCTATTTCCGCGAAGCCCATGATACCGAGCAGGGTGTCCTCGACGGCATCAAGGATTACATGCGGATGATGCCCGCTTACGACCCGATCATGTTCCGGGTCTCAGAACCCGCTGAACCGCGGCTGGCAGTTGAAGACCTCAACCTGCTCCTTCCTGCCAATCAGAAGCGGCCTTACGATGCGATTCAGATCCTGGCACGCCTCACCGACAACAGTGAATTCATGGAATATCGTCCCGAATACGGACGTGAGGTTTTTGCCGGTATCGCCAAAATTGATGGTTTCCCGGTCGCCTTTATCGGCAACCAGCAGGGAGTCTTTCCCGGCTATCCCGATTACGCCAATGGCGAATATCCCGGTGTCGGCGGTAAACACTATCGTGAGGGGCTGATTAAGCAGGGTGAGTTTGTCACGCTCTGTGGCCGAGACAACCTGCCGATCATCTGGCTGCAGGACACCACCGGTATCGATGTCGGTGATCTTGCCGAGGAAGCGGAGTTGCTCGCACTGGGTCAGTCACTGGTCTATTCCATCGAGCAGACCGAGCTGTCGATGATGTGTGTTGTCCTGCGCAAAGGGACCGCTGCGGCCCATTACATCATGTGCGGTCCTCAGGCTAATAACAACAACGCCTTCACGCTCGGGACTCCGCTGACTGAAATCAATGTCATGCACGGCGAAACTGCGGCTGCGGCCTCCTATGCGCGGCGCCTGGTCAAGGAGTCGGATGCAGGGAATGATCTGGCCCCGACGCTGGAGAAGATGAACCAGATGATTCAGGATTATAAGGACAAGTCGCAGCCAGCCTATTGCGCCAAGAGCGGCTTCGTCGACGAGATCGTCTCACTGACTGATCTGCGTAAATATATTCAGGCCTTCACCGGGGCCAACTATCAGAACCCCAGATCGATCACTCCGGTACACCAGATGCTGCTGCCGCGCATCATCAAGGGGTAAAGGGCTTTTCTCGTTTAAACCTTCTCCTTCAAGGGGGAAGGTAGCCGAAGGCCGGATGAGGGGAACCTTCCACAAGATTATGCCGCAGATTCAGTTTGCTATGGAACACAACCCGCTAGAGGTGGACACATGAGCAGGGCGACAAAACCCTTAAGGATTACCGAACTTGTGCTGCGCGACGCACATCAGTCCCTGTTTGCGACCCGGATGCGCCTCGACGATATGCTTCCGATCGCCGAAAAACTGGACCAGGTCGGCTACTGGTCGCTTGAGACCTGGGGCGGTGCGACCTTCGACTCCTGCATCCGTTATCTGGGTGAGGACCCCTGGGAGCGGCTGCGGGCTTTGAAGAAAGCCATGCCGAACACCCCGCAGCAGATGCTCTTTCGCGGCCAGAACATTCTTGGCTACCGTCACTATGCCGATGATGTTGTCGTAAAGTTTGTCGAGCGGGCGGCAGTGAACGGCATCGATGTATTCCGGGTCTTTGACGCCATGAACGATCCGCGGAACCTGGAGACGGCCATCAAGGCGGTCATCCAGCAGGAGAAGCATGTCCAGGGTTGTATCTCCTATACCGTCAGTCCGGTTCATACCCTCGCCAAGTGGGTCGAACTGGCCAAGACGATAGAGGATATGGGGGCGCACTCGATCTGCATCAAGGATATGGCCGGCCTGATTACCCCTAGCGTCGCCTACGATATGGTCAAAAAGCTCAAAAAAGCGGTGGATGTCCCGATTCATATGCACTGTCATGCCACCACCGGCATGTCCACCTCCGCCTATCTGAAGGCGATCGAGGCTGGCATCGACGGCGTCGATACCGCTATCTCTTCGATGAGCCTGACCTACGCACACTCTCCGACTGAGACACTGGTCGCCATGACCGAGGGGACCGAGCGTGACACCGGTCTCGATCTGGCGCCGTTGCAGGAGATAGCTGCATACTTTCGCGAAGTCCGTAAGAAATACGCCAAGTTCGAAGGCGCACTTAAGGGGATCGACTCGCGGATTATCACGGCCCAGGTTCCCGGTGGCATGCTGACCAATATGGAGAGCCAGCTGCGCGAGCAGGGAGCCAGTGACAAGATCGATCAGGTGCTGGATGAGATTCCCTTCGTCCGCGAGGATCTCGGTTTTCTCCCGCTGGTGACTCCGACCTCACAGATTGTCGGTAGCCAGGCGGTCTTGAATGTCTTGGCGGGCGAGCGCTACAAGGCGGTCACCAAGGAAACCACCGCCGTCCTCAAGGGCGAATATGGCACCACTCCGGCACCGGTGAACAAGGACGTTCAGACAAAAATTCTAAAGGGGGCGACACCGATCACCTGCCGTCCGGCCGATCTGCTTGAGCCCGAGGTGGAGAAGCTGACCGGCGAGTTGCGTGGCATCGCTACCGAAAAGTCACTCAGTCTGGCTGATGATGTGATTGATGATGTACTGACCTATGCGCTCTTCCCGCAAGTGGGACTTAAATTTATCGAAAACCGCAATAATCCCGCTGCATTTGAGCCTGTTCCGACCGGCGTGGATGAACCTCCGGCAGTGTCGTCTGCTGCGATGACCGGTGGAGAGATCTACACCGTGACTGGTGGCGGAAAAAGTTTCATGGTTCAGGTTGCCGGTGCAGACGGTGCGGCTGCAGCTGCGGTCGCCGCGGCTGCAGGGGTTCCGGCTGGAACTGCCGCCGCAACCGGCATCGCAGACACTGTTGATGCTCATCTTGCCGGAAATATCTGGAAGATAGAGGTGACTCCAGGTCAGGAAGTTCAAGAAGGAGATCTGCTCTTCATCCTTGAAGCGATGAAGATGGAGCATGAAGTTGTGGCCGAGAAGTCAGGTGTGGTCGCCGAGATTCTGGTTAAGGAAGGCGATGCTGTTGATATCGGCGCGGCACTGCTCAGTTATGTTGGGGACGGAAGCAGCAGTGTTTCAGCCGCACCAGCCCAGGCGGTCGCAGCCCCTGTCGCTGAAGTTGCCAACGGGATTGTCGCACCGCTGGCCGGAAATATCTGGAAGCTGGAAGTTACCGCCGGTCAGCAGGTTGAAGAGGGCGACTTGTTGATTATTCTTGAGGCGATGAAAATGGAGAATGAAATCATCGCTGAACGTGACGGGATCGTTGGCCAAATTTTGATTGCTGAAGGTGATGCCGTTGATATCGGCCAGGTGCTGTTGACTCTGGACTGATTAACTGCTCCGGGATTCTCTCATGCGTGAAGGGTCGTCACGGGCGCGGGCAGTCTTTCCAGACTGGAATCATGTGTTAGCCCAGCCTTTTCTATAAGGAAATAGCCTATGTTTCGATCTGCTGCAGATTCAACTTCAGTTGAGGCGCATTATGCTCACCAGAATCTTGAAGATACGATCCTGAATGCTTTGGTTGATTCGGGAATCGATCTGGCACAGCTTAAAGTTGAAGATCTGGCGCCGATCGACGAATTTCACATCGGCGGGCGCAAGGCCACGCTCGAATTTGCCCGTCAGCTTGGCCTTGACGAAACGTTGCAGGTTCTCGATGTCGGCAGCGGTATCGGGGGCGCATCCCGTTGCCTTGCCGTAGAGTTTGGTTGTCAGGTGACCGGAATCGATCTTTCCGGAGAGTATTGCAAGGTTGCAACTAAGCTGGCAGGGCGTCTCGGTCTTGATTCCAGTGTCACTTATCAACACGGAAGCGCCCTTGAGATGCCCTTTGCCGATAACAGCTTCGATCTTCTCTGGACGCAACACGCGGCGATGAATATCGCGGACAAGGCCGGACTCTACGCCGAGATGTGGCGCGTTTTAAAACCTGGCGGCAGGCTGGCAATTTATGATGTTCTCGCAGGTGAGGGCGGACCAATTCACTTTCCGGTTCCCTGGGCACGTGGGCCGGGAATCAGCTTTTTGATCAGCCCGCAACAGCTACGCGACCAGCTTGAGGTGGCAGGTTTCGAGATTATCAGTTGGCAGGACAGCACCGAAAAGGGTCGTTCCTGGTTTCGTCGTATGGGTGCTAAAATCGGTTCGAAAGGGCTACCGCGCCTGGGAATCCATCTGTTGCTGGGAGAAGATTTTAGACTGATGGCGAACAATCAGGTCCGGAACCTGGAAGAAGGCCGCATCGCGCTGATAGAAACAATCGTCCAGCGGCCATCACTCGCGGATGTTCAGCAATGAGACCTGAATCAGCAAGTAGCCGACCTTGGCGATAAAGAGTATTGAGCGAATAAATATTCGATGATTATTAGTATGAGGTGTTAATTGAGTCAGGTAATCAACATTGTCAAATCTTCATTTTCCCCGCATCGCTCTGCGAACGGGTACCATTTGGAGAACTGTTATGGATTCTGAAGATAAAACTGCAGGTTTACAGCAGAAAGAACGCAAGTTTGTTACAGCTCTTGCGCGAGGGCTTGAGATCTTGAGCTGTTTTCATGCCAGCGACCGTTTCCTCGGCAACAAACAGATCGCCGAACGAACAGGGTTGCCTATAACGACTGTCACAAGGCTTACCTTCACCTTGACCGAACAGGGTTTTCTGAGCTTTCAGCCGAATATAAATAAATATCGCCTTGGCACTGCAGTTCTCAGCCTGAGCTATTCTTTGCTGGCCCAGATGGATGTTCGTCGTATCGCACGTCCCCTGATGCAGGCCCTTGCCGAGCATACGCAAGCGGCGGTTAACATCGGGGTGCGGGATCGGTTGGATATGGTTTATGTCGATACCTATCGCAATGCTTCGAGCTACGCTGTCCAGCTTGATGTCGGATCGCAACTGCCGGTCGCCTCAACCTCCATGGGCAGGGCCTGTCTGGTTGCACTCCCGGAACAGGAACGGCTGGAACTTATGGAGGAGATCCGCAAGCAGGATGAACACAACTGGCCGCGAATCAAGGACGCCATCGACCAGTCACTTATTGACTACCGTGAGCGAGGCTACTGCCTGTCGCTCGGGGATTGGCGCAAGGAGGTTCACGCTATTGCCGTACCTCTGCTGCCGGAAGACGGCTCTGAAATTATCGTCTTCAGTTGCAGCGGGGCATCCTTTCAATTAAGTCCCGAGGCGATTGAAACCGATGTCGGTCCCCGCCTGCTTAACCTGGTCGGGAACGTGAAGACCGCTTTGAGTCGTCTGTAGCGCTTGGCTACTGCTTTTTGCTGGATGTTTTTTTGATTTTTAGCCCGGCGGGTATTTTTACCGTTATCGGTGATCCTTTTTTTCCTTATGAAGAGGGTGATTATGAGAGATGTTTATGTTGTTGAATCGTTGCGTACTCCCCAGGGATCCTTTGGTGGTGTGCTCGCTGATGTGGAGGCGACACGGCTTGCGGCGGCAGTTATTCAGGGGTTGTTGGAGAGAACCGGTCTGATGGCCGGGGCGGTCGAGGAAGTGATTGTCGGTCAGGTTTTGTCCGGTGGTTCAGGTCAGGCTCCCGCCCGCCAAGCGATGCGTTTCGCCGGTCTACCCGATACTATCCCTGCCATGACCATCAACAAGGTTTGTGGCAGCGGCCTGAAGGCATTGATGCTCGGTGCCGGTTCCATCCGTCTGGGTGATGCCGAAGTGGTGATCGCCGGCGGGATGGAAAGTATGTCTCAGGCTCCCTACCTGCTCAAACAGGCACGCTATGGTCAGCGGCTGGGCAACGGTGAAATGATCGACCTGATGATTCATGATGGCTTGCAGGACCCTTACAGCAATCAGCACATGGGGGTGATCGCCGAGGCGAGCGTCGAAAGTCAGGGTCTGTCTCGTGAAGAACAGGATCAATTTGCTGTGCGCTCCTACCGGCGCGCCCAGGCGGCGGTCAACAATGGCACCTTTGCTGCCGAGCTGGTGTCGGTGGTTAAACAAACCCGCAAGGGTGAGGTGACCGTTGTCGAGGACGAGGAGCCTGGCAAGGTTGATTTTGACAAACTGCCCGGACTGCGGGCTGTTTTCAAAAAAAACGGTTGTATCACAGCGGGCAACGCTTCGACCATCAACGATGGTGCCGCTCTCACACTGCTGGCCAGTGGCGAGGCGGTTGAAAAATATGGCCTGCAGCCAAAGGCTCGCCTGCTTGCTTACGCCTCCAACAGTACCCACCCGGACGATTTCACTCTGGCTCCGGTGGGGGCGATTGAAAAGGTTTGTGACAAGGCCGGGCTTGCTGTCGCTGACATAGATCTCTTCGAGATTAATGAAGCTTTTGCTGCCGTGCCCCTGTTCGCCATCAAGCAGTTGGGGCTCGATCCTGAAAAGGTCAACGTAAATGGCGGCGCGGTTGCTATCGGTCATCCGCTCGGCGCCAGTGGCGGTCGTCTGGCTGCGACCCTGGTGCGCGAGCTGCAGCAGCGCAGGGCCCGCTACGGACTGGCGACCTTGTGCATTGGCGGCGGCGAAGCGGTGGCCGCTATTTTTGAGAGAATCTAGCGCCTGGCAAACCGAATACCGGTACTATGCGCCGTCAGACACGCCTTGTTGGCAGGTCAAATTCTTTCGCAATTTTGCGACACTTTATGATTTACAAGGCACCAGGAGGTAACCATGATCAGGCAAGTTGGAGTACTCGGGGCGGGACAGATGGGCAGTGGAATTGCCCACGTGCTGGCCATGCAGGAATATCAGGTGGTCCTTTTCGATATTGCTGAAGAACAGTTGCAGAAGGCCCTGACCGGTATCAGGAAAAATCTTGGACGCCAGGCCGACAAAGGCCTGGTCGATAGCAGTGCGATTGACGACATTGTCGGACGGATCAAAGTCTCGCAGGCGATGGAGGATCTGGCCGATTGTGATATGGCGATTGAGGCGGTTACGGAGAGAGAAGAGCTCAAGCTTGATATCTTCCGGAAACTCGATGAAATCGTCAAGAAAGAGGCGATTCTCGCCTCCAACACCTCGTCGATACCGATCACCCGTATCGCTGCTGTCACCAGTCGGCCGGATCGGGTCATCGGCATGCACTTCATGAATCCGGTCCCGGTGATGAAACTGGTCGAGGTGATCCGGGGTCTCGCCACCAGCGACGAGACCTTCGCTGCGATTACCGATCTGGTGGAGAAACTCGGTAAAGAATCGTCGGTTTCGGCCGACTATCCAGGTTTTATCGTCAACCGTATTCTCATCCCGATGATTAACGAGGCGGCCTTTGCGCTCTACGAAGGGGTGGCTTCTGCCGAAGATATCGACAAGGGGATGCAGCTGGGTACCAATCAGCCGATGGGTCCGTTGACTCTGGCCGACTTTATCGGTCTTGATACCTGCCTGGCGATCATGAATGTCCTTTACGAAGGCTTCAAGGATTCCAAGTATCGTCCCTGTCCATTATTGGTAAAAATGGTTGAAGCCGGATTTCTCGGCAGGAAAACAGGCCGCGGGTTCTATACTTACTGAACAGGACAGTCACCATGGAAATGAAAAATCTGCTTATTGAAAATCAGGCCGGGGTCGCCCTGCTGACCGTGAACCGGCCACAGGCTCTGAATGCCCTTAACAGTGTCTTGCTGGACGAATTGCGCACTGCCTTCGAACAACTGCAGCAGGATAAAGGTGTCAAGGTTGTGATCGTTACTGGCAGTGGCGAGAAAGCATTTGTAGCCGGGGCCGATATCGCCGAAATGGCTGACATTGATGCCATGCAGGCGCTGGCTTTTGCCCGCAAGGGGCAGGACCTGATCAAGTCAATTGGACAGCTGAATAAGCCAGTCATAGCTGCGGTCAACGGTTTTGCCCTCGGCGGTGGATTTGAATTGGCTCTGGCCTGTGATTTTATTTATGCATCGGAGAAGGCACGATTTGGTCTGCCGGAAGTGACTTTGGGGATTATGCCCGGATTCGGCGGTACGCAAAAACTGGCACGGATTATCGGTCGCAATCGGGCCAATGAGCTGGTCTTCACTGGCAAGATGCTGAATGCCGTCGAGGCTGAAAACTGGGGCATAGTCAATGCTGTTCTGCCCGCTGGCGAGTTGCTTGACAGGGCAATGGAAACTGCCGGGAAAATTAGCGGCAATGGTGCCTGCGGTGTGGCCCATGCCAAGGATGCGATCAGGAGCGGTCTTGATATGGCTGAAGTGGACGGGCTGCGTTACGAATCATCTCTGTTTGCTGCCCTGTTCGCATCGGCAGATCAAAAGGAAGGCATGCAGGCGTTTTTGCAAAAGCGAAAAGCCGATTTTACCGGTTGTTGAATCGGATTGTTTTGAGAGTGCGCAGACGGAGGTAACAAGATATGGAATTCACACGCGAAATCTACTGGAATGTAGGTCATGGCGCATCCACCCTGGTGCCGATGTATCTGTTTACTTTCCTGGCTGTCGCACTGTTGATCAATGAGGCGCGCCGACGAATCACTGCCTATCGTCAGGGCAAGCCGCTTGATCGCACTGATCAGCTGCCGGTACGACTGGTGATGATGGTAAAAAACGTGCTGTTGCAGCGCAAGGTGCTCAGTGTGCGCGGACCTGGCCTGGCGCACAGCATGTTCTTTTTGGGGTTTTTTCTGCTGTTTATCGGTACCTGTCTGATTGTCCTGCAGGCCGATTTCACCGATCTGTTTTTCGGCGTCAAGTTTCTCAAGGGAACCTTCTACCTTCTGTTTTCGGTGATCCTGGATCTGGCCGGACTGGTTGCTATCATCATGCTGGCCGGTCTGCTGGTCCGCCGCTATATCGTTCGACCTGAAGGGCTGGACTGCAAGATTGACGATCTCTTTATGCACGGGTTGTTGTTTGCCATTTTGATCAGCGGCTTTGTCATCGAAGGTGCGCGGATGGCGGTTACCGAAATGGGAACTCCGCTGGCAATCTGGTCACCGGTCGGGCTGGCGTTCGCCAAGAGTATGTCCGGAATGACAGCGGAATCGTTGCGCTCCCTGCATGGTGTCACCTGGTGGCTGCATTTTGCGCTGGTGGCCTGTTTTATCGGCAGCATCCCTTTCACCAAGTTCCGGCACATTTTTACCACCAGCGCCAACTACCTGTTCGCCGATCTCGGCCCCAAGGGGAAGTTGGCCACCCTCGATCTGGAAGACGAAGATGCGGAGAGCTTTGGCGCGGCCAGTGTGCAGGATCTTTCCTGGAAGGACCTGTTTGATGGCGATGCCTGCACCAGTTGCAAGCGTTGCCAGGATCGTTGTCCGGCGCATAATACCGACAAGCCGCTGTCGCCGATGAAACTGGTACAGCAGATCAGTGAAGCTGCACAGCACAATCCTGAAATGAACCTGATTGAAGCCTGCGACAAGGATGCGATCTGGTCCTGTACCACCTGCTTTGCCTGTCAGGAAATTTGTCCGGCCGCCGTCGAGCATGTTGGCAAAATTGTCGATATGCGCCGGAACCTGGTGCTGATGGAGGGGGATTTCCCTGGCGAAGAGGTTATGGCCGCCATGGAACAGGCCGAAGTTAACGGCAACCCGTTGGGAATCGGTTACGCCAGCCGTGGTGACTGGGCGCAAGAGCTTGGTATTAAAACCCTGGCAGCAGACCCGGAGGTCGATATCCTCTATTTCGTCGGCTGTTACGCTTCGTTTGATGCACGTAATATTAAGATTGCCAAGGCCTTTGTTCAACTCTGTCAGGCCGCCGGGATCAAAGTCGGTATCCTCGGCAAGGAAGAGAAATGCTGCGGCGAGCCGATGCGCAAGATGGGCAACGAGTATTTGTATCAGACCCTGGCCCGCGAGAATATCGAGCTGATCAAGGGCTACGGGATCAAGAAAGTGGTCACCAGCTGTCCGCACTGTTTCAACACCCTGGCTAAGGATTACCGCGATTTCGACTTTGATGTTGAGGTTGAGTCCTACACCGTATTTCTGGAACGACTGGTCGCTGGCGGCCAGCTCAAACTTAAGGCGGAGTCGTTCGATTGCACCTATCACGATTCCTGTTACCTCGGCCGGCACAATAATCTGTACGAGGCTCCGCGCAATCTGATCCAGGCCGCCGGGGGCACCATCACCGAAATGGAGAAGAATTACAGCGAGGCATTCTGTTGCAGTGCTGGTGGTGGCCGGATTATGGCCGAAGAGAATCTCGGAAGCCGGATTAACGTCAAGCGCGTGATGATGGCAGGTGAGACCGGTGCGCCGAGTTTGCTCTCCAACTGTCCATTTTGCCTGACCATGTTTGAAGATGGTGTCAAGGGTGCCGAACTAGAAGAAAGCCTCAAACCCCTCGATATTGCCGAGATTCTGGTGGACCGGCTGGAGAGCTGAATGTCCGCGCGGGATGCAACCGCATAACCGTTTAAAACTGATTTTCAGCCCATGACGATTTAGGAGGACAATGTGAAAATTCTCGTGTGTATCAAGCAGGTTCCCGATATGGAATCAAAGTTCAAGATCAATGCCGAAGGCACCTGGTATGACGGTATCGATCTGGCTTGGCGGATGAATGAATATGATGAGTACGCCGTCGAGCAGGCGGTGCAGCTCAAGGAACAGGTCGCAGGCTCCGACTTGACAGTCCTTTGCATCGGTCGTCAGCAGGTTCAGGAGACGATGAAAAAAGCCCTCGCGATAGGCTGTGATCGCGGTGTTCATGTCGCTGATGAGAATTCCCATCAGAAAGATCCGTTTGAGATTGCCTCGGTGATCGCCGAGTTTGCCAGTGACAAGGGCTTCGATCTGATCTTTACCGGCATGCAATCGCAGGATCGTGGCAGCGCTCAGGTCGGCGTCCTGATTGCCGAGATGCTTGGCATGCCGAGTATTTCGACGATTGTTGACTTCGCTTTTGCCGATGGTCAGATCAGCGCCAAACGTGAACTGGAAGGGGGCATCAAGGCGCTCGTAAAAACCACCGCTCCGGCACTGGTCACCTGCCAGTTGGGTCTGAACACCCCGCGTTATCCGACATTGCCAAACATCATGAAGGCCAAAAAGAAAGAACTGCTCAGCGTTGAGGTCGCTGATTTACTCAAGGTCGAGGCCAAGCAGGAGACTGCCAAAATCTACTTCCCGGAAAAGAAGGGCGGCGGATTGGTCCTCGAAGGCGAGGTCGCTGATCTGGCTGATCAGTTGATCCAGATTCTTAAAGACAAAACTGCTGTTCTGGCCTAAGGAGATAAATATGAAAGCATTACTGGTTGCTGAATATAGAGACGGACAACTGCTCGGTTCAACTTATGAACTGGTCGCTTTTGCCAATCAGCTCGGTGCCGAGTCGGCCATGTTCCTGGTCGGTAGCGACAGCGCCTTGCCACAATACGACGGTCCCCTCTATCTGGCCGATAGCGGGAAATACAGCGAATTCAACCCGGCGGTACATAAGCAGCTGTTACTCGATGTGATTGCGAAAGAACAGCCGGAGATGGTCGTCTTTGCCCATTCTTCCTATGGTTGGGATCTGGCCCCACGGATCGCCCTGACACTTGGTGCCGCTCAGGTCTCCGAAGTGGTCGAGATCGTCGATGGTGTTCCGGTTGCCCCGGTCTGCAACTCCAAGCTGCGGCGCCAGGTAAAAGCCAATACCGACCGGACCGTGGTCACCCTGCAGGCTGGTGCTTTCGGCTTGAGTGACGAACCCTCCGGCAGCCCGACGGTTGAAATGATTGATACCGATAGCGATAGCGCGGCGCAGATTGAGTTCTGTGGCTACGAAGAAGCCGAAGCAGGCGGTGTTGACCTCTCCAAGGCCGATGTGATCGTCAGTGCCGGTCGCGGGATTGGCAAACCGGAGAACTTGGAGATTGTTGAAGTTTTGGCCAAAGCTCTCGGCGGCGAGTACGGTGCCAGTCGCCCGGTGGTCGATTCTGACTGGGCCGATCACAGTCGCCAGGTCGGTACGACCGGCCAGACCGTCTCGCCAAAGCTCTATGTTGCCTGTGGTATCTCCGGCGCCATCCAGCATTTGGCCGGCATGAAGAAGTCAGAATTCATCGTCGCTATCAATACTGACAAGGATGCACCGATCGGTGAAGTCGCTGATGTCCTTCTGGTCGCCGACCTGAAGCAGTTTCTGCCGGTACTGACAGAAAAGGTCCGGGCGTTGTAGTCTGCCAATTAAGCCGGGGGCGGGCTGAGTCGTTCAATTTCATTCGCATCCACCCTGTATCAGTGGCATAGCTGCAGGTTAACCTGTGGGACCATACGCAGGATACTTCAGGCCCCCCTGTCCATTCAATTGGTCAGGGGGGCCTTGTCGTGGTCAAACAAAAGTGTCCAATTACCACGTCACACCCGAATGGGCTGCCGGGAATTGACATAACAGGTTTGATATCAGGTTGGTCCGCATGAGTGGATCATGCTGAGCCAGGACTGGAAAGCCGCTTTCAACAGATTCACCATCTCGTTCGAAGATCGGATTCCGGCTTGCTGACAACAAAAAAGAAACGCATTTATGCAAACAACGTTACCGGTATCGGGCGACCGGAAAGGAGTTTATTCTCCTTAACCGGCTCCGACATCCGGGTTAAAGAGAAGACAATCAACCTGTACGCCTCACAGTTATGGTTTCTTAGCCTCCTGCAACGAAGGAAATCAGACTGATTTCACTGCCGTCAGGAATTTCAATTCGGTCTTCTCCGGCAAGAATCATCTTGTCGTTGATGACAATAAGCAGGTTCGGATCGTCCAGGGTTTTAATCGACTCTGGCAGCTTGCTGCGCAGCAACTGGCGAAGCTCTCCCAGGTGTTCGACCTGCTCATCAATGATAATGCTCTGTTCCGGGCTGCCTGGGAGTGTGCAGGGCAGTTTGACCCTGATGCTGTAACCGGTGACGATCTTCGCGAGCCGGGCGTGCCAGTCGAGTTCGGGCGCTCCTTCACGATTGAGTCCGCTAATCTTGTAAAAACGTTGCTTGAGAGCCTCAAACTGTTCCCTGTTGATTTTTTCCCCCTTGAAGGGCCCGACCGTGATTGGCTCATCGAACCAGCGGTCTGGCAGACTGTCATCTTCTGCCCGCAGCCCCAGGCGGTAGTTGATCATCCGCTCCAGTCCGGTGATGTTGCGACCAATTTCGTCCAGTTTTTCGGCATCGAACGGCAACCGGGTCAGCTCATTGAGATGGTCGGAAAAGTCTGTCAGATCAGGGGTTGATGGCGAGTTGAACAGTTTGGTGTTGAAACGGCACATGCCGACCGAATCCCCGGCGGCAAAAGTATTTTCGCAGCGCCTGACCGCGTACTCCTTCCCCTCGTACGAGGTTGGTTCAGGGGAGACGACACCGCCGTAGAGGGCGGTTTTGAAGGCGGCATCATCGTTGATGCGGGCGTTAATCTCCAGGGTGGCCCGATTGCGCAGATGATCCATACCGCGGGTGGCAACCGCCAGCCCAAGGGCAAACGCCTTGAGAATCCGGGCGTCGTGAGGATCGGACTGGAACAGCCCCTTGGAGGCCATACAGTATTTTAGTGCTTCTGCTGGATACTTTCCCTGTTCGACTGCACGGCTGGAGGTGGCGATAGTGTCGCCGAAACCTTGCCGTTTTGCCGTCAGGAACAGTAACTGCTCAATGACCGGATAGTTCCCCCAGCTCAAATCCAGTCCACCGGTGATCTGCTGATCGATGATACCGCGCTGAAAAAGTTCCATCGCCCAGGCGATGGCGCTGCCGGTGCTGGAGGCATCGAGCGCCAGATCGTTGATAATGTTGTTCAGTCGCAGAACCTGTTCCGGTTCCTTAATGCCGATATTCGGACCGAATTTGCCGACGGTGATGTACTCCGGGCCTTCGCCCTTGTCGTACTTGTCGAATTTTCCGTCGTTGTTGATACCGTTGTAGGTGCGTTGTTTGTGATGCTCCAGACTGCTCTGCTCTTTATCGTAACTGGCGTTACCGCTCAGACCGGTCAGAGCGCTGGCCCCCCAGCCGCCTTTACCGCCGGGAAGCATGTCGTTGTTAGCCCGGCAACCGACCGGGCACTGGAAACAGCGGCTCATGTTCGGTCGGTAGGGATCGAAGTTGTCGGCGTCGAGACTATCGTGCCAGGTGGTCTCCTGGTTGTTCTTGGTGCCCATGGCGCAGAGAACCCGGCTCGGTTTGTAGAGAAAGGGCGTACCGACCTTTTTCAGCGCATTCTGCACTACGCTGGCAGACAGGATCTTTTTGCCAAGTTCCCGGTTTTTCTGTTTGTGTGCTGCAGAAAGTGCAAGCCCCGGCGGTTTGCCCTGAATCATGATTGCTTTCAGGTTCAACGAACCCATTTTGGCGCCACCACCACCTCTGGCCCAGATTGCTTTTTCTCCTGCCATGATACCGCTGCAGAGGACCTGGTTTTCACCGGCACTGCTGATCCTCGCCATAGCCATATCTGTTCTTTCGTGGCAGTTAAAATCTCTCTCAATTGACTTGGTGAACTCGATGTTGTCCATGCCGTAATAGGGGCTGGCATCGATAAATCTGACTTGCTCCTGATCGATTTTTAGCATGGTCCATTGCGGATTACGACCATAGAGGACCAGATGGTCGTAGCCGTGACGTTTGAGATAGGTGGGGAAGAAGTCACCAGCGTTGCTGTCGAGGATCGCCCGGCTTTCCGGTGAACGGCTGGTGACGTTGCCGCGGGTAGCTGCCGGCATGCTGCCGGTTAGCACGCCGGCGCCGAAGATTAATGGGACTTCGGGGTCAAGGGCATCCATTTCTTCCTGCAGCAGGTTGTAGAGCAGGTACATGTTTCCGCCGCGCCCGGCCAGAAAATGCTGGACCGCGTCAAGCGGCAGGAAGCCTCGCTGGCTGCTGCGCCGTTCAAGGTCGACAAACAGCACCGCACCCTGGCTTGGGTATTGTGGTTCGGCATGCATCCGGTTGAGAAGTCGTGTAACCCGCTGTCTGATATCCAATTTATCCTCGCAATTCTATAGGTGGGCGAGACATGCCTCGGCCCAACGATCAATTTTGTCCAGGGGCGCCACATGAGGCGGCAGGCTTCATTTCCGCATCGGCACCAAAATCACCACCCGCATTGTTACCGAGCAGTTTTGGGCTGTACTTCTTGTAGGTGACGGTAATTTCCGCAAAGGGGACATCGGCAAAGAACCCGCGCACATGGACATATTCCATATGTCTTCGCTGGTCAGAATCGCAGGCATGGAAAATCGAATCATCCCGACCGTTGAATTCGAGCGGTTTGACCCGGAATCTGCTGCAGAGGTCCAGATTGAAGGCGGGGGTCGCCTTGACCCATGTCCCTTGCAGCCAGAGTTCGCAGAAGGCGTGCCAGCGAAACAGGTCACCGCCGTTCAGTTTTCTTAATCGGGGAGTGTTGAGATGGTTTTTCACATCGGCAAATCCGAGTCGCGAGGGGATACCGCTCACCCGGCAGCAGGCTGCCAACAGCGCAGCTTTGGATATGCAGAAACCATAACCGCTGCGCAGAACGTTGCTGGCCCGATAGGTTTCCGGATCACCATAATCAAGGTAGGGCGTGTAACTTATGTCGTCGCGGATGCGATAATAAAGGGCTACTGCCTTGTCGATATCCGACTGTGAGGAACCGACGACGTCTTTCGCGTACTCCTGAATGACGCTGGCGTTACTGTCGACATATTCTGCACTCTGAAGAAACAGATGATCCATTTAGGGGTTTCTCTCCGTGGAGGCCAGACTTCCTCAAAACAACAGTATCGGACATTTGACCGCCCGAATAACATAGTTTGCCACCGAACCGAACATGATGTCGCGGACTCCGCCACCGCCGGGGTGGCGTCCGATAATCACCAGTTGCATGTCCTGCTCATTGACGATAGTCATGATCGTTTCGCCTGGATTGCCCAGGACCAGCTGCAGTTCCGGTTTAAAACCTGCATCCTTGAAGGGCAGGGCCAATCTCTCCAGAATCCGGCGGCCCGATTTTTCAGCAGCCTCGTGGATCATGCTTTTCTGAATGTCTGGCACCAGGTGCCGGATCTTGTGGACATCTACAACATGGAGCAGCAGGATCTCTCGCGGCATCAGGTCCTTGTTGGCAATGATGGCGTCAATCGTATGCTGTGCCGTTTCCGACTCGTCAACCGGGATCAGTATCTTTGCGGGCATGCCAGGCTCCTTGTTCCTTCAGTGTGCATCCGGTGGCATGAACGAACCCCGGACAGAAATCTATCAACCGTAAACCAGGTGAGGCAAGAAGAGAACCAGGTCCGCCCAGTAGGTCAGAATTAGCAGAATGCCGATCTGAATCAGCAGAAATGGCATGACTGCCTTTGATACGTAAAGCAGGCTACGGTCAACTGCCGCCCCCGAGATATACAGGCTGACACCCAACGGTGGGGTGCAGTAGCCAATCCCCAGATTTATGGTCATCAGCAGGCCGAAATGCATGGTGTCAATGCCGAAAGGGGCGAGCAACGGCAGAAAAATCGGCGTCAGGATCAGGGTCGCGGAAATGATGTCCATGAACATCCCGACTACCAGCAGCATGACATTAACCGCCAGTAGAAATACCCAGGGAGAGGTGATCTGGCTAACGACCGCTGTGGCTATTTTGTCCGGTATCTGTTCAAAGGTGAGATATTCGCCGAAAACCGACGCCCCGGCAACGATTATCAGCAGGGTCGCAGAGGTAACCGATGAAGAAACAATGACTTTTTTAATGTCTTGAAGCTTCATATCCTTGTGAATGAAGACTTCGACAAAAAATGCATAAAAGCAGGCCACAACTGCGGCCTCGTTGGCAGTAAACATGCCGGAATAGATGCCGCCAAAAATCAGTACCGGCAGACAGAGAGCCCAGATGCTCTCTCTGCAAACTGAGATAATTTCCTTAAGGTTAGGCCGTGCGAGGGTTTTGTAGCCTTTTCGTTTGCAGTAGAAATAAGCGTACAGGCTCATCGCCACCATGATCATAGTTCCTGGAATAAACCCGGTTAAAAACAGTGCCTCTATCGGGTCGTTGCTGACCATCGCGTAAAGGATCATGGCGATCGATGGTGGAATAATGATGCCCAGATTCGGTGCGGTGGTCATGATGCCGACGGAAAATTTTTCGTCATAGCCGTTTTCGATCAGCGCCGGGATCATGAACCCGCCGATGGCGACCACGGTGGCAACCGTCGAACCGGAGATTGCGCCGAAGAAACCACAGGCCAGGACGCCGGCCATTGCCAGTCCGCCAGGGAGAAAGCCAACCATGGCATTGGCCGTCTTGATCAGTTTGTGCACGATCGAACCGGTGGTCATGATGTTGCCGCAAAGAATAAAGAACAGCACTACAACCAGGGCAAACTTGTCCATACTGCGGTAGAGCACTTCAATGACAATTTGCGCGTCGATGCCGATCATGAACACCAGGCCGACCGTGCCGGTAAAGAAGAGTGCCATGAAGACCGGTACGGTCGAGGCAAGCAGACCGAGTAGCATAAACAGGATAATCAGATAGCTGGAGTCCATAAGTAATTCAGGCCTTTCACGTAAAGTATCGGAAAAAACCGATTCTCAGGTGATGGCCCCCTCCTTCCAGTCGGCAATCATGACAAGCAGGGTGCGAAAAAACATCATCACCCCAATCGTTGGCAATAAGGCATAAAATATCCATTCCGGGATCTGCAGGCTGGCGGTCCGGGCGTATTCATCTTCATACATCATGACCGTCATCGACCAGCCGAGGTAAATCAGGGCTCCGGCGAAAATCAGAGTGACAGCATGGGCAAACAGGGTCAGGGGTCTTTTTAGCCCTGGAACCAGTTGGGGCAGGGCATCTATCCGGATCAATGTCCCGCCACGGATCGCGACGACGCTGCCGACGTAAGTCGAGAAGTAAATCGTTTTGCGCACGACTTCATCCGACCAGTACAGGTTGACGTCGTCAGTAAGTTTGCGTAAGAGAACATTCGCCATGGCGACGGTCAGTGCCGTGCATACTGAAAGTATCAGTGCCCAATCTTCAAAGAAGGTGAAGAATCGGTCAATTTTATGGACTGTTTTTTTCAGCATGTTGGTGCCCCGATGAAGAAGTTGCCGGGGAGCAGCGCTCCCCGGCTTCGATCAAGTGATAGAAATTCTCTGGATGTTAAATGGCGCCGAGTGTAGAGCGAACTTTGGTCAGATAGTCATCATCAACCTTTTTTCCCCACTTGACGTAAACCGGTGCGGCCATTTGGACCAGCTTGGCTTTGTCTTCTGCCGACAGTTGGATAAATTCGACGCCGGCTTCTTTGGCTTTGGCAACCTGCTGGGTATGTTGCTTTCTGGTCAACTCACGTGTCTTGGCACTCTCTTCGGCGATGACTTCCAGGAAAATCGTTTGCAGATCTTTCGGTAATTTCTTGAACCAGCGCTTGTTGACCAGGTGAATGTACAGTCCCTGAGCGTAATTGACCTCAGTGAAGTATTTGGCGATGGAGAACTTCTTGGTAATGTTACAGACGATCGCCGTATGGTCGAGACCGTTGATGACACCAGTCTGCAGTGCCTGGGAGACGTCCGGCCAAGGTAGAACAGTAAACTTGGCACCCCAGGATTTATACAGATCGGTGTTGACCGGAGCTTGGGCGATGCGGAAGTTGACCGTCTTGGCGTCAGCCAGGTTGCGTACCGGAGTGGTGGTGGCCCAGCCGTACAGGCCGTAGCCGGTGATGTCGGGGACCATCAGTCCAGCAGCCTGGGCAGCGTTACTAAACGGCTCCCAAAGCTCCGGATCGTTGCGGAACCGATCTAGCTTGTCAAAGCTGTCGACAACATAAGGCAGGTTAACGATGCCGAGTTTGTCGGCAATGTTGGCCGATGCCACCGATGATGCCAGCATCCCTTGTACTGCACCGATTTTCAGCTTGGAGATGACGGCCTTTTCACCACCGAGCTGTGCCAATGGGCGATAATCGACATAGATGCGGCCGTTAGACTTGGCCCACAGCGAGTCGCGAATGTTGTAGCCAACCGCTCCGCCTTCAATGATCGGATGTGAGATGTTCGACAGAATGTAGGTATATTCCGCCTTTGAATGATCAAACTTGGTTTTCCAGTTGGCCAGTGGATCTTTTTTCTTGCCTGCCGCGAGCAGTGGGCTGGCCAGCAAACTGACAATCAGCAGAGCCAACAGCGGAAACAGGACGAATGTTTTTCTCATCTGACACCTCCTATAGGGGGGGTTGGCCTATGCCAGGTATTTGGCGACAGGCGCTATGTGTGTAAAACATTGATAGTTAATAACGCCAGGAGCGTTTCAGGCTCTGCAATTTCATTGCTTTTTCCGTTCTAAGCTAGGTTTCAAGCGCCTTGACCAAGCTGCGTAAGGTCGTGTTGAAGGGCGTCTTTACCCCCGCTCGTTCGCCATATTCAATGATTTTTCCATTGATGTAGTCGATTTCCGTTTGTCGCTTCGCTTCGATATCCTGCAGCATCGAGGGCTTGTGGTGGCCAGCTTCCTTGATGTAGTCGATACATTCGATGTAATAATCCGGCCCGAGCAACAGTTCATTGGCTCTGGCGACTCTGACCCCTTCTTTTAACAACGAGTTGACCAGGCCCATAACAATCGGATCGTTGATAACTTCAAACATGGTCTTGCCGGTGACCGCGCAGACCGGATTCATGCAGGAGTTGTTGATCGTTTTCGTCCAGACCATGTTGCGGATCTGGTTGGTGTGGTGCGTGTCAAGGCCGCATTCGGTCAGAGCGTTACAGATTGCCTGAGCAGCGTCCTTTGAACCCGGATCAAGTTCTTGCAGATAGTGCGGGCGGTGATGGAAGGCCAGTTTGACCTTCGCCGGGCCCTCCAGGATGCAACCGTAGTTAACCACCGCGCGCATGACCTGTTTTTTACCGAGTCGTTCAGCCAGAACCTGCTCGGTGTCGATGCCGTTTTGCCAGCTGACAACGTAGCGTCCCGCGGTAATAAAAGTTTCCAGGGCAGAAGTGATGATCGGCAGCGCCGTCGCCTTCACTGTAACGATCACGACATCTGGTGGATCGGCGGCCAGTTCATCAATCCGGGTCGTCGTCCTGGTCACCTTTGCCTGAAATTCATCAGCACCAGACAGGCTGATTCCCGGATTTAGCGCCGGCTCAAGCAGGCTGGTCTGAACATCGCAGAGCGTGACATCGTAACCTCCCCTGGCGAGGAACGCGGCAACGATGCAACCGACCGGACCAGCGCCAACGACGGCAAATTTCTTTGGTTTGAAACTGTTGTTTTCCTGCATGCCAGACTCCCGGTGTACAATGAGAATTGGAACTGAATCAAGGTATCGTTGCAGGCATTAGCCTGCATGGTTCCGATCGACCAGAATGCCGAATGAATCCGCATCGAGCAGCTTTAAATTGTTTTCCCGCAGGGTCGCTATGGCCTGATCAATTTCGCTGAAGCGGAAGACCATGACTGCGTTGTCCCGATTGGCGCCCGCCACTGCATACATATATTCAACATTGATTCTGGTGCCGAGAAACAGCTGCAGCAGATCAGCAAGACAGCCGGGCCGGTCGTCAATTTCGACCGCGACCACATCTTCCACCCGGGCTGGAATGTATTTTTCCATGATCACGCCGCGGGCTGCGGCGAGGTCGGACACCAGGATCCGCAGCACGCCAAAATCATGGGCCGAATCGCAGATGCAATGCGCCCGCAAGTTGATACCCGCGTCGCCCAGTGCCCTGGTGACGTCATGCAACCGTCCCGGTGAATTTTCAAGCGGGATGGAAAGTTGTTGTAATTTCATGGGAAGCTCCCTTGTCAATAATCGGACCGATAATCGGGCGCGGCATGCCTCGCCCGCGAAGACTATTTCGGTTCCAGCGCCTTGACCAGACCCCGGATCATATTGTTGTAGGGGGTCGGAACGCCGGCTTGCACACCGTATTCGACAATTTTACCGTTGATGTAATCAATTTCGGTGCGACGATTTGCCTCAATATCCTGCAGCATCGATGGTTTGTGCGCGCCGGCATTTTTTATGTAGTTGATAGCGAAAGGGTAGTAGTTCGAGCCCAGAGAAAATTCATTGATCCGGGCTACCGCGATCGCTTCCTTGATCAACGCATCGACCAGACTGAAGGTGATCGGATCGTTAATAACTTCAACCATGGTCATGCCGGTTACGGCACACATCGGATTCATGCTGGCGTTAAGGACCGACTTTCGCCAGACCATGTCGGTAATCTGTTCTGTGTGTTTGGTGTCAAGGCCGCACTCGGTCAGAACGTTGCAGATGGCGATCGCTGCATCCTTTGACTCCGGATCGAGTTCCTGCAAGTAATGCGGACGATGATGAAAAGCTAGGCGGATGTGGCAAGGACTTAGCGGCACGCAGCCAAAATTAACCACCCCGCGCATCACCGCCTTATTGCCCAGGTGCTGGGCAAGTTCCAGTTCGGTATCGATACCGTTTTGCCAGCTGATCACATAGCGTCCTTCGGCAACAAAGTCTTCCAGCGCAGAGGCAATCAGAGGCAGGGCCGTGGCCTTGACCGTGACGAAAATGACGTCGGGTGGATCGTTGATCAGGTCGTCAATATTGGTTGTGGTTCGGCTCACTTTTGCCTGCAGGTTGTCAACCCCTTCGAGGATGATTCCCGGCTCCATGGCCGGCGCCAGCAGTTCCGGTACGATGTCGCAAAGCGTGACATCATAGCCGCCTTTGGCCAGAAAGGCGGCGACAATACCGCCGACGGGACCGGCACCGATGACGGCAAATCTGGTTGGACGATAGTTGGTTTCAGCCATCGTGCTAATCTCCTTGTCCGGAACCGGTGGATGGATTGTCCAACAGGTTCCTGGAAACTCAGAACTCAATGAAAAGATCAGTTACAGTCGATATCAGGTGTTCTCGAGAATCCCGAACGATTCGGCATCCAAAAGTTTTACCCCGTTGTCTAGCAGCAGCTGGATCGCCTGATCATTGTCGCTGAAGCAGAAAACCATCACTGCATCGACCGAAGAGGTTCCCGCGAGAGCGTACATGTAGTCGACGTTTATCTGTTTATCCATCAGCAGCTTGAGGATTTTGGCCAGACTGCTCGGGGTATCGGTGATTTGGGCGGCGACAACATCGTCGACCCTGGCCGGCAGCTGTTTCTTCATAATAATGCGTCGCGCCTTGGCAACGTCAGAGACCAGAATCCTCAAGACACCAAAACCGGAAACGTCGCAAATTGATAAAGATCTCAGGTTGAGGCCAGCTTCACCGAGGGCCTGAGTTGCTTCATAGAGGCGTCCCGGCGAATTTTCCAGAAATATTGAAATCTGTTTCAGTTTCATGACCATCTCCCTTGCCCGAGCTCCGGATCCGCCGCGTATCGACGGATCCGGATTTAAGTGATGTCGAACGACTGGACCAATGCGGTTCGATTTAGATCAAGCCGCCGCGCCGCCGGCCAGAGCCTTTAAGTTGACCTCTCTCCCTTTGCCTTGCGAGAGTTGCTTAACAACGGCGGTAATGACTTCTTCAGTGATCGGCAGCTGTTTCATGACTGTCCCGACCATCACCATATTGACCGCTTTGCCATTGCCGGCTTCGCGGGCGATCGAAAGGGCATCAATGCCCAGCGCTTCGGTGCAGACCGCGTCGATCTGTTGCTCCACATCGGCCGGGTAAATCGCCAGGCCAGCGGCCACAGTACTTGGGTTGATGGTCACCTTGTTGTAGACCAGCCGCCCTCCGGGCTTGAGGTAGTGGCTATAGCGCAAGGCTTCCAGCGGTTCGAAGGAGATCAGCAGGTCGGCGGTGCCGGGCATGACCACCGGTGAACTGACCTGGTCGCCGATGCGGACAAAGCTGATGACGCTGCCACCACGCTGGGCCATGCCGTGCACTTCGTTCTGCTTGACGTCCATGCCACTGGCCAGAGCGCTTTCGGAGAGAACCTTGGAGGCCATCAGGACTCCCTGTCCACCGACACCGGCAATTACGATATTAAAGATTTGCATTGTTAGCTCCCTCCAGTTCGTGCATCGCGTCGAATTTACACATCTGTGTGCAGACGCCGCAGCCATTACAGATATTGGGGTCGACCCGTACGGTCTGCTTGTCGCCACTGCCGGTTAGTCCCAGTGCCATGCAGGCCACCCTGAGACAGGCGCGGCAACCGGTGCATTTGTCGGTCTCGACAGTCATGGCCGGTTTGCGGATTTTGTAACGCAGGATGCAGGGATTTTTGTCGATCAGCACATAGGGGCCTGGTGTTTCGAGACCTTTTTTGATTGCTGCTTCGGTCGCTTTCAGGTCGTAGGCATCCAGTTCAACGACGTTGTCGATACCCAGCGCCTTGACCAGCGGGGCAATCTCGACCTGACGGGCGGGGAGGCCCTGAAGGGTTTTGCCGGTGCCGGGATTCTCCTGGCCGCCGGTCATGCCGGTGGTGCGGTTATCCATGATGATGACCAGGGCGTTGCCGGTGTTGTAAGCCATGCTGAGCAGGCCGGTCATCCCGGAATGGAAGAAGGTCGAGTCGCCGATAACGGCAACCGGTTTTTCCCGACCGCCGGCCATCTCGTTGACCTTGGCAATGCCGTGGGCGGCGCTGATGCTGGCGCCCATGTCGATACAGGTGTGCATGGCGCCCATCGGCGGCAGTGCGCCCAGGGTGTAGCAGCCGATGTCACCGGAGACGAAGACCTTCAGTTTGCTGAGAATGGTAAACAGGCCGCGGTGCGCGCAGCTGGGACAGAACACCGGCGGACGCTGCGGCAGTCCTTCGACCGGGGCGGTTCCGGTTGCTACCGGCTGATCCTCGGCGGCAGAACGGATGATGTCGGTGTTGACCTCGCCGCAAAAAGAGATCTTGTCTTTGCCGACGTCAACGTTGATGCCCATGGCGCGGATCTGCTCTTCGAAGATACCGTCCAGTTCCTCGACAATCATCAAACGATCGACCTTGCTGGCAAACTCGCGGATTTTGTTTTCGGGCAGCGGGTGGACCATGCCAAGCTTCAAAATCGAGGCGTTGGGGTAGGTCTCCTTGACGTGGTGGTAGGCGACCCCACAGGTGATAATGCCGAGCTCGGTATCCTTTAGTTCCACCCGGTTCAGTGGGCTGGTCTCGGCAAATTCCTTGAGACGCAGCAGGCGCTCTTCAATTTCAGCGTGCTTGATTCTGCCGAAGTTCGGTAACATGACATACTTCGGCACGTTCTTGTCCAGGTCGCGGATCTGCGGTTCGATCTTTTCCTGTTGCTCGACGATCCCTTTGGCGTGTGAAATGCGGGTTGTGGTCCGCAGCATCAGCGGGGTATCGAACTGTTCGGAAATCTCAAAACCGGCTTTGACGAAATCGTAGGCCTCTTGAGAGTCGGACGGATCAAGCATTGGAACCTTGGCGAACTTGGCGTAGTTGCGGCTGTCCTGCTCGTTCTGCGACGAGTGCATACCGGGATCGTCGGAGACCATCAGGATCAGCCCAGCGTTGACACCGGTCTGGGTCAGGGTCATCAGCGCATCGGCAGCCACGTTGACGCCAACGTGCTTCATGGTAGCGATGGTGCGTCCGCCGGCGATCGAGGCGCCGATGGCCGACTCGAGAGCGACCTTCTCGTTTGGAGCCCACTCGCAGTAAACCTTACCGTGGCGGGCGACCTCTTCAAGGGTTTCGGTACTGGGCGTGCCGGGATAACCGGAGGCGAAAACCCCACCAAAGTCGGTGAAGCCCAGAGCGATTGCTTCGTTGCCCGAGATTATTTTTTTCATCAATCTTATCCTTCTTTCGTCTATGTGGTTGATCGACTGAACGCATCCTGCGTCGGCGTGGGTCGGTTGGGCCGCATTCCGCTAGCCTGGTTTGCGGCCCGAATCCGTCTCTTAACCGGTTGTACCGGAGCCTGGCCGATTTCGATTTCGATTTCTTGTTCTGCCGCCGCTATGCTGGCGCCGCGATCGTTTGTGCCGCTGCTTGAACGGTTTTGCCTGCCTGTGGCGGCTGCAGCGTTGCCCCGAGGTAGTTCAGTTCTCGGGCCTGCGCGGTCAATTGCTCGCGGAACTGTGGATGAGCAATGTCGATCAGTGCCTGGCTGCGCTGGCGGACGCTCTTGCCGTAGAGGTCGGCGATGCCGAACTCGGTGACGACATAGCGGACATGATTGCGGCTGGTAACGACACCGGCACCATGTTTGAGCATCGGGACGATTTTGCTGACCACAGAGCCATCGCGCAGAGTTGAAGTACTCGGCATGGTGATAATCGCAACGCCGCCCTTGGAGCGTGAGGCACCGTAGGTGAAATCGAGCTGTCCGCCGACCGCTGAATACATCTTCGGGCCGATACTGTCGGCACAGACCTGGCCGGTGAAATCGACTTCGATGGCCTGGTTGATAGCGACCATTTTGTCATTCTGGGCAATTACCATCGGATCGTTGATATATTCAGAGCGACGTAGTTCTATCATCGGATTGTTGTTCGCCCACTCATAGAGACGTTTGGTGCCGAGCAGGAAACCGGCGACGATCTTACCGGGATGCAGGGTCTTGCGGGAACCGTTGATGACCCCGGCCTCGACCAGGTCGATAATGCCATCGGAGATCAGTTCGGAGTGGATGCCGAGGTCCTTCTTGTCGTGCAGGTGCTTGAGGACGGCATCGGCAACGCCACCGATACCGAGCTGCATGGTGGCACCGTCGGGAATCAAACTGGCAATATGGCCGGCGATCTGTTCGACCAGTTCTGGATCGTTCTCATCGGCCATGTGGCGCTCGGTCAGCGGTACATCGACTTCGACAATGTGGTTCATGCGCGAAACGTGCATGGCGGTATCGCCGAGAGTGCGTGGCATCTGCTGGTTAACCTGCGCGATGACGATGCGTGCGGATTCGGCAGCGGTCATGGTCAGCCCTGCTTCACCACCGAGGGAACAGAAACCGTTTTCATCGGGGGTCGAGACATGAATCAAGGCGACATCGAGAGGCAGGATGCCGTTTTTGAACAGCAACGGAAATTCGGACAGCAGCACCGGGGTGAAATCGCCACGTCCTTCGTTGATCGCCGCGCGGACATTGGGGCTGATGAACATAGAGTTGACCCGCAGGTGGCCGGCCATCTCGGGGGCGACATAATCTGATGAGCAGATGGTCAGAACCTGGGCAATTTCGACGTTGTAAATCTCTGGGGCGCGCTTTACCAGTGCCTCAAGCAGCTGCAATGGCACCGAAGCATTGCCGGTGAGGTAAACCCGCTGATCTGAATTGACCGCTTTGATAGCTTCATCAGCAGTAGTCACGCGTGAAGAATAAATTTCTTTCCAATTTTTGATGTCTTTCCAGTCTGTTATCACCATGGTTAGCTCCTTCTGTCGTGGGTTTGTTTCACATTCACTGTTTTAGGTTTCTGGTAAATCGATTGTTAGCAGCGCAGACGACTGCGTCGGGCTACCGGTATTCCTTAAATTCTGATGCGGCCGTCGACGGCGAAGAGGCTGTTTTCGAAAGCCATCAGTGGGTTCAAATCCATCTCTTGAATCATTGGCAAGTCGCCAAGTAGTTGCGAGACCCGCTGGATTACTTCGATGACCGCCTGCTTGTCGATACCCGCTTCGCCGCGCACACCATCGAGCAGCGCAGCGGTCTTGATCCCGGCCAGCATCTCTTCGGCTTCGACGCGGGTCACCGGAGCGACCTTGAAAATGACATCCTTAAGGACTTCGACATAGATGCCGCCGAGCCCGAACATCACCAGATGACCAAGTTCCCGTTCGGCGCTGGCGCCAATAATCAGCTCTTTTCCACCAGGCATGAATTTTTGCACCAGAAAGCCGAGTTCGCCATAGGTGCCAAGCCGTTGTTGCATCTCCACAACGGTACTGCGTACCGCCTCTGCATCCTTGAGATTGATGGCGACTCCGCCCATGTCACTTTTATGATCGATTTCGGCACAGTCAACCTTGACGACCACCGGGTAGCCGATCTCGCTGGCGGCGGCGACAGCCTGGCCGGCATTGCTGACCACCTGCCATGGCGCAACCTGGATTCCATAGGCTTCGAATATTCGGTAGACTTCGTAGGCCGAGAGCACTTCACGACCGGCCTGCCGGGCGGCCTCGATAATCTCTTTGGCCATGTCGGCTTTGGTGTCGCTGAATATCTGCGGTTGACCGATATCGCGCTGCTGGATACGGCCGTATTTGACCAGTGCACCGAGGGCGCGGGCGGCATCGCCCGGGTTGGCATAGCAGGGGACCTCGCCCTCTTTCATGATCGCAGCAGTCTTCTGGTAACGCTCCAGTTTCATATTGGTCATGAAGTTACAGACCAGCGGCTTGCGACGTTGCCGGCTGACTTCGACGATTTCGCGGGCCACTGCATCGGTATCGGTGAAGGGCGCGGTGACGAAGTTGATGTAGATACAGTCGATCTGGTCATCGTCAAGCATAACGTCGAGGGCTGCCCGGAACTGGGGGCCGCCAGCGGTGGCAACAACGTCGATCGGGTTTTCCAGTGCGGCCTGCGGGAGCTGGGTTTCGCGCAGTTTGGCGATAGAGGCTTCGCAAAGTTTGGGCACGTCAAGGTCGAAATCGACCAGCACATCGGTGGCGATAACGGCCGGTCCGCCGGTGTTGGTGATAATGCCGACCCGGTTGCCGGTCGGAATCGGCTGACTGGAAAAGGCCATCGCTGCGCGGACGATTTCACCTTCATCATGGAAGGGCAGGACGCCGACCTTCTCGAAAATAAGTTCGGTGGCAATATCCACGCCGGCCAGTGAACCGGTATGTGATGACGCGGCCTTGGCGCCTTGCTCGGTGCGCCCGGACTTCATCGCCAGAACCGGTTTTTTCTTTGTCACCTCGCGGGCTACTTCAAGAAACTCGCGCGGCTTGTCGAAGCCTTCGGTATAGAGGATGATGGCGTTGGTCCCTTCATCCTGGCCATAGTATTCAATGATTTCCGGAATCGACACGTCACAGGCATTGCCGTTGGAGGCGTAGAGGCGCTGGCCAATGTCCAGATCGTCCAGCACCTGCATGATCAGCGCGCCAACTCCGCCGCTCAGGGCGACGACGGAAATGCTGCCCGGTTTCGGAAAGGTAAAGGTGAAATTGCAGTAGGCATTCAGTTCCGGATCGGAATTGATAATCCCCTGACAGTTGGGTCCGAACACCCGGATCCCGTATTTGCGGGCGGTGGCCAGAAACTCTTCCTGCAGTCTGGCACCCTCGTCGCCCATTTCGCTGAAACCGGCTGAATTGATGATGACTGCCTTGACACCTTTTTGCCCACATTCTTCCATCGCTTGTGGAACGAACTGGGCGGGGATGATGATGTGCGCCAGATCGATTTCGCCGGGGATTTCAGTCAGGGTCGCATAGGACTTGAGTCCGCAGACCTCGCTGGCTTTGGCGTTAACCGGATAGATTTCTCCCGTGTAGCCGTAATGTTGCAGGTTTCTGATGATGACGTTGCCGATGGACAGTTCTTTGGTCGAGGCACCGATCAGGGCGACCGCTTTTGGCTTAAACAGGGCGTCTAACATTGGCTCTCCTCCAGTTGCTCAATAAAGGCTTCGATATTGGTGCGATTCTGTTCGTCGGAAACACAGCGCAGGTCGTTCAGGTCGCCGGAAATTACCAGACTCGGGATGCCGGTTTCCCGCTCCAGTCGCTGTGGCATGCCGTAGCGACTGTTCGAATTGCAAGGGCAGGTCCTGGCGTCGTGGTAGATAATGCCGTCGACGCTGAATTTCTCCAGCATCTCTTTGATATAGCTTTCCTTGTAGCTGTCGGAACGGACGATAAACAGGGCCAGGTAGGCCTTGGCCATGCTGCGGATCGGTTGGTCGGCAGCAAAATCAGGAAAAATCCAGCTGCTGCAGTAGGTGGAAACCACTACGCTGGTATCCAGTTCGGAGAACAGTTCGGAGTGCTGACGTAACCGTCCCCAGACCGGCATGCCTTCCCAGTAGATGCGGTATTTCTCGTCGTCGATCGCACCGACTTTGTCGGACGTGCGTTGCTTGAGTTCTTCGAGCAGTTGCCGGTAATAGTCGATCGCTTGTCGGGTGCCGCGTAATACCACCGCCGGACCCATGTGGATGGTGCCATCGAAGAAGGTCAGCGGTGCCGGTTTGCTGGCTGCGGTCTCGAGTACCTGGCGCCAGAGATCGGTGCATTCGCGCGATAGGGCAACCGTGTCACGCAGGCGCTGCATGTCCAGCTTTTCGCCGGAAATTTCTTCCAGGGTCGGGATCAACGCTTCGATCTGCCGGGTGACATCATCAATCAGAATGTCGCTGACATCGGTAAAGTTTTTCGGTGAGGTGATCCCGATACAGGGAACCTGCAACTCTTTGGCGTACCAGCAGAACCAGTCCTGGACATCGCGGCACTGATTGGTGTTGTAGACCAGCACATCGGGACGGGGTGGTGCTTCAATACCCGGGTAGGCCTTGGCCAGCGGTGAAACCCCTTTCAGGTACGCGCCGATATCTGCCGTCAGGTAAGAGCAGATTTCGGGCGAATAGCCGATGGTGTTGGCTTCGGGGATCAGCTCGGTGGCCATCCGGGTGGCCCCGAGCATCGCAGCATGATTCTCCGGAAAGTGGACGGCAAATCCCATGGCCCTGAGAAGTTCGGCCGGGCCGACACTGGTACACCAAGCGACCTTGCGGTCGGTCGATTTTGCCGCCTCGTTCAGATCGTAGAAGTAGTCGGACATGATTTTCATCATCTGTCCGGTTGACTCGATCTTCTTTCTTTGCGGTTGCTTCGCTTGTGCCATGATCTCTCCCCAAACGTCTTTGTTTAGTCGATCTCAAGCCGTATAGTTTTGCTGTCCTGAGTCGAAAAGGTACAGTATTGGAAAACTTTTAATTCGCCATATCAAACTCGAAAGGGGAGGTGCCCCTTTGTTGTTTACTGAAAAATCCTGTCACTCTATGCCAGCTTTTGGCCTGGCATATCTTCGGTTGCCGCATCCAGGGCATAGAGCGCTGCGCCATGCGCTCCGGTGAGCTGAGGGAACTCGGTCAGCAGAACCGGCCGACCGATCAGCTCCTCGGCCATCTCCACCAGATAGGGGTTGTGGGCGACCACGCCGCCGCACAAAACAACTTTATCGGTCAGCGAATCCATCTCCAGAACCCGTTGGATCATTGAGTAGAAGATCCCCTTGATGATGGCAGTGACCGGTTTGCCGTGACGGATGTTCTCCAGCACCTCGGTGGCGGAGAAAACCGTACAATAGCTGCCGAGCTTGATCATCTCTGTCGCCTGGTGGGCCAGGTTGTTCATCTCGTCGAGCGGGATGTCGAGCCGGCTCGACATCTCCTCAAGAAAGGCTCCGGTTCCGGCGGCGCATTTTCGATTCATTTTAAAACTGTCGCGGCGCCCCTCGGTATCCAGCTTGATGATTTTGTTGTCCTGCCCACCGATATCAATGATGGTGATCGCTTCTGTAAAACTGTAGTAACAGCCTTTGGCGTGGCAGCCGATTTCAGTTTTGCTCTTTTCGGTAACAAAAGCGACGTTGTTGCGGCCATAGCCGGTAGCGACGGCGTCGGAAATGTCACTCCGGTTGGCACCAGCCAGTTCCAGCGAGGCATCCAGGCAAAGCGCAGCCGTCGCGGCAAAATCGGTACCCGACTTTTTGACTGCGTGTCCGAGCAGCACCCCGTGGCGGTCGATAACCGCCACCTTGGTGCGTGATGCTCCCATGTCGAGTCCGACATAGACTGGCTGTGCCATACTTGCCTCGTTTTTTCTGCTGTGGATTACGCCTGGGTCCGCTTAGTACCGGGCTGCTTCCGATTCAATCGTTCTGACCAGATTAACCAGCCTGGGGCCAATGTCGTCTTCAAGCATATGTTGTCGCAGCACAAATGCTGGTGCTGCACAGTTAAAGGTCAGCAGTCGTGAGCCTGAAATCGGCAGCATCGGCACGCCGATCGCGTTAACGTCGCTACGCCAGTCGCCGATTGACAGGCAGAAGCCGCGCTCCTCGTAGTCGCGTAACGCCTGTTCGATGCCACTTTTATTCTCTGTCCAGTTGTTCGGGTCGCGCTGGCGGATGTTGTCCATCAGCTGCTCTCGCTCATCCTCTGGCAGGCCGCAAAGCAGGGCTCTGCCCATGGCGGTGCTAGCGATAGGAACCCGGGTACCCGGTTCGCGGCGCAAGGAGACGGTGGCGTCAGTGCTGTGTCGTCCGTCAAGGTAGATCATGCCGAGTCGGTCACGGGTGCCGACTGAAACTACGGTATGTGAATAGTCTGCCAGATCCTGCATCAGGGGGCGGGCAATCTTCAGTACATCCATGTTGGTGAGTAGCGAAAAGCCGAGGGAGAGCACTGCGGTGCCGAGTTGGTACTTGCCAAGTTTTACGTCGTGATGCAGATAGTTCATGCGTGTCAGGGTGTAGGTCAATCGAGAAACGGTCGGTTTCGGCAGCCCGGTGCGCTCGGCAATGTCCTGGTTTCCCAGATGCCGATCTCTCGGTTTGAAGCAGCGCAAAACTTCCAGTCCACGAGCCAGGGCGGTTACAAATTGTCGGTCCTTGCTGTTCTCTTCTAGCGAGGAGATGCCGTCCAGCCCAATCAGCTCTGCCCGGTCGTTTTTATTTGTCGGTGCTGTGTTGTCGTTCATAGCCATATTCTCCGCAGCCACTTGTGCCGATGACGCACATATATAGTAAGGACTGGCTTTGCTGTTTTGACCGGTGCCAGATTTCTCTTGTTATTAATGTCTATAGAAAAGATGGGGGGCTGTCAAGGAATAAAACAATGTTTTTACGAAATGTGATTTCGCATTGTGAAATTGATAAGCGACCCTTACTGGCCTATAAGTAACTCTCTTAGTACCCTTTTGTTCTTTCCGTGCTGCTTGTTATCCTGTTGTATCACTACGTTAGGCGGAGTTGGTTTTTTCTTGTTTATTTTCTGAAATATATATTTACAAACGCTGTTATGTCGGTTAGGCTTTACTGGAAGCGAAAATTAGTTTCGCATTGCGAAATACGAGAGGGTGGACTTATCCTGGTTTGGACAGGCCCGAAACTGATCGCCCCTGCACTGGCAGGATGTTCTGGATCTCACAGCTATTTAACATTACAAAGAGGGTAGGCGAATGAAATCGATTGCAACAGTAGGCGTCGTTGGCGCCGGAACCATGGGCTCAGCAATTGCTCAACACTTTGTCATGAAGGGGCTGCCGGTCATTCTGGTTGACCAGCAACAGGAGTTTCTTGAGCGGGGGGTCGGTTATATCCGTGAATCCCTGGGGGAAGCTTTGCAGCGAGGCCTGATCGATCAGCCAGCATTTGATCAAGTGCTTGGTCGACTGCACTGCTCAACTGATCAGGCTGAGCTGGCTAAGGCGGATCTGGTGGTCGAGGCTATTTTCGAAAACCTTGAAGTCAAGAAGGGGCTGTTCGCCGAACTGGAAAAGGTGGTCAGTGCCGATTGCATCCTCGCCAGTAATACCTCATCTTTTTTGATCAGTGAAATTGCCGCCGACTTGCAAACGCCGGAGCGGGTTGTTGGAGTTCACTACTTCTATCACGCCGCCAAAAACAAACTGGTTGAGTTGATCCCTGGCGAAAAGTCTTCACCGGAGATCGTCGCTGCCCTCGAAAATTTTTACGCCTTTTATGACAAGACCCCGATTCTGGTCAAGGATGCTCCGGGGTTTGCAGTCAATCGTTTCTTTGTGCCCTGGTTGAATGAAGCAGCTCGTCTGTACGAAGAGGGTTGTGGCAGTATCGCCTTTATCGATCAGGTCGCCTGTGACGTTTTCGGTGTTGGTATGGGGCCTTTCGCGTTGATGAATGCGACCGGTGTGCCGATCGCTATGCATGCCGCCGATGGTTTGGCTGGTGAGCTTGGTGCTTTTTATGCGCCAGCGAAACGCCTTTGCCAGCAGGTTGAAGCCAAACAGGACTGGAACGTTGAGGATACCAGTCACCTCAATAGCGGTTCCGACAAGGTTGATGTTGTCACTCGCCGCCTGGTTGGTGCCAGTCTTGGGGTTGCTGCGCAAATGGTCGATGAAGGGGTGGTTGATGCGACCTCGACCGATCTGGGCGCTCGTGCCGGTCTGCGTTGGCCGATTGGTCCCTTCGAGTTGCTCGAAAAGCTTGGCGCATCGCAGGTCGGGGAAATGGTGGAGAGCGTTTTTTCTGCCTGGGAGCTTCCCGTGCCGGACTGTCTGGCCGATTCTGGCCGAGCGCAAAATTTGCGTCTTAACTGGGTGAGAACCGAGGTTATCGCCGAGACTGGATTTATCATTCTCGATCTGCCGGACCGGATGAACCCGCTTGGTGAGCAGGTGATGAGTCAGTTTGATCGCTGTGTGGATGAACTTAACGGTAGAGCCGACATCAGCAAGATCATCATTCATGGCAAGGGCAAGGCATTTATCGCCGGTGCCGACATCAAGTTCTTCCTCGATTCCATAGATGCTGATGATTTGCAGCGAATTCAGACCTTTACCGAGTTCGGGCAGCAGGTCCTGAACAAGATCAGTGGCTCCGACAAAGTGACAATTGCCTACCTTGACGGATTGGCCCTTGGCGGTGGACTGGAACTGGCACTGGCTTGCGATTATCGTCTCGGCACCCGCAAATCGGTACTGGCTTTTCCGGAAACCGGAATTGGTATCTACCCTGGTCTCGGCGGTACCCAGCGTGCCAGTCGATTGATCGGTGTCGCCCGCGCCAAGCAACTAATCGCCAGCGGTCAGTTTATCAACGCCAAAAAAGCTTATGAATACGGCTTGATCGACGCCATTATCGAGCCGGTTTTAGACTGGCGGGAATTAGCTGGGGTGTCCCTTGAAAAGGCCCAGTCCGGTCGTAAGGAGGGAACTCCGGAGGAACTCGAATTCGCCGCCTTCGATGGTGAGCTTGGGCATCCGCTGCTGGCCCGTGAAGGCTCGGAAAAACTCGCCAAGACTTTAAGCCGCAAGGCGCCGCTAGCATTGAAAACAGCCATGAATCTGATTGATCAGGGGTACGGTCTGGAGCTTCAGGCCGGCCTGCAACTGGAACTTAAAGGGTTGAAAACCATCTTTGCCACCAAGGACGCCCGGAGCGGTCTCTCAAGTATTCTCAGCGGCCAGAAACCGAACTATATCGGTAAATAAGGAGTCATCATGAAAGCAAGCGTACAGGGATTTCAGAACAAGCAGGCTGGCAGCGGTGCTCTTTTTGAGGACATCTATCTGCTCGACGGGAAGCGTACCCCCTTTGGTAAGTACACCGGCGGCCTGTCGACGGTTTCGCCGACCGACCTGGGTATTTTCGCCAGTCGCGCCGCGATCGCTGCGGCCGGAGTGCCGGCTGCCGACATCGATCAGACCATCGTTGCCAATATCGGTCAGGCCAGCGCCGACAGCTTTTTCTTGCCGCGTCACGTTGCCCTGTATGCAGGAGCGCCGATCGCCAGCACTGCTGTTTTGACCCAGCGAATCTGTGGCTCCGGCGTCGAATTGCTGGGGCAGGCGGCAGAGCAGATCGCCCTCGGCAAGGCCAACCTGATTCTTGGCTGTGGGACCGACACCATGAGCCGCTTCCCTCTTGCATCCTATTCCGCTCGTCAGGGTTTTCAGTTGGGTCGGCCCGAGTTTGTTGATCTGCTCTGGGAAGCTCTCAACGATACCGCCGCAGTGCCTATGGGGGCTACGGCTGACAATCTGGCCAGAGAGTATGCCCTGACGCGGGAAGAGGTCGATGCCTTCGCCCTGCGCAGTCAACAGCGCTATGCCAATGCTGCAGAAGCCGGGTTCTTCCAGCAGGAGATCACTCCGGTGGAGGCCAAAGGGGTCCTGGAGATGGAAGGTTTCAACCCGCGTAAATACCGCTGTAACGGTCGTAACGGGATCAGCGCAGATGAACACCCGCGGCAGGCCACCATGGAAGAGTTGGGCAAACTGCCCTTTGTTTTCAGTAAAGAGGGGCCTACCACTGCCGGCAGTGCTTCGGGCATCGTCGATGGTGCAGCGGCACTGATGGTTGCTTCGGGCGACTATGTTCGGGCCCATGGTCTGAAGCCGCTCGGCAAGATTCGTGGCTTCGCTTCGACCGGTGTGCAACCGGAGATTATGGGGATCGGTCCGGTTCCGGCGATCCGTTTATTATTGACGCAGATGGGGCTGAAAATCGGCGATATCGACCGGTTTGAAATCAATGAGGCCTTCTCCGCCCAGTGCCTGGCCGTGGCCAGAGCTCTTGAGCTGGATCAGGATAAACTGAATGTGAATGGTGGTGCTATCGCCATCGGTCATCCGCTCGGGGCGACCGGTGTGCGTCTGGCTTTGACCTGCCTGAAGACCTTGCAACGTGACGGCAAACAGTTGGGGATCGCTTCCGCCTGTATTGGTGGCGGACAAGGGATTGCCATGGTCGTGGAGGCCTGCTGATGGCCGCCGCGGATCAGCCAGTTCGGGGCCGGGTGGTTGTCATCACCGGCGCCGGACAGGGGATAGGTGCCGCAATCAGTCGGCGTTTTGCTGATCAAGGAGCACGTCTGGCCTTGGTCGATGTCAACGCAGAGCAACTACACCAACTGGCCGGAAGTCTTGAGGGTTCCGGTTGTGAGATTTTGCCGATCATCGCTGATATTGCTGACAAGGAGCAGGTTCAGCAGCTGGTCGCACAGGTGACAGAGAAGTTTGGCGGCATAGACGTGCTGGTTAATAATGCCGGTGTCATTCGTGACAACCTGATCAGCAACATCTCGGAGCAGGATTGGGATCAGGTACTGAATATCAATCTGAAGGGGGCCTTTCTCTGTTGTCAGGCGGTTTTTCCAACACTGAAAAGCCAGCGTTCGGGAAAGATTGTCAATATCGTTTCGCGAGCCTGGCTCGGCAGTATCGGTCAGGCGAACTATACCGCCAGCAAGGGGGGACTGGTCAGTTTAACCCGTTCGCTGGCGCTCGAATTTGCCCGTTTTCAGATTAATGTCAATGCCGTGGCGCCAGGGGCAATTGAATCACCGATGACCCAAAGTATGCCGACCGAGGCACGTGAGCGACTGATTCGTATGCAACCAACCGGCAAGATGGGCAAGGTTGAGGATATCGCTGCTGCGGTTGCTTTTCTCGCTTCGGATGATGCTGAGTTTATCACCGGTCAGGTGTTGCATGTCGACGGCGGCAAGAGCTGCGGTCTACTGTCACTTTAGGGGAAATTAATGGACGCTTATCTGGTCGAAGCAAAACGGACTGCCATCGGCAAGGCCCATCCCGAAAAAGGACTGTTCCGTGATGTCCGGGCCGACGATATGCTTGCTGCCCTGATGCGGGGATTGCTTGACGGCATGCCTGCTGGCGTAGCACTGAGTGAAGCCATTGATGATATTTACATCGGTTGTGTCGGTCAGCATCTGGAGCAGGGGAAAAATATCGCCCGGCTCGCTGCGTTGTTGGCCGGCCTCCCCGACAGGGTGCCGGGTGTTACCATCAATCGTCTTTGTGCCTCCAGTTTGCAAGCGTTTAATTTTGCCGCCTCTACCATTGGCGCTGGGCATGCCGACCTGCTGCTGGCCGGTGGCGTTGAGCATATGGGCCATGTGCCGATGGCAGCAGCCATCGATTATAATCCCGGGCTGTTTGAACACTTCGAGTTCCCTTTTACCAATATGGGGCTGACCGCAGAAAAGGTTGCGGACGTCTATGGTATCAGTCGTTCCACACAGGATGATTTTGCCGTGGAGAGTCATCGCAAGGCCGTCGCCGCCCAACAGGCGGGTCATTTTGCCAGGGAGATTGTCCCGATCCCTGCCGGTGACGCCATTGCCGATCAGGATCAGTCACCACGGCCGGGAACCAATCGCGAAAGTCTCGCCGGGCTGAAGAGCATCTTCAAGGAAAACGGCACGGTCACAGCGGGCAACAGTTCGCCGCTCAATGATGGCGCCAGTCTGACCCTGCTTGCATCGGCGGCCGCCTGTGAGCGCTTTGAGTTGCCACGTCGGGCACGCGTGGTCGATTTTGCTGTGGTCGGTCTCGACCCTTGTCAGATGGGGATGGGGCCGGTTCCGGCGATCCGTCAACTGCTGCAGAAAAATCAACTCTCGGTGGCGGACATTGATCTGTTTGAATTGAATGAAGCCTTTGCCAGTCAAGCTGTGGCCTGTATCAACGAGCTGCAGTTGCCCTTGCAAAAGGTCAACCCTTGGGGTGGAGCTTCCTCTCTCGGCCACCCCTTGGGTTGCACTGGAACCCGCCTGATCACCACCTTGCTCAATGGTCTGGAGACCAGTGGCGGGCGCTACGGAATCGCATCGCTGTGCATCGGTCATGGTCAGGGGATGGCAACCCTGATTGAACGGCTTTGAACCAGACAACTTGCGGATGATTTTATGAAACCAAAATCTGAAGTCGAAATAGATGTCCGTTACGCCGAAACTGATCAGATGGGCGTTGTTCACCACGCCAACTATCTGGTCTGGTTCGAATTGGCTCGTACCCGGTTTTGTCTCGACGCGGGGAAGCCTTATCCCGAAATTGAAGAACTCGGATATTTTATGCTCATCACTCAGGCCCAGCAGAATTACCGTCTGGCGGCCTGTTATGGTGACAGTGTCAAAGTCACCGCCTGGCTCGACTGGGTTGCCAGTCGCAGCCTGCAATTCAGTTATCAGGTGGAACGTGGAGACCAGCTTCTGACCACCGGCCATACCAGGCATATCTGGGTCAAACGCGAATCACGGCAACCCTGCAGTATGCCCATCAGTTTGCGCGAGACCTTTCTCAAGCTTGCCGAACAGACAACATTTAAAAGGTCCTGAAGGTTTATGGGGGCTAAAATCGATTCACAGGAGAAGACGTCATGTCGATAAATGCTTACCGTTGGATGATGAATGGAGTGAATGAGCCTCTGACCCGCCAGGAATTCCTCGCGCAGCCTAATGCAGGCGAGGTGGTTGTCGAGGTCGCGGGTTGTGGGGTTTGTCATACCGATCTGGGTTTCTTTTATGATGGGGTGCGGACCAACTCAGAGCTGCCACTGACTCTGGGTCACGAAATCAGCGGCCGGGTGGTTGCCACTGGCGTGGGAGCTAGTGACTGGCTGAACAAGGCCGTGATTATCCCTGCGGTCATGCCCTGTGGCGAATGTGATCTGTGCAAGCGTGGCAAGGGGACCATCTGTCGCAGCCAGCAGATGCCGGGTAACGATATTCAGGGCGGTTTTGCCAGCCACATAGTGGTGTCTGCGCGTGATTTGTGCCCGGTCGACGAAAAACGACTGAGTGCTGCCGGCCTTGAGTTGGCAGATGTCTCTGTGGTTGCCGATGCGGTGACAACCCCCTACCAGGCGGTGCATCAAGCGGGCGTGACCCCGGGGAGCCTGGCGATTGTTGTCGGTGTTGGTGGTGTCGGTGGTTATTGCGTGCAGATGGCCAAAGCCTTCGGCGCGACGGTGGTCGCGATCGATATCGATCAGAACAAGCTGGATGCCATTACTGAATATGGTGCAGCAGTCACCTTCAACGCGGGTGAGATCAGTGGCCGTGATCTGAAGAAGGCGATCGGTGCATTCGCCAAAGAGAATGGCCTGCCGAGCACTGAATGGTTCATCTTCGAATGTTCCGGCAGCAAACCGGGGCAGGAATCAGCCTACGGCCTGATGGTCCACGGCGCCACCCTGAGTGTGGTGGGATTCACCATGGCGACGGTTGATATCCGTCTCTCCAACCTGATGGCCTTCCATGCCCGCGCGATCGGCAACTGGGGTTGCCTGCCCGAGTATTATCCGGCGGCCCTTGATCTGGTCCTTGATGGCAAGGTCGAACTCAAATCATTTATCGAGCAGAGACCGCTGAGTGAGATCAATAGCGTTTTTGCAGATGTGCATGATCAGAAGATGCAGCGCCGGGCGATTCTAGTCCCCTGACACTTAATATTTAATCAATTCGCAAGGAGAGATAAACATGGCTACAACAGATCAGATTATCGCTGATACCTCACCCGCCCACTTGATCGATCACAACCTGGTCGCTCAAGATATTGAGAGCCTCTGTGACGGCATGGTTCAATATGAAAAACGTCCAGCTAAGCGCCGTGATGGTTCGGTGGCTGAAGGGCTCTATAACGCCTGGATTATCTTCAACAATCCCAAGCAGTTCAACTCCTATACGACCGACATGGTCAAGGCGACCATTTTGGCTTTTAGGCGCGCTTCGGCTGACCGTGAAGTCAATGCTGTGGTCTTTACCGCGGTTGGCGACAAGGCATTTTGTACCGGTGGCAACACCAAAGAATATGCCGAGTATTATGCCGGTAATCCCCAGGAATATCGCCAGTATATGCGCCTCTTCAATGATATGGTTTCGGCTATTCTTGATTGCGACAAGCCGGTCGTTTGCCGAGTCAACGGCATGCGCATCGGCGGCGGGCAGGAGATCGGCATGGCCTGCGACTTCACCATCTCCCACGACCTCGCCAACTTCGGTCAGGCCGGTCCCAAGCATGGCTCGGCGGCGATCGGCGGCGCGACCGACTTCCTGCCGGTGATGATCGGTTGCGAGCAGGCGATGGTCTCCGGCACCCTCTGCGAACCCTTCTCGGCCCACAAGGCGGCGCGTCTCGGGATTATCGCTGACGTGGTTCCGGCGCTGAAGATTGATGGCAAATTTGTCGCCAATCCGACCGTGGTTACCGACCAGATGTTCGATGAGTATGGTCGGGTTATCCTCGGTGAATTCCGCAGTGGCAGTGCCTTCAGGGACGGTCGAGACCTGATCAAGACTGGTGAGATCGACCTGAGCATGCTCGATGAAAAGGTCGAGGAACTCTGCGCCAAGCTGATCGAAACCTTCCCCGAGTGTATGACCAAGAGTCTCGAAGAGTTGCGCAAGCCGAAGCTGGGAGCCTGGAACCAGAATAAGGAAAATTCCCGCGCCTGGCTGGCACTTAATATGATGAACGAAGCTCGTACCGGTTTTCGTGCCTTCAATGAAGGGAACAAGGAGACCGGCCGCGAAATCGATTTTGTCAAGCTGCGTCAGGGATTGGCCAAAGGGGTGCCATGGACCGAAGAGCTGATCGACAGCCTGATGCCCGGTCAGAAAGGATAAGGCAATGAGCGAAACTCCACTGAAGGTCTGGCTTGAACGGGATGGCAGTCTGCTCCGGTTGCGTCTGGCGCGGCCCAAGGCCAACATCGTCGATGCCGCCATGATTGCCGCCTTAGATGCCGCGCTGGCTGAGTATCGGGATAACAAGGATCTGCGCGCAGTATTGCTCGACCATGAAGGCCCTCATTTCAGTTTCGGGGCGAGCGTCGATGAACACCTGCCCGGACAGTGTGCCGAGATGCTTAAGGCACTGCACTCTCTGGTGCGCAGCATGATCAACTGTCCGCTGCCGCTGCTGGTCTCGATTAAGGGTCAATGCCTGGGGGGTGGACTGGAGGTCGCCGCTGCCGGCAGCATGCTGTTTGCCGCCCCCGATGCCAAGCTCGGCCAGCCGGAAATCAAGCTGGCGGTCTTTGCCCCGGCGGCCAGTTGCCTGCTCCCCGAAAGGATTGGTCAGGCCAAAGCCGAAGACCTGTTGCTCTCCGGGCGCAGTATGGGAGCCGAGGAGGCTCTAGCTACCGGACTGATAGATTGTCTCGCCGACGACCCGGAGGAGGCCGCCCTGGCATATTTTGATAAGCATCTGGCCTCAAGCAGTGCCAGTACCCTGCGTTTTGCGGTATCGGCCGCGCGCGACGAGTACCGCCAGCGCGTTACTGCCAAGCTGGAGCGGGTCGAAACCCTCTATCTTTCTCAGTTGATGGAGACCCATGACGCCGTTGAAGGGTTGACCGCTTTTCTTGAAAAGCGCAAGGCTGACTGGAAAAATTGCTGATCATTGGTTAAAAGGGCCCCCGGCTTTGCCTGGAGCCCTTTTAACTTTGGAATTCCCTGTTGATTGTGGAGCGGGCCATGCAGACGGTAGAGACAGGCGATCAGGAGATCGTAGATGTTCACTGCCATTGTTTTGCCGGGGTGGGGCAGGCCGGGATGGTTTCTCGCGGCCTTGCGCAATTGCGCAAGGCTGGCGTCAGCCACATGGCCGTCATGGGACTGGTCAATACCAGTCTTAATGCTCAGGACGTTTGGAAACTTATCCCCGAGGGGTTTGAGAACCTTGGTGACCCTCTTTTCAACGAGGCTGACGAACTGCTGGAATTTTCGCAGCAGAACGATCCAATGCTTTTCCCCATGCTGGATACGCGCATGTTGAGTGGGGCTGTCAGCAGCTTTCTGCAGGAACATCTTAACCGAGGTTTTCGGGGGATCAAGGGGCTCTATCTGGCCGATGACGGCAATGACCTTGCTCTTGCCAGTGTTCCCGAGACCTTCGGCATCAGTCTTGAGCAGTACCACCAGCGCGAATGGGAGATTTTCGCTTTTGCCGAGGCCAACGAACTGCCGGTTCTGTATCACATGGACGCAAATCGCTATGGCAGTGTGATGCGCGCGTTGCTAGATGACTTCCCGCGTCTAAGGATCAATTTCCCTCATTTTGGTATCGGCAGAAAAGCCTTTGGCAAAATTCTCGATCGTTATCCCAACGTCTATACTGATATCGCTTACATGATGCCGCATATGCAGAACAGCCCTGCTAGTTACTGTGATTATATCAGTCATTACGAGGATCGGGTTTGTTTTGGTTCTGACGCTCTCATCTATCAACCAGAGATTGTTCTTGATTACGTTAGACTGGTTAGGTCGCTGAAGCTGCCGGTGGAGATTGAGGATAAGGTTTTTTCGGCGAATCCGCGCAGCTTTCTTGGGTTGGACGAGGGCGCAGAGGCTGAAACAAAGACCGGTTAAAACAGCAGCCGGTGGCGTACTTTTTTCGGCGCATGGGCTCCGATAGAGGCGACCAGGAAGGCCAGTAGAACCGTTCCCTGTAGTGGCAGAAAACCATGCCATGCCGCTCCCAGCAGAAGGATTTTCACCAGAGTGATCATTCCCGACAGCTCTCTGTGAATTTGGCGGTGTCGCAACCATTCAGTGACAAGCAGCAACACTCCGCTGGAAATTGCAAGGACGACATAGAACGTCGGTGGTCCGGGGATGGCATCAAGAAGGCAGGCTGCAAGAAAAATTGCCGCTCCGACCTGGTGTGCCGCTCTGATCAGCAGGGAAAGGTTGAGAGCCCAGTAGGGGCGATCGCCAATCCTCCCCATTCTGGTGCCGGTTTCTTTGCCGAGTTCAGTTTCTTCCTGTATTGATTGTCTCAATGGTTTTCTCATCTCGCTTGACCAGATCCGGCCGACGCATTTTCCCCATCGAGGAACATGTGCCGGGTGATCAATTATTGCCCGGAAAGCGTGTCGCGTAATTGTGAGCTGTTGAGGGCCGTCTCCAGGGTGATTGTGTCCAGAACCGCTTTGGTGAGGTCGTCGATTTCGCGGGTAATACTCTGTAACTCTTCGACAATGGCACCACCTGATTGTGCGTTTGGGCTCGGGGTGTCGAGATCTGATTCCAATGTTTCGAACAGTTCAATGATATCGAGCAGTGTCGTTCGATTAACGATTCCGGTAAAGCGATAACCGCCGCCAGCACCGCGTACGGCTTGCACCAGACCTGAGCGCACCAGCGTACGCAACACTTTAGCGAGGTGATGTGTGGAAATACCGTAACTTTCGGCGATGTCGGTGGCCGAGAGTTGGCGCTCAGTATCTCTGGCCAGTTCCAGTACGGCATAGAGACCAAACAGGCTTGCTTTCTGCAGTTTCATAACGGTCTTCCTGGTCAGCTGGTTGCTTCCATGTCACCAATCTGCTTTTCGAGTTCGATGTAGCGGCCGGTGCGTAATCCCTGGCTGCGGAAAAACGACAGGGTCAGTTTGTTCTCACGGTCAACCATCGTCCTCACGGTCGAAACCCCAGCATTTTTCAGTCTCTGGCACATCTCTTTGAACATAAGCCGGCCGACACCCCGTTCGCGAGTCTTCGGCGAAACGCTTAAAGAAAAGACCCAACCGCAAGGTGGTGAGCCAAATTCCCAGGCGCGCACTTCTCCAATCGCGAAACCAATGACTTCGCCATTGATTTCAGCGACGAGGAAGAAAACGCCATCCTTTCCGGTCGTTACGTAGCGATCAAAGATACCTTGCCAATAGGCCAGCTTCTCTTCCGGTGTACCGACAAGGTCCAATTCGATCACGGCGTTAATGTCTGACAGTATGGCATTTCGGATGGTGACTTGATTATTCATATCAAGATCCAATTGACCGTAAAAGTATCGAGCAGATTAACATGGCATTATGGTACCATAATTACTTATTGCCTTACAATGCCTTATGTCCGGGGCTCATTGAGCACAGGGAGGGGAAAATTCTCTTCTGGCAAAAGGGCTCGGTCGGCAATGAATAAAACCATGCCCGGGCATGGTTTTATTCATTGCCGACCAGGTTGGCTGGGACGAAAGACACCTTTTCCACAGCGAAGATCTAGTCCCTCAATTTGATCAGGCGCTAAAAAATACACTAGCGATATTGAAAGAAGCCGGGGGCGGACCGGAACATATTTGTTGCACGACCTGCTTCTGCACTGACAAAAAGCAATTTGTTGAACCCCGCAAAGAACTGGGTAATGTGTGGAAACATCTGATGGGGAAAAACTTTCCTGTCATGAGTATGATATTTGTGTCGGATCTTCTCGCTTCTAAAAGTTTAATCGAAATCGAATCAACCGCGGTCCTCGCAGAATCCTAACTGACAAAAGTGAACATGGCCACCGAAGTCGTAAGGATTACTGTTCGGCTTCGGTGATCCCGCGGCCTTGCAAGATTGACAGAAATTGGTTTTCCGGGGAGAGAGTTTGCGTCGGGTTTATTTGAACTCTAAGCCGGAATGGTGGCCACCAATCCAGGCTAAACTAAAATTTGAAACCAGGCAGTATTGTGAAAAAAGAGCAGTTTCCCCTCGGTGGATCGATTAATGGCAGCAATACTGCTTCGACCAGCGGATAACTCCAGTGTTCGGATCTTTTTCCTTGACATTGGAAGCATAGCGGTACCAGATTACCATTAATGCCTGGCCCAGTAGGAATATGATGTGGTTATCTTCGATATTGCCGAGCCACAGATGCAGAAAGCACTGGCCAGGATCAGCAAGAACCTCGAGCGGCAATCCAGCTGGATAGCGCAGCAATCCCGGCCATTATCGGGCGGATCGGCACTACCATGTCGATGGAGGATCTGTAGATGATTGGCTGCAGGGCTACGGCCTGGAAGTGGTCGAGCGAGTCGCTATTCAGTCAGAACCGACCACTGTCAACATCAACTATCTTAAAACCAAGCAGGGAAAACTGGAGCACCTGCTGGTCAATCTATAAACGAGGGTAACCGTTACCGCAACAATTAAAGGAAGGCTGGTTGTAGATGGCAGCTCAAATTCTCACCACACGTGAAAAATCAGCACTCTGCATTCAGATTCATCGACCGGAGAAGAAGAATGCCCTGACCCCGGAGATGTATGCGGCGCTTTCTGATGCCATCAGGTCCGGGGATGCCGACGACAGTGTCCGGGCTATTATCATCCATGGCATTGAGGGTTGTTTTTGCAGCGGCAATGATCTGGGAAACTTTCGTAATGGCCCTTCACCTGATCGTGTCTACCCGCACAACCTCTATATCGATGCCCTCAGACATGCACAGAAACCGATCATTGCCGCCGTCAGCGGCATTTGCTTGGGGATCGGGACCATCATGCTTTTCCACTGCGATTTTGTTTATGCAACTTCAGATACACGGTTTTCGCTGCCCTTTGTCAATTTGGGTCTCTCTCCAGAAGGGGGGACCAGCTACATCCTCCCGCATCTGATCGGTTATCAGCGGGCTGCGGAACTGATCCTTCTCGGAGAACAGTTTAATAGCCAGATCGCCGAGCGGATCGGCTTGGTCAACGAGATCGTTCCCGCCGAGACTTTGCTGGCCAAGGCCTTTGAAACTACTGAAAAGCTCTCGTTGAAATCGCCTGAGTCGATTCGAGCCACCAAGGCCCTGCTCAAGCGCGGGATGGAAGATGCAGTGACCACCGCCATGGCGCGGGAATTGGACCTGTTTAACGAGCGACTGGCCGCACCTGAAGCTACGGCGGCTATCGCACGTTTTTTTACCAAGCGATAACTGCTGCTGACGAGTTCCGATAGAGGCTTCCGATTTACCGAAGAGGCAATGTCAGAATGAGATCGAAAACGAATTTTTCGGGTGTGTTAAGTTCAGGAACTTGACAGGGGGAAGGTCCCCATATTCTTGTGGTTGAGGAAGACTGGTGAAGAAGATCTACATGGACAACAATGCGACGATGTCGGTCAGGCCCGGGGTGCTTGAGGCAATGTTGCCGTTTTTTAGGGAACAGTTCGGCAACCCGTCGAGCGTTCACTGGGCAGGCCGTGCCGTCAACTCCGCCGTGGAGACGGCTCGCGAACAGGTCGCCGCGCTGATCAATTGTTCTCCGGCGGAGCTGGTTTTCGTCTCCTGCGGCAGCGAAGGGAACAACTTTGCCATCAAGGGGACTGCGGAGGCACTGAAGGAGAAGGGGAACCACATCGTTACCACTTCGGTGGAGCATCCGGCGGTGCTGGAAACCTGCGAATATCTGGAGACGCAGGGTTTTGAAGTGACTTACTTGAAGGTTGACAAGAACGGCATGCTCGACCTGCAGGAGCTGGAAGAAGCCATTACAGAGCAGACAATCCTGATCTCGGTCATGTGGGCTAACAATGAAATCGGCAATATCTATCCTATTGATAAGATTGGGCGGCTGGCCAAAAAGTACAAGGTTTGCTTCCACAGCGACTCGGTGCAGGCGGTCGGTAAGATTTCGGTCGACGTCCAGCAGGCCAATCTCGACCTGGCGGTCATCTCTGGTCATAAGTTTGGTGCACCAAAGGGGGTCGGCGCTATCTATATCCGCCGTGGCACGCGTCTGAGCCGATTCATGCACGGCGGTCATCAGGAACGGAACCGTCGGGCCGGTACCCTGAATGTCACCGGAATCGTCGGATTGGGGGTGGCTTGCGAACTGGCGGCAAAAAACCTGAAGCAGGATGCCGCGAAGATCGCGAGATTACGCGATAAGTTGGAGCAGGGGATATTCGCGGCGATACCGGAGGTCAAGCTCAACGGCCATCCAAGACAACAACTGCGCCTGCCCAATACCCTCAATGTTAGCTTTGCCTACATCGAGGGGGAGTCACTGCTGCTTAATTTCGACATGAAGGGGATCGCGGTTTCGTCCGGTTCGGCCTGTACCTCCGGCTCTCTGGAGCCTTCTCATGTGATGAGGGCCATGTGCGTTGATGCCGTGCTGGCTCAGTCCAGTATACGTTTCAGCTTAGGCACAGACAATACTGAGGAGGACGTTGATTACGTTTTGCAGGAGTTGCCGCCTATCGTGCAGCGGTTACGGAAGATGAGCCCTCTCTACAACCGAGATAAACTTTGACCTGTACGGAGCAAGGTTGTTCTCTGCGGCGGAGCTTAACCAGTGCCGGGAGTGGCTTCCCGGATCATTTGTGATTTGAGGAGATGTTATGTATACCGACAAAGTGATGGATCACTTTTCCAATCCACGGAATGTGGGAGAAATTGAGGATGCCAGCGGGATTGGGGAGGTGGGAGATGCATCCTGTGGCGATGTCATGAAGATCTTCATTAGGGTCGAAGGCGAGATCATCAAGGATGCCAAGTTCAAGACCTTCGGTTGTGGTGCCGCGATAGCAACCTCGTCTATGGTGACTGAAATGTCTATCGGTAAGTCCCTGGATGAAGCTTTAGCACTGACAAATGAAGCTGTGGCCGAGGCCCTCGATGGATTGCCGCCGGAGAAGATGGGCTGTTCCAATCTGGCCGCCGATGCCCTTCACGGGGCGATCAAGAGCTACCGTGAATCGATTGTTTAGGCATCATGGCTGGTTAATATGTTAACTCTTAGGAAGGCACTGTGGACTTACCCGGGTTTACAGTTTCAAAGAGCAGGTAACGCCCTTTTTTTCTTTTCATGGAGTAACTCGAAGCCTGCAGAGCGCTTTCTGGATGTCAGGAAAGCGGACAGGGATGTCCGCGTCAGCGAGCGGAGGGGGGCCTGCGCAGGTGAGGACATGAGGTCCGAGCCGTAGTAGGCGAGTCTCCGCACCAAATAAAATCAAAGCCCGATCACGAAAGTGGTCGGGCTTTTTTGTGTTCGTGGAGCGGAATACAGGGGTGGTGGTAGCATTTTGGCAGAGGTTGCCGCA